>NZ_JBIVAL010000016.1:0-184740 GCF_044745505.1 Streptomyces sp. NPDC086989
ATGCGGACCTCGGAGGCGGAGAGCTTCTTGGTGTCCGCGGCGGGGGAGGCGGACGTCTTCGCGTCACCCTTCTCGGCCTGGGAGCCGTAGCCGCACGAGGCGAGCGCGCCGATCAGGAGCGGCAGGGCGGCAGCGGCGGCGATACCGCGGCGCACGGTCTTACTGGTGGTGGTGCTGGGGGCAGGCACGGAGGGCTTCCTCTCGCAGCGTCAACTCATGACGCGGGTCTTCGTCTGTGCAGCGGGGACGGGTACGGCTCGTGGGGGGTGAGGGCGTGCGGGCAGTGCACGTACGTCATCGCGCACATCGCGCCACCCCTCCCTGGCCGCTGCCGAGGCGGCCGCTGCCTACGCGGCCGCCCTCCTTGGCGAAGGTGGAGTAGATGTCGGAGAGCACGGGTCAGAAGTCCCATCCCTCGTCATCGGCCTGCACGGTGGTCCGCGCCTGGGAGGCGAAGGACTCCCCGGCCATGCCCGCCGCCAGGGTGGTGCCGTCGGCCGGGTCAATCAGCAGGAAGGACCCGGTGCGGCGCGAGTCGGCGTACGCGTCGAGCGCGAGCGGCTCGGCGGTCCGTACGACGACGCGGCCGATGTCGTTGGCCACCAGCTGCCCGGGGTCAGGGTGCTGGGACAGGTCGTCGAGGGTCAGCCGCGAGGGGATCTCCTTGACGATCGCCTTGACCGTCCGCGTCGTGTGCTTGAGCAGCACCCGCGCACCGACCGAGAGGGGCTGGTCGGCGACGTGGCAGACCGTGGCGACGACGTCCTGGGTGGTGGCCGGCGGGTTCGCGGACGGCGCGATCAGGTCACCGCGGGAGATGTCGATGTCGTCCGCCAGCCGGACCGTCACCGACTGGGGCGCCCAGGCGATGTCCACGCTCTCGCCGAGTGCGTCGATCCCGGCGATGACCGAGGTGCGGCCCGACGGAAGGACGGTGACGGCCTCGCCGACGCGCAGCACGCCGGAGGCGATCTGGCCGGCGTAGCCGCGGTAGTCGGGGTGCTCGGCGGTCTGCGGGCGGATCACGTACTGCACCGGGAAACGCGCCGGGCAGGCCGTGAGGTCGTGGCTGACCGGGACGGTCTCCAGGTGCTCCAGCACCGTCGGGCCGCCGTACCAGTCCATGTGGGCGGACGGCTCGACCACGTTGTCGCCGGCGAGCGCCGAGATCGGGATCGCGGTGATCTCCGGGACGCCCAGGTCCGAGGCGTACGCGGTGAACTCCTCGGCGATCTTGGCGAAGACCTGCTCCTCGTAGCCCACCAGGTCCATCTTGTTGACGGCCAGGACCACGTGCGGGACACGCAGCAGGGCCGCGACGGCGGCGTGCCTGCGGGTCTGCTCGATCACGCCGTTGCGGGCGTCGACGAGGACCACGGCCAGGTCGGCGGTGGAGGCGCCGGTGACCATGTTCCGCGTGTACTGCACGTGCCCCGGGGTGTCGGCGAGGATGAACCGGCGCCGGGCGGTGGCGAAGTAGCGGTACGCGACGTCGATGGTGATGCCCTGCTCCCGCTCGGCCCGCAGGCCGTCGGTCAGCAGGGCCAGGTCGGGGGCGTCCTGACCGCGGCTCGCGGAAACCCGCTCGACCGCCTCCAGCTGGTCGGTCAGCACCGACTTGGAGTCGTGGAGCAGGCGCCCGACCAGGGTGGACTTGCCGTCGTCGACGGAGCCGGCGGTCGCGAAGCGCAGCAGGGTGGTCGCCGCCAGATCGGCGAACTGCTCGGTGGTGCTGGTCATGTTAGAAGTACCCTTCGCGCTTGCGGTCTTCCATCGCGGCCTCGGACAGCTTGTCGTCGGCGCGGGTCGCGCCCCGCTCGGTGAGCCGGGAGGCGGCGATCTCGGTGATCACGGCGTCCAGCGTGGTGGCGTCGGAGTCGACGGCACCGGTGCAGGACATGTCACCGACGGTGCGGTAGCGGATCAGGCGGGTCTCGGTGGTCTCGCCCTCCTTGGGACCGCCCCACTCGCCCGCCGTCAGCCACATGCCGTTGCGCTGGAACACCTCGCGCTCGTGGGCGAAGTAGATCTCCGGCAGCTCGATCTCCTCGCGGGCGATGTACTGCCACACGTCCAGCTCGGTCCAGTTGGACAGCGGGAACACGCGCACGTGCTCGCCCGGGGCGTGGCGGCCGTTGTAGAGCTGCCACAGCTCGGGGCGCTGGCGGCGCGGGTCCCACTGGGAGAACTCGTCGCGCAGGGAGAAGACGCGCTCCTTGGCACGGGCCTTCTCCTCGTCGCGGCGGCCGCCGCCGAAGACGGCGTCGAACTTCAGCTGCTGGATCGCCTCGGTGAGGGGGACGGTCTGCAGCGGGTTGCGGACGCCGTCGGGGCGCTCGCGGAGCTTCCCGGCGTCGATGTACTCCTGGACGGAGGCCACGTGCAGGCGCAGGTTGTGCTTCGCCACGGCCCGGTCGCGGTAGGCGAGGACCTCGGGGAAGTTGTGCCCGGTGTCGACGTGCAGCAGCGTGAACGGCACCGGCGCCGGCGCGAACGCCTTCAGCGCCAGGTGCAGCATCACGATCGAGTCCTTGCCGCCGGAGAAGAGGATCACCGGCTTCTCGAACTCGCCCGCCACCTCGCGGAAGATGTGCACGGCCTCCGACTCGAGGGCGTCGAGGTGTGACAGCGCGTAGGGCGCGTCGGTCTCTTCGTGCAGGTGGGCGACGGTGGCCGTCATGCCAGACCCCTCTCGGTGAGCAGCGCGTGCAGGGCCGATGCCGACTCCTGCACGGTCTGCGTGTGCGACTCGATGCGGAGGTCCGGGGACTCCGGAGCCTCGTACGGGTCGTCGACGCCGGTCAGACCGGAGATCTCGCCCGCCGCCTGCTTGGCGTACAGGCCCTTCACGTCACGCTCGGAGCAGACCTCGACCGGGGTGGCCACGTGGACCTCCAGGTACGAGGTGCCCTCGGCGGCGTGCCGCTTGCGGACGGCCTCGCGGCTGTCCGCGAACGGCGCGATCACCGGCACGAGCGCCTTGACGCCGTTGCTCGCCAGCAGTTCGGCGACGAACCCGATCCGCTGCACGTTGGTGTGGCGGTCCTCCCGGGTGAAACCCAGGCCGGCGGAGAGGAACTCGCGGATCTCGTCGCCGTCGAGGACCTCCACGCGGTGGCCCTCGCCGCGCAGCCGCTCGGCCAGCGCGTAGGCGATGGTGGTCTTGCCCGCGCTGGGCAGCCCGGTCAGCCACACGGTGGCGCCCTGGTCGCTCACGCTCATCTGCTTCTCCGTCGGTTCTCTGCTGTCCGTGTCCGTCATCAGCCGTGCAGTCCGCACTCGGTCTTGGCCCGTCCGGCCCAGCGGCCGGCCCGTGCGTCCTCGCCCTCCGCCACGCGGCGGGTGCAGGGGGCGCAGCCGACCGAGGCGTAGCCGTCCATCAGCAGCGGGTTGGTCAGGACACCGTGTTCCGCGACGTACGCGTCCACGTCGTCCTGCGTCCAGCGGGCGATCGGGGAGATCTTGACCTTCTGCCGCTTCTCGTCCCAGCCGACCACGGGGGTGCCGGCCCGGGTGGGGGACTCGTCGCGGCGCAGGCCCGTCGCCCACGCCTCGTACGCGGTCAGGCCCTCTTCCAGCGGCTTGACCTTGCGCAGGGCGCAGCACAGGTCGGGGTCGCGGTCGTGCAGCTTCGGGCCGTACTCCGCGTCCTGCTCGGCCACCGTCCGGCGCGGGGTCAGCGTGATGACGTTGACGTCCATCACGGCCTGGACCGCGTCGCGGGTGCCGATCGTCTCCTCGAAGTGGTAGCCCGTGTCCAGGAAGACCACGTCCACGCCGGGGAAGGCGCGGGAGGCCAGGTGGGCGACCACCGCGTCCTCCATGGAGGAGGTCACGGCGAACTTCGGGCCGAAGGTCTCCGCAGCCCACGTGAGGATCTCCAGCGCGGAGGCGTCCTCCAGGTCCCGGCCCGCCTGCTCGGCCAGCGCCTTGAGATCGCGCGTCCGCCCTGTATGACTGCTCGTCATATCTCTTCCCCTCCGGCGGTGTCGGACCGAACGCCCCGGGCCAGCAGCCCGAGGTACTTCAGCTGGAAGGCCCGGTTGCAGGCCCTGCACTCCCAGGCGCCGTGACCCGTCTCGTTCGGGAACAGGTCCTCGTCGCCGCAGTACGGGCAGTGGAACGGGGCCGCGCGCTCGCTCACGAGAGGTCCTCGTCCTTCGCGCGGGTCACCCACGCGGCGAAGCGCTCGCCGTCCTCGCGCTGCTCCTGGAAGCGCGTGACGACCCGCTCGACGTAGTCGGGCAGACCGGCCGCGGTGACCTTGAGACCGCGGACCTTGCGGCCGAAGCCGGCCTCCAGGCCGAGCGCGCCGCCCAGGTGGACCTGGTAGCCCTCCACCTGGTTGCCGTCGTCGTCCAGGACCAGCTGGCCCTTGAGACCGATGTCCGCCACCTGGATGCGGGCGCAGGCGTTCGGGCAGCCGTTGATGTTGATGGTCAGCGGCTCGGCGAACTCCGGCAGGCGGCGCTCCAGCTCGTCGATCAGCGACGCGCCGCGCGCCTTCGTCTCGACGATGGCCAGCTTGCAGAACTCGATGCCGGTGCAGGCCATCGTGCCGCGTCGGAACGGGGACGGCTTGACCCGCAGGTCCAGCGCCTCCAGCGCGGCGACGACGGAGTCGACGCGGTCCGCCTCGACGTCGAGGACGATCATCTTCTGCTCGGCGGTGGTGCGCAGGCGACCGGAGCCGTGCTGCTCGGCGACGTCCGCGATCTTGGTCAGGGTGGCGCCGTCCACGCGGCCGACGCGGGGCGCGAAGCCGACGTAGAACTTGCCGTCCTGCTGCCGGTGCACGCCGACGTGGTCGCGCCACTGGCCGCTGGGCTGCTCGGGCGCCGGGCCGTCGGTCAGCTTGCGGCTGAGGTACTCGTCCTCCAGGACCTGGCGGAACTTGGCCGGGCCCCAGTCGGCGACGAGGAACTTCAGCCGGGCGCGGTTGCGCAGGCGCCGGTAGCCGTAGTCGCGGAAGATCGAGATGACGCCCTCGTAGACGTCCGGGACCTCGTCGAGCGAGACCCAGGTGCCCAGGCGGACGCCCAGCTTGGGGTTGGTCGAGAGGCCGCCGCCGACCCACACGTCGAAGCCGGGGCCGTGCTCGGGGTGGTTCACGCCGACGAAGGCGACGTCGTTGATCTCGTGCGCCACGTCGAGCAGCGGCGAGCCGGAGACCGCCGACTTGAACTTGCGCGGCAGGTTCGAGAACTCCTTGTTGCCGACGATGCGGCGCTGGATCTCCTCGATGGCGGGCGTGCCGTCGATGATCTCGTCCTCGGCGATGCCGGCGACGGGCGAACCGAGGATGACGCGGGGCGTGTCACCGCAGGCCTCGGTGGTCGACAGGCCGACGGCCTCCAGGCGGCGCCAGATCTCCGGGACGTCCTCGATCCGGATCCAGTGGTACTGCACGTTCTGCCGGTCGGTGAGGTCGGCGGTGCCGCGCGCGAACTCCTG
Source organism: Streptomyces sp. NPDC086989 (assembly GCF_044745505.1). Taxonomy (NCBI): domain Bacteria; kingdom Bacillati; phylum Actinomycetota; class Actinomycetes; order Kitasatosporales; family Streptomycetaceae; genus Streptomyces; species Streptomyces sp. NPDC086989. The sequence continues at coordinate 5,455 of NZ_JBIVAL010000016.1, forward strand.
CGAGATCTCGCCGATGACGCGGAGCTGCTCGGTGGTCAGCCGGCCGCCGTCGATGCGCACGCGCAGCATGAAGAACTTGTCGTCCAGCTCCTCCGGCTCCAGGATCGCGGTCTTGCCGCCGTCGATCCCGGGCTTGCGCTGCGTGTACAGACCCCACCAGCGCATGCGTCCGCGCAGGTCGTTGGGGTCGATCGAGTCGAAGCCGGTCTTGGAGTAGATCGTCTCGATGCGTGTCCGCACGTTGAGACCGTCGTCGTCCTTCTTGAACTGCTCGTTGCCGTTGAGGGGGGTGTGGTGTCCAACGGCCCACTGACCCTCACCGCGGTGGCGGCCGGTCTTTCGGCGCGCGGCGGCGGGCGTTTCGGGGGTGGCGGCCATGGCGGTACGTCCTTCTTCGGCGGCTCGGTGCAAGGGCAGGGGGAGGGGCGGCGAGTGCCCCTGGCATCGGCCCTGCGCTGAAGCAGGTGCGGCCGAGAGCCGCCCGGTTCCGGTTGTGCCGGTGGTCAGGGCGGTGTTCTGCCTTCAGGGGACTGCGGGCTGGGCGCCTGCGCTACGACGCTGTGCGGGGCGCTGTGCGGCGGTGGCTGGTTCCGTCAGCGCGCCGAACAGATGGCGCTGGACATGCGGCCGAGGTCGACGTGCCGCCGACTCACCAAGGCAATTCCAGCTCCATTCATGGCGGAAGCGTGTCATGTGCCGATTGGAGGAGTCCACTACTGTCCACAATCCGGACGATGTGGTCCCGCAATCTGAGACGACGTGACGCCGGTCACGCAGCGGGGAGGCGCGGGATCCGGCCGCGTGCGCCCCACCCGCCCGGCCGCGCAGCCGCGGCGGCGCGCGGGCCGGATGCCGCACGTGCCGTTACGCGCCCGGCCAGGGGCCCGGGGTTTCGGTGGCCGCCTTGTCCTCCGTCTCCGTCCGGAAGACCTTGAACCCGCGGCGGAGGTAGTTGTCCATCGCCGTCGGGCCGTCCTGGCTGCAGGTGTGCAGCCACACCCGCGTCGTCGCCGGGCGCTGCGGCCAGCGGTCCGCCAGCGACCAGGCCGCCTCGACGCCCAGCGTCAGCAGGTGGCCCCCGATGCGGCGCCCGCGGAAGTCCGGGAGCAGCCCGAAGTACATGATCTCCACCACGCCGTCGTCCTGCGGGTCCAGCTCGACGTACCCCGCCGGCGTCCCGCGGTCGTACGCCACCCACGTCTCCACGCCGGGACGGTCCAGCTGCTCCACCCACTGCGCCCGGGTCAGCGACAGCCGGTCCGTCCAGTGGATGTCACCGCCCACCGAGGCGTAGAGGAAGCGGCTGAACTCGGGCGAGGGGACCTCCGCCCGCTGGACATGGATCTCAGGTCCTGGGACGGCGGCCCGGACCAGGTCCTGCGGCGAGGTCATTTCCAGGGACCAGGTGGTGAGGGTGATGGTGCTCATGCAGGTCAGGGAATCACGGCCGGCCCCGAACGGCCCAGGCGGGCCTTGATCACCGCCGGGGCCGTGGAGTGCGGCAGCAGCGCCGCCGGGTCCTGCGGACGGATCAGCTCCACCTCCACGTCGTCGGCGAAGCGGTACGGGCGGTGCGTGAGCACCCCGCCCAGGTGCCGCCGGACCCGGGACAGCTCCGCCCGGACCGTCACCGTCCGCGTCGGGTCCCCGAACAGCTCCGCCGCGAGCTCCGCCGCCGACCGGCCCCGCGGCCCCTCCGCCAGCAGGAACAGCAGCTCCGCGTGGCGCGGGCTCAGCTCCTGGGACCAGCTCCCGGCGGCCCCGTACACGGTCGCCGACCAGGCGCGCGGCCGGCTCAGGTCCAGGACGACCCGGCTCGCCGCCGTCGCCGCGCCCGGCGTCTGCGCCACGCGCAGCAGCCAGCCGCCCGGCAGCGGCTCCACCACGCAGTCCCCGAGCTGCGGCACCCACACCCTGCCGGGCCCGAACCCCTTCGGCAGCGGGACCCGGTCCGCCGGGGCCAGCCCCGTCACCGCCGCCGTCCAGCCGTGCGGGTCCAGCGCCAGGGCCTGCCCGGGCAGGCGGGCCAGCAGCGGCGCCGCGACCGCCCGCAGCCGCTCCAGCGACTCCAGGTGGCGCACCCGCAACTCCCGCTCCGCGAGGCGGGCCACCGCACTCACCCAGGCCAGGGTGGCCGGGTGCATGGTGGCCAGCGGCCCGCTGACGTCCACCACGCCCAGCAGCTGCCCGTCCCGCGGATCCCGTACCGGCGCCCCCGCGCAGGTCCACTCGTGGTGGCTGGAGACGAAGTGCTCCGCCGAGAACACCTGAACGGGCTGCCGGGCCACCAGGGCGGTGCCCACCCCGTTCGTGCCGACCACCGCCTCGGCCCAGTCGGCGCCGACCGAGAAGCCCAGCCGGTCCGCCTTGCGCAGGATCGACGCGGCCCCCTCCCGCCACAGCAGCCGCCCCTCCGCGTCCGCGACGACCATGATGTGCAGCGACGTGTCCAGCGCCGGGAGCAGCCCCTCGCGCAGCACCGGCAGGACCTCCCGCAGCGGCGACACCTGCCGCCGCTCCTCCGTCTCGGCCGCCGACAGCATCCGCGAGCGCGCGTCCCGGTCCGGATGCACCCCGCACGCCAGCATCCGGCGCCAGGACTCGGCGATCTCCGGCCGCGGCTCCGCGGGCGGCCGGTCCCCGGCCAGCGCGGCGGCCCGCACCCCCTTGAGCAGTCGCGCGGCGTCCCGCGCGTCCATGGCCGAGATGCGTGCCACATCGACCGTGCTGCCTGCGGTGTGGGCCACCGGAACCTCCCCGTGCGGAACAGGACGTACGAGGGAACCGACCGCGCCGACCGCAGGCGCCCTTCCCCGGGTGCGCGCGGCGGACGGTTCCGACTCAGAGGGTTGCAACGGTATGCAACTCTCGCCAAGTCCCGGTCACCCGACGGAAACTGTCCGGACGTCGCCTCGCGGCGTGACAGCTCCTCCTCGGGGCTTTCGGATGGGGGTGGCGCCGAGTCGGCGCGGCGCCGCCCCTGCTCCCGGTCAACGGGCCCGGATCCCGGCTCGGACCTCTCCGGACCTGTTTGGGGACGGGCTTTCGGAACCTAGTCCGCGATCCGCGCCCGTTCGACCAGCGCCGCCAGCCCCAGGGTGTGCGGCAGCGTCCCGAAGGCGGCACCCCCGTCGCCGCCCAGGCGCGAGGCGCAGAACGCGTCCGCCACCTCCGGCGGCGCCCAGCGCACCAGCAGCGACCCCTGGAGCACCAGCGCCATCCGCTCCACCACCCGGCGCCCCCGCGCCTCGATGCCCTCCAGGTCCGCGAGCTCCGTCAGCAGCCCCTTGATGGCCGAATCCAGCCGGTGATCGGCGCCCCGTGCCCGCCCCACCTCCTGGAGGAAGGCGTTCAGCGCCTGCGGTTCCCTCTGGAGCGCCCGCAGGACGTCCAGGGCCTGGACGTTGCCCGAGCCCTCCCAGATCGAGTTCAGCGGCGACTCGCGCAGCAGCCGCGGCAGCCCGGACTCCTCGACGTAGCCATTGCCGCCCAGACACTCCAGGGCCTCCGCCACCATCGGCGTACAGCGTTTGGTCACCCAGTACTTCGCGGCGGGCACCGCGATGCGCAGGAAGGCCCGCTCCTGCTCCGTCCCGGCGTCGTAGGCGGCCGCCAGGCGCAGCGCCAGCGTGGTGGCGGCCTCCGACTCCAGGGCGAGGTCGGCCAGCACGTTGCGCATCAGGGGCTGCTCGATGAGCCGCGCTCCGAAAACAGAGCGGTGCTCCGCGTGGTGCACGGCCTGCGTCAGCGCCTGCCGCATCAGCGCCGCCGAGCCCAGCACGCAGTCCAGCCGGGTCGCCGCGACCATGTCGATGATGGTCCGCACCCCCCGCCCCTCCTCGCCGACCCGCCGCGCCCACGTCCCGTCGAACTCCACCTCGGCCGACGCGTTCGACCGGTTGCCCAGCTTGTCCTTCAGCCGCTGGATCGCGAACACGTTGCGCGTGCCGTCCGGCAGCACCCGCGGCACCAGGAAGCAGGTCAGCCGGTCCCTCCCGGCCGACGGCGCCTGCGCCAGCACCAGGAACCCGTCCGACATCGGCGCCGAACAGAACCACTTGTGCCCCGTCAGCAGGTACTCGCCCGCCGCGTCCAGCGGCTTCGCCGCCGTCGTGTTCGCCCGTACGTCGCTGCCGCCCTGCTTCTCCGTCATCCCCATGCCGAACAGCACCCCGGCCTTCTGGGCGGCCGGCCGCAACTCCCGCTCGTACACGTGCGAGGTCAGCCGCGGCTCCCACTCCGCGGCCAGCTCCGGGTCCGCCCGCAGCGCCGGCACCGCCGCGTGGGTCATCGACACGGGGCAGCCGTGCCCCGCCTCGGCCTGCGACCACACGAAGAACCCGGCCGCGCGGCGCAGGTGTCCGGCCGGCCGCCCCCACGCATCGGTGAGCCCGGCGCCCACCGCGTGCCCGAGCAGCCGGTGCCACGCCGGGTGGAACCCCACTTCGTCAATCCGGTGCCCGTACCGATCGTGCGTACGCAGTCTCGGGGGGTTCTCGTTCGCCTCCACGCCCCAGCTCTGGGCCTGCGCCGAGCCCGCGGACCGCCCGAGCTCGGAGAGCTCCCCCCGCACCTCGTCGAGGAGCTCGGGCGACGACGCCGACAGGTGCCGTTCCACCCCCTCGCTCAGGACCCGATCGGTGCCGTAGACGTCGTAGCCCACCAGGGGCGGGGCCTGATTGGTGACGGTGTGGGTGGTGGCTGCCATGCGGATACCGTAAGGACGTGCAGCCAGCAAAAGAAACACCCGAGCGGGTCCCCGGGCGGCTCCATCGGGCCCGCGCCCTCTACCGCAACGTCTCCAAGCGCAAGATGGCGTGGCTGCTGCTGAAGGACACCGTCAATTCGTGCATCGAGTACCGGATCCTCGGCCTGGCGGCCGAGGCGGCGTTCTTCACGCTGCTGTCGCTGCCACCGCTGTTCCTCGGCCTGCTGGGCGTGCTCGGGTACGTCGACGGGTGGACGGGTGGCACCTTCGTGGCCTCCATCGAGGAGAACATCCTGCGCGCGGTCGGCACCGTGCTCTCCGACCGGGGCGTCAACGACATCGCGAAACCCATGCTCGACGACGTCACCAACCGCGGCCGCCCCGACCTGATCTCCCTCGGCTTCGCCTTCGCCCTCTGGTCGGGCTCGCGGGCGGTCAACGTCTTCATCGACACCATCACCGTGATGTACGGGCTCGACGGCCAGCGCGGCATCGTCAAGACCCGGCTGCTGGCCTTCCTGCTGTACGTGGTGGCCCTCGTGATCGGCGCGATCGTGCTGCCGCTGATGGTCGCAGGGCCGGACGCCGTCGTGCGCTGGCTGCCCTGGAGCACCGAGGTGATCGCGGTGCTCTACTGGCCGACGGTCACCCTGCTGTCCATCGCCTTCCTGACCACGCTGTACCACGTGTCCGTACCCGTGCGATCCCCGTGGATCGAAGACGTGCCGGGTGCGCTCGTCGCCCTCGCCATGTGGGTGCTGGGCTCGTTCCTGCTGCGGATCTACCTCACGAACACCGTCGAGGGCCCGACCATCTACGGATCGCTGGCCGCCCCCGTCGCCGTCCTGCTGTGGATCGGGGTCTCGGCCTTCGCCGTCCTCGTCGGCGCGGCCGTGAACGCCGCCATCGACCGCGTCTGGCCGTCCGTCGCCACCGCCGCGGCCCGCGAGGCCAACGAGCGGGCCCGCGAGGCGGAGGCCGCGCAGCTGATCGCACGCGCCGCCGCCTGGCGGGCGCTCGCCGAGGGCGAATCGGAGGACGACGAGGAGGGGGACGCCGGGATGCCGTCCGAGTTCCCGGAACGGTGGTCGAACTTCCTGCCGCCGGAGGACTACTCCTCCCGCCTGCGCAAGCACTGAACCGCCGACCCGCGCGACCCGGCCCGGACCAGGCCGGACCGGACCGAACCGGACCGAACCGGATCAGGCTCGCCCGAACCGGACCGGACCAGGCCGGCCCGAACCGGGTGGGCGCGACCTGGCCCGGGTGGGCGCGATGGTCCGCAACGCCGGGATGGCGACGCGTTCGCGCTTCGCCGTTTCGGGCGGCTGCGGCGACGCGGACGACACCGGCCCGGCCCGAACCGGGTGGGCGCGACGGTCCGCAACGCCGGGATGGCGACGCGTTCGCGCTTCGCCGTTTCGGCGGCTGCGGCGACGCAGTCGACACCGAACCGGCCCCGGACCGGCCCCGCGGCCCCGGACCGGCCCCGGTCCGAACTGTCCGGTCCGGTCCGGCCCGGCAGCGGATCGGCATGATCCGGCACGGGTCAGGGGCGGTGCTCCGGGAGGGAGGCCGGGAGCAGCGCCCGGGAGACCTGCTCCAGCGAGTTCAGCATCTGCTCGGCCGCCCCGCGCAGCACCCCCGGCGCCGGGGCGTCCCGGCCCGCCAGCAGCGCCCGCACCCCGTCCCAGCGGGGCACCCACCGCTCACGCACCGCCTTCGGCCCTCCCGCGTCGCGGTGCGCAGCTCCTGCGCCAGCTCCGCCGCACCCGGCACCGGGGCGTGGGCGCGGTCCGGGAGGTGGGCCTCCAGAAGCATCACCGCCTGGCCGAGCGCGGCCAGGGCGTGGCCCGCGTCGTCGGCGGCCGAGCGGGAGATCCCGCGGTGGCGCACCGGCTCCTCGGCGGCCCGCTCCACCGCCTCCTGCCAGGCGAGCCGGGCGTCCCGGGTGGCCAGCAGCGCCCGGCGCACCTCGTCGTGCCGGGCCCCGGCGGGGTCGGCGTACTGCCCGAGCACGGCGGCCCCGTACCCGCCGAGCGCCTCGATCCAGTCGGCGAGCCGGGTGCGCAGCCGCGGGGTCTCCCAGGCCGGGTAGAGGGCGTAGCCGAGCATCGCGAGCACTCCGCCGACCAACGTCAGGGCAACCCGGTCCCGCACGGTCTGGTCCCAGCGGACGCCGCCCATGCCGAGCAGGAAGACGACGTAGGCGGAGACGAAGGCCTGCGCCACGGCGTAACCGGTGCGCATCAGCACGTACATCAGGCCCGCGCTGAGCACGGCCAGGAAGCCCGAGAGGTACATGCCCGGCTTGACGAGCCGGACGACACCGGTCGCCACGGCCACGCCGGCCAGGGTGCCGCCGAAGCGGGCGACGGCCCGGGACCAGGTCTGGGTGAAGTCGGGCCGCATCACCATGACGGAGGCCATCGGGGCCCAGTACGCGTGCCCCAGCGGCAGGGCGACGCCGATGACGTAGCCCGCGCAGGTCACGGCGGTGACGCGGACAGCGTGCCGCAGGATCGGCGAGCCGCGGCGCAGTTCGGCCCGGACGGCCTTCAGCACCACCGGCACCAGCGCCGTCAGGGTGGGCCGCAGCATCGATGCGCCCGGCCCGGCCGTCCGTCCGGAGCCCGGCTCGGCCGTCTCCAGTACGTCGTCCAGCAGTGCGGCGAGCCGGTGCGCGGCCCGCAGCGCCGCCCCTTCGAGCAGGTCGGCCGTGTCGGGGGACTTGAGCACCGCGAGGGCCGGGGCGGGCAGGCGCACGGGCTCCCCGTGCCGGATCGCCCGGGCGGCGGCGTCCAGCACGGCCCCGGCCGCCGCGAGGAGTTCCCGCACCCGGTCGCGCGCCGGCCCCTCGGCGGGTGCTCCGACCGCGGGGTCGGCGAGCGACGCCAGCACCGGGCGGATGCGTTCGGCGAGCCCGCGCGCCCCGTGCAGCTCGGCGGGGCGCCGCAGTGCCTGGCGGCGGGTCACGGTCGCGGCGGCCCGGGCCCGCATCAGGGGCTGCGGGTCGAAGTGCGCGACGGGGTCCTGGCGCAGTCGCCGGGCGTAGTCGGCCTCGGCGGCGAGCGCGTCGGCCAGGGCGTCGCGCTGGGCGCCCCAGTGGCGGACCGGGAACAGGACGATCAGCAGGGCCTGCACCACTGCGCCGGCGGCGATCACCGCGGCGTGCCCGGCGGCCTGCGCGACGGAGGTCGGCAGGGTGACGGTGACGAGCATGATCGCGACATTGCCGGAGGCGATCATCCCGGCGGTGGGGCCGGCCGCCCACATCAGCCCGGCGGCGAAGGCCCAGACGGCGAGCAGGACGAGGAACAGGCCGGTCTCGGAGGACCCGACGAGGTAGCCGACGAAGGTGGAGACGGCCAGCGTCAGCCCGGCGGCCACGGCCCGCACGGGCCGCGGCCGCCAGCTCTCCTGGAAGGTGGCGACGGCGGCCATGAAGGCCCCGAACGCGGAGCTGGCGGCCGCCCCGGGCCCCAGGAACGCCAGTCCGGCGGCGATCACGACGGCGAGTCCGGCCGCGGCACGCAGGGCGGTGAGGGGCTCCAGGCGGGCGCGTTCGACCCGCAGGCCCGTCAGGGCGGTGTCCTTCAGCGCCCGCAGCCAGCTCATCGCGACGAGACCGCCCCTCTACGCCCCGGCCGGGGCGAACAGCGAGACGGCGCAGCCGTCCGGGTCGCGCACCACGGCGTAGCGCTGTCCCCAGAAGGCGTCCCAGGGCCGCAGATGGCCCTCGTAGCCGGCGTCCGTCAACTCGGCGTACACCGCGTCCACCTCGTCGGGGGAGTCGCACAGGAACGCGAGCTCCCGCCGTCCGTCACCGGTCGGGCGGGTCCAGGACGGGTCGAAGGAGCGGACGACGTCCTCGGTGTCCCAGGCGATGCGCAGCCCGCCGGGCAGGAGGGCCTCCACGTGCGGCTGGTCGTCCGAACCGGCCGGGATGTCCAGGCCCAGGCGGCGGTAGAAGGCGAGCGAGGCGGCCATGTCGGACACGACCAGGCCGATCAGATCGATGCGGGGAGTCATGCGCCCACGCTAGGAGCCGCCGGGCCCGCCGGCCGTCAGCGAATCGGCCGTGCAGGCCGCGGAAAAAGAATTGGCGTGCCCCGGACCGCACTTGCTACGGTGATCGTGTTCCCGCCGGTCCGGCGGAGAACCGTTTTCGGCACGTACACGACCCGGAGGTGAGTTCATTGATGACTGTCGTCACGCAGGGCGCGTTCCGCACCCAGAAGACCATCAATGTCACTTCCGTGGTCTCCGGCTGACCTCACACTCTCCGCGCGCCACCGAGCGCGCGCTGCCGGGGCCACCCTGTGAAGGGTTTCCCCTTGTCTTTCTCCACCTCTCCGTCTTCTTCGTACTCGCACGCCCTCACCCCCCTCGGCTGGGACGAGGCGTGGGAGGCCGAGTTCGCCCCGTACGGCGAGCAGGGCCTGGTTCCCGGCCGCGTGGTCCGGGTGGACCGCGGCCAGTGCGACGTCATGACCGCGGACGGCATCGTGCGCGCCGACACCGCCTTCGTCACCCCCCACGATCCGCTCCGCGTCATCTGCACCGGTGACTGGGCCGTGGTCGAGGCCGCCGGCAACCCCCGGTACGTCAAGACGTACCTGCCGCGCCGGACCGCCTTCGTCCGCTCCACCTCCTCGCAGCGCTCCGAGGGCCAGATCCTCGCCGCCAACGTCGACCACGCGATCATCGCGGTCTCTCTGGCCGTCGAGCTCGACCTGGGCCGCATCGAGCGCTTCCTGGCCCTCGCCTGGGAGTCCGGCGCACAGCCGCTGGTCGTCCTGACCAAGGCGGACCTCGTACCGGACCCGGTGACGCTCTCCCACCTGGTCCAGGACGTGGAGACCACGGCGCCCGGCGTCGAGGTGCTCACGGTCTCCTCCCTCACCGGGGAGGGCACGGACGTCCTGGCGGCGGTCGTCGCCGGCGGTACGAGCGTGCTGCTCGGCATCTCGGGCGCGGGCAAGTCCACGCTCGCGAACGCACTCCTCGGCTCCGACGTGATGGACGTCCAGGCCACGCGCGACGTGGACGGCAAGGGCCGTCACACGACCACCACCCGCAACCTGCTGGCCCTGCCCGCCGGGGGCGTCCTCATCGACACGCCGGGACTGCGCGGCGTCGGCCTGTGGGACGCCGAGGCCGGGGTGGGCCAGGTCTTCTCGGAGATCGAGGAGTACGCGGCCGACTGCCGGTTCCACGACTGCGCGCACGAGGCCGAGCCGGGGTGCGCGGTGACCGAGGCGGTCGAGACCGGCGCACTGCCGGAGCGGCGCCTGGCGAGCTACCGCAAACTGCTGCGGGAGAACCAGCGGATCGTCGCCAAGACGGACGCGAGGCTGCGCTCCGAGATCCGCCGGGACTGGCGCATGAAGTCGGCGGAGGGCCGGGCCAATTACGCGGCCAAGCGCACCGGCCGCTACTGACCCCACGGCCTGACGGCCAACCCCGACGGTCAACCGCCGACGGCCGTCACCGGCAACGGCACAGGCACTGACGCCGACGCCGAGGCCGGACGCCTGTTATTCGACGCCCCTCATCCGACGTCCGGCCCCGGCTCCGCCAGGGGCCGGGCGTCACTCGTCCAGGCCCCAGGCGAACACCCGCTCCGGGTGGATCCGGATCACCTCCGGGCTGAAGTGCGGCCCGAGCGCGTGCGGGCCCACCTCCAGCGTGGCGCGACCGCGGATCTCGACGCCCCGGACCTTCCACGGCCGGGTGCTCACCAGATCGTCCACCACCAGGGACAGCCGCGGATTGCCCTGGAGGTTGCGCCACTTCTTCGTCGTCCCCATCGCCCGTCCGCCGACCAGGATCGTGCCGTCCCCCTGCGGGAAGAAGCCCACCGGGTTCGCCTGCGGCTGCCCCGCCGCGTCCACCGTCGCCAGCCGCCCCAGGCGCTGCGACCCGAGATACGCCGACTCCGCCTCGCTGAACCCCTTGAACTCCGTCATGCCCCCAGCCTCGCGCCTCGGAGCCCACCGCGCATCGGGCGCTCGGCCGACCGGGCCTCGGTCTTCGGCACTACGCCTGCGCCCGTGACGTCCGGTCAGCCGACCAGGACCGCGCCGAGCCAGGCGCCCGTCACCATCAGGCAGGCCAGCAGTTCCACCAGGACGCTCGTGCCCACCGCCCGCATCACCGCCCGCACCGAGGCCCAGGCCTCGCCGTGGGTGCCCAGCCGCAGCCGCTCGCTCAGATAGATGCCGCCCACGAACCCCGCAACCGCCCCCGCCACCGGCACCACCACGAAGCCGAGCAGCGCGCCCGCGCCCGCGTACACCACCATCCGGCGCGTGACGCCCACCCCGCGCAGCCGCCGCGGCGGCAACTGCCACTTGACCACCTGGACCACCAGCAGCAGCGCGGTCGCCGAGACCAGCAGGGACCACGCGAGCGCCGACCGCTCGTGCAGTGCCCACCACAGCACGCCCGCCCAGACCAGCCAGGTCCCCGGCACCCCCGGGACCAGCACCCCGACCACCCCGAGCAGGAGCACCAGCCCCACCAGGAGCAGCTGAGGCAGATCCATGCGCTCAGCCTGACCGACCGGGGCCTAGCGGGCCACCCAGCCCCGTTCGTAGGCGTGCCAGCCCAGCTGGAGCCGCGTCGTCACCCCCGACAGCTCCATCAGCCCCTTGACCCGCCGCTGCACCGTCCGCAGCCCCAGATCCAGGTGCTTGGCCACGCTCGCGTCCGTCATACCCGCCAGCAGCAGCGTCAGGACCTCCAGGTCCGTCGTGTCGGGCACGCCCTCGGACTCCTCCGCTCCCGCCGCCCCCAGCCGCAGGGGCAGCGCCTCCCGCCACACCGCCTCGAACAACCCGGTCAGCGACTCCAGGAGCCCCGACGCGTGCACCACCAGCGCCGCCGGCTCCGCCCCCGGCCCCGTCAGCGGCACCAGCGCCAGGGACCGGTCCGCGATCACCAGCCTCGTCGGGACCTGCCGGGTCACCCGGACGCCCTCGCCCCGCGCGAGCGCCGTCGACGCCTCCCTGATCCCGGTCGGCAGGGTCAGTACGTCCCTCTCGATCACCACCCGGTACTCGACGCCCCGCGCGGCGGCCTGCTCCTCCGCCTCGTTGTCCATCGCCGTCACCACCTGGGGCCGGCTGCTGACCAGGGCGCACACCTCCTCCACCGCGCCCACCTGGAGCTGGTGGAAGCGGTGAGCCACCGCGCTCGCGCCCGTCACCACCTCCACCAGGTCGTGCACGGACGGTTCGGCCGCCTCCGCCCGGTACTCCTGCGCCAGCCGGGCCGCCGCCAGCTCCGCCTGCTCCAGCTCGTGCCGCTGCTGGGTGAGCAGTGCCCCCAGCGCCACCCCCGGCGGCGCCGCCACCCACCGGCCCGGGCGGGCCGAGGACTGCGCCGCCAGCCCGTGCCGTTCCAGGTGCCGCAGTGCCCGCTCGGTCTGCGGCACCGGCAGCGCCAGCCGGTGCGCGAGATCGGGCACCTCCGCAGCCCCCAGCGACACCAGCGCGCGGTACGCCGACTCCTGGCCTTCGTCCAGGCCTATCGCACTCAGCAACCCGTCCACCCACCCTCTTGACGCCGTTCCTGGCGGAAAGCGGCCACGGCGCAAACCCGCCTCGGACATCATCGCCGCACCCCCCGGCTCTCTGCCAAGGTGATGCCACCGCAGCGCCGACATCCGCCGGTCAGAAGGCACTTGCGGGCAACTTTGCCGTGCAATGCAGCAGGGGGGACGGAATTCACCCGGGGAGTCCGGTGCGCCCGGTATCGCGCAGTACCCGCAGGCCCCTGCCGGCGCGCGCGGGGTGGCCGAGACGGGCGGCAGGTGGTCGGCGGTCGTCGACCACCCCGGGGCCGGGGGCGCAGGTGACGCGGGCGCGGAGATCGCCGGTGCGTTCGGCGCCGCCGTCACCCGGACGGTCGTGCGGGCGTACGACATCCGTCAGGCCGTACGAGAGATGCGAAAAGGGGCTCCACCGGGCGGCGGCCCGGTGGGGCCCTTTTCGCGCGTTCGGCGTTTTCCGTCGCTGCGCGGGGCCGAGAATGAGCGCATGAGTCAGCGGGGCGCGGACGACTGGTGGCAGAAGCTGTACGGGGACCCGGAGACGGAACCGGTCCCGGACCCGGATGCCGATCCGGATCCGGGGGACACCCTGGAGAGCCGGTTCCACTCGGCGTCCTCGGTGACGGCCCTCCCGGGGCCGGTCCCGTCCCCACGCCCGCCGGCGGAACCCGCGCAGCCCCCGCCTGCGCCCCCGCACGCCGTGCTGCCGGGGCCGCGCCCTGAGCCCGCCCCGGAACCACCGCCGCCACGGGACCCCCGGGAGCCCGGTACGACCGGGTACGGCCTCGGCAGCGTGACCGTGCCACCGGCCCTCCCCGAGGCCGCTCCCGACCTCCCGCCCGACACCACCCCGCCGGGCGCCAGCACGTGGCCCGAGCCCTGGGCGGCCGCGCCCGCGGGTACCTGGCCGCCGGCCGGGGAGCGGACGGGACCCCGTAGCGAGGACTTGGCCGTCTCCGCCCCCGGCGGCGCCACTGCGCCCGGCGGGGAGGCGGGTCCCGGAGCCGCCGTTCCCGGAACCGGCCCGGGCACGTGGCCGGACCCCGGTGGCGCCACTCCGCCCGGGGCGGGGGCGGGTCCCGGAGCCGCCGTTCCCGGAACGGGCCCCGGCACGTGGCCCGACCCCGGTGGCGGCCCCTGGGCCGCTGCGCCCGGCGGGACCTGGCCGTCGGGCGTGGCGGGGGATGTCCCGGCCGAGGCCCGCCCCGAGGCTGCCGCCGCGTCCGGGGAGCCCACGGGACCCCGTGCCGAGGACTTGGCCGTCTCCGCCCCCGGCGGCGCCACCGCGCCCGGGGCGGGGGCGGGTCCCGGAGCCGCCGTTCCCGTAACCGGCCCGGGCACGTGGCCCGACCCCGGCGGCGGCCCCTGGGCCGCTGCGCCCGGCGGGACCCTGCCCGTGGCCGGGGAGGTCCCGGCCGAGGCCGGCCCCGAGAGTGCTGCCGCGTCCCGGGCGGGGACGGGGCCCGCGTCCGGTGCGGGAGCCGCGTCCGGGGTGGAGACCGGGCCGGTGGCCGGGGAGCGGCCCGTCGTGGGGTATCTCGGGGACCGGGCGCCGACCTATGCCGCCGAGCCGGGGGCCCTGCCCGTGGCCGATCCCGGAGCCCTCGACGAGCTCGTGCCCGACACCGTCCTGGAGGGGGCCCGGCACGGGGCGTACACCCTGCGGGCGACCTCCGTGCGCGGGGACTCCGCCCGCTTCCGCGGCGAGACCCGCCGGGACTTCCTGCTGACCACCCGCTTCGGCACCGGCGACGACGCCCTCGTCCTCGTCGCCCTCGCCGGCGGCGACCGCTCCGCCCCCGGCGCCGCCGAAGCCGCCGCCGAGCTGTGCCGATGGATCGCTTCGGCCGTCGGCCGGAGCAGGGAGCGGCTGGCCGACGACATCCGCGCGGGCCGGCGTGACGCCCTGCGCTCGGGGCTGCAGCGGCTCACCGACCGGGGCTACGGGCGCCTGCGCGCGCACGCCGCCGAGCTGGGCCTGCCGGAGGACGCGTACACCGCCGGGCTGCGCGTCCTGCTGCTCCCCATCGATCCCGAGTGCAAGACCCGGATCTGCTTCGGCGCGGGCGCCGGCGGGCTGTTCCGGCTGCGGGCCGGTGCCTGGCAGGACCTGGAGCCCGAGCCGGAGCCGGAGCCGGCGGAATCCCCCGGCGACGGGTTCCGGTTCCGGGCCGCCGTGGCCCGCCCCCGGGACACCCTGCTGCTCTGCTCGGGCGGCCTGGCGGCCCCCATGCGGGAGGAGGCCCTGCTGCCGGCCGAGCTCGCCGCCCGCTGGGCCGACGCGGAGCCCCCCGGCCTCGCGGCCTTCCTCGCGGACACCCAGCTCCGCCTCAAGGGCTACGCCGACGACCGGACGGCCGCCGCCGTCTGGGAGGCGTGACCGCGCAGAGTGTGTATGGATGGACGGGCGTACCCGGCAGGCAACGAAAGGGCGCCTTTCCATGGGCAAGCAGAACGTGGCCGAGCAGTTCGTCGACATCCTCGTGCGCGCGGGCGTGCGCCGGATGTACGGAGTCGTCGGAGACAGCCTGAACCCGGTCGTCGACGCCATCCGAAGGACCGGCGACATCGAGTGGATCCAGGTGCGGCACGAGGAGACGGCCGCTTTCGCCGCCGGCGCGGAGGCCCAGATCACGGGCCGGCTCGCCGCCTGCGCGGGCTCCTGCGGTCCCGGCAACCTGCACCTGATCAACGGCCTCTACGACGCGCACCGCTCGATGGCCCCCGTCCTCGCCCTCGCCTCCCACATCCCGTCCGGCGAGATCGGCCTCGGCTACTTCCAGGAGACCCACCCGGACCGGCTGTTCACCGAGTGCAGCCACTACAGCGAGCTGATCTCCAACCCGCAGCAGATGCCCCGGGTGCTCCAGACCGCCATCCAGCACGCCATCGGCCGCAGCGGCGTCGGCGTGATCTCGCTTCCCGGCGACATCGCGTCCCTCCCGGCCCCGGAGAAGAGCATCCAGCACGCGCTCGTGACCGCGCGGCCGACCGTACGCCCCGGAGACGGGGAGATCGAGAAGCTGGTCCGGCTGATCGACGAGGCCGACAGGGTCACGCTGTTCTGCGGCAGCGGCACCGCCGGGGCGCACGCCGAGGTCATGGAGTTCGCGGGCCGCGTCAAGGCACCCGTCGGGCACGCCCTGCGCGGCAAGGAGTGGATCCAGTACGACAACCCGTACGACGTCGGCATGAGCGGCCTGCTCGGCTACGGAGCCGCCTACGAGGCCACCCACGAGTGCGATCTGCTGATCCTGCTCGGCACGGACTTCCCGTACAACGCCTTCCTGCCCGACGACGTGAAGATCGTCCAGGTGGACATCCGCCCCGAACACCTGGGCCGCCGATCCCAGTTGGACCTCGCCGTCTGGGGCGACGTGCGGGAGACCCTGCGCGCACTGAACACCCGGGTGAAGGCCAAGACGGACCGCCGCTTCCTGGACCGGATGCTCAAGAAGCACGCGGACGCCCTCGAAGGCGTGGTCAAGGCGTACACGCGGAAGGTGGAGAAGCACACCCCGATCCACCCGGAGTACGTGGCTTCCGTCCTCGACGAACTCGCCGACGAGGACGCCGTCTTCACCGTCGACACGGGCATGTGCAACGTATGGGCGGCACGCTATCTTTCCCCGAACGGCAAGCGGCGCATCATCGGCTCCTTCAGCCACGGTTCCATGGCCAATGCCCTCCCGCAGGCCATCGGCGCACAGTTCACGGACCGCGGCCGTCAAGTGGTGTCGATGTCGGGTGACGGTGGTTTCTCGATGCTGATGGGAGATTTCCTCACCCTGGTGCAGTACGACCTGCCCGTCAAAGTGGTCCTCTTCAACAACTCATCGCTCGGAATGGTCGAGTTGGAAATGCTGGTTTCCGGCCTTCCTTCGTACGGAACGACCAACCACAACCCGGATTTCGCGGCGATCGCCCGCGCGGCGGGCGCGTACGGCGTCCGGGTGGAGAAGCCCAAGCAGCTCACAGCGGCTCTGAGGGACGCCTTCCGGCACGAGGGGCCCGCTTTGGTGGACGTGGTGACCGACCCCAACGCCTTGTCGATTCCACCCAGGATCAGCGCCGAGATGGTGACCGGTTTCGCACTATCGGCCAGCAAGATCGTGCTGGACGGTGGGGTGGGCCGGATGATCCAGATGGCTCGATCCAACCTGCGCAACGTGCCCCGCCCGTAACCCGGCAGGAGTGCGGACTGCCCCGGCGGGCATGCATCCCGTAGACCAGTTCGAGATCCGTCGGGATACGGGGGAGGTACATCGCCGTGCGGGTGGGGGCGAAGACCGGGAAGCAGTGGAGGAGAGGGCGGCCCGTACCGCGTGAACCGTCCGTCGAGGACGGGGGAGCGATGGACACGGTGGAGATCACCCGGAGCGTGCGCCGGGCCGATCTCAAGGCGGTGGGCGAAGTCCGCCGCGCGTTACGGGAGTTGATGCATCATCGGTGTCCGGCCGACACCGCCGAGGTGGCGGAGCTGTTGATCACCGAGCTCGTCACGAACGCCCTCGTCCACACCGACCAGGGCGCCGAGGTGTCCGCGCGGCTCGCCGCGGACCGGCTGAGGGTGGAGGTCCGGGACCACGTCTCGCGCCGGCCCCGGCCGTACGTACCGACCGCCGACGACGGTACGCACGGCCGGGGGCTGATGCTGGTCCAGGCCCTCGCCGACGCCTGGGGCGTGGAGTCGCCGGTGCAGGCCGGCGGCAAGGTGGTGTGGTTCGAGCTGGCCGGGGCCCCGGGCGGCCTCGGCGGCCGGGCCTACGGGGCCGCGTACGAGACGGGGTACGAGACCGCGTACGACGGCACCTACGGGGGCGCGTACGACGGAGGGCCCGCCTGACGGGCGGGCCCTCCGGGGTGGCAGCCGTCAGCCGAACTGCTGTTCCAGGTCCTTGAGTTTGCGCTCCAGGGAGTCGAGGCGGGGGAGGGTCTGGGTATCGTCCTCGGCGGTGAGGTCCACCGTCCGGGGCCCGGTCGCCTCAGTCATCTCGGTTCCGTGCACGGCCTGCAGGGAGGGCCGGCGGCGCGGGGCGGGCAGTTGTCCCGTTTCCGCTATGGCCGGCTCCGCGCCGACCGGCGCGGAGCCCGACCCGGGGGCCAGCCCCGGCACGTCGACCTGGCGGGCGCGAGAGCGTCCGAACGCCCGGTTCTGCCGGCCCAGGGCCTTGATCCGGGCCCGGTCGAGCCTGTTCTGGTCGCGCCGGCGGTGGCGGTCCTGCTCCCGCTCGCGCTTGTCCTCGCGCACCTCCTCGACCGCTTCGTCGAGGGTGCGGACCCCCTCCAGCAGCATGAGCGACCAGGCGCCGAAGGTCTCGCGGGGGGCCCGCAGCCAGCGGACCATCCGGATCTGCGGCAACGGCCTCGGGATCAGGCCCTGTTCGCGCAGCGCCGCCCGACGGGTCTGCTTCAGGGCCCGGTCGAAGAGGACGGCCGCCGAGAGGGACATCCCGGAGAAGAACTGCGGGGCCCCGTCATGTCCGGCGCCGCGCGGCGCGTGCACCCAGTTGAACCAGGCGGCCGCGCCCGCGAACAGCCAGACCAGCATGCGGGAGCCGAGGGCCGCGTCGCCGTGGCTCGCCTCGCGGACGGCGAGCACCGAGCAGAACATGGCGGCGCCGTCGAGGCCGAACGGGACCAGGTACTCCCAGCCCCCGGAGAGGTTGAGGTTCTGCCGGCCGAAGCCGACCAGTCCGTGGAAGGAGAGCGCGGCGGCCACCGCCGCGCAGCAGAACAGCAGCACGTAGGAGGCGGTTCCGTAGACGGCTTCCTTGCGCCGCCGCCGCTCCTCGCTGCGCTCCCAGGTGTCCTCGGCCGCTGCCTTCTCGCCCTCCCGCTTGCCCCGCGCCAGCACCGCGACCGCCGCAAGCACGCCCAGGATCAGCAGGCTGCCGGGCAGCAGCCAGTCCAGCGATATGTCGGTCAGTCTCATGCGGATGTCCCTTGCCTCTGCCTCGCGTGTGCGGCCTTCGCGGGAGCCATGGTGGCGCAGGAGATCGGCTCGGCACGCGGGTTTCGGGGCAAGTGGACGCCATCGGGGGGCGGGGCCCGCCGAATAGGGTGTTGTAGCTCGAACTACCGCTCGTACGGCCAGAGTTGTGTTCGATTACGGTCAGTCGTACGAGTGGGTTCAGATGTCAGGCGGCAGCCGTGAGGCGGACGATGCGGTCCGCGTCGCAGGTGCGGGGGCACGTGGTGCAGGTGTCCTCCGGCCGGATCGTGTAGAAGAGGCAGCAGCTGGCCCGGTCCCGGGTGGCCAGCCGCTCGCCGCCCGGGCCGGAGAGGGTGCGGAACGCCGCGCCCGCGGTGTACGGGGCGGTCCTGCCGGGGAGCAGCGCGTCCAGCTCGGCCATGGCCCGGTGCTCCTCGTCCACGAGCTTGCCGAGGTGCCAGACGCCCGAGACGATCTCGTCGGTCACCATGCCCCACAGGGCGCGGCGCCCGCGCCGCATGCGCGGGCCGAAGCCCTCCAGCAGGGGTTCGAGGTGCCGGGCCACCGCAGCCCGCACCTCTGCGCGCAGCGCCTCCTCGTCGGGCACGACGCGGGCCCCGGGGAGGGCGGCCGCCGGGTCGTCCGGCAGGCAGGCGAAGGACTGGACGCGCACGCTCATGCGGCCCCCGGTCCGGTGGAACGCCACCTCCCCCGCGGGCAGGTCGGGCACCCGCCGCGCGAGGAACCAGGGAGCCGTGATCAGCAGGCAGGCGGGCCAGGCGTACCGGTGCAGCCCGAAGGTGGCCACGACGTCGGGGCGGGCCTGGCGGCCGTAGTCCCGCAGGACCTGGGCCTCGTCCCAGGCGAGGTAGCCGTCGAGCTCGGCCCCGCCGGCCGCGAGCTCGTCCGCGCCGATCCACCCCACACCGCGAGGGGCGCTCTCGTGCGCGGCGCGCTCGACGACCTGGAGGCTGCCGTACATCCCGGCCAGCCGTGCGTACGCGTCCGCCACCGGAGAGCCGGTCGGGAGCGGGGCGTGGGCAGGGCTGTCGGGCATGGCGGAACCACCGATCCACACAGTCGGAAGAAGAGAGGTAAGCCTTACCTTAACTGATCTCCAGTGGCCTGTACCAGCACCGTCGGGCCCTGTTCACCTATTCTCGGGAGAGCCCAGGTCGAGACCCCGAGGAGGACCGAGTGCACGAAGCGGCCCACGTCAGGGTGACGGCGCTGATCCCCACGCAGAAGGTGCTGCGCCATTCGGTGCGCGGCCAGGTGCTCGACGCGCTGCGCGCGGCGCTCGTCGACGGGGAGCTGGTGCCGGGGGAGATCTACTCCGGGCCCGCCCTGGGGGAGCGCTTCGGGGTCTCCGCGACGCCCGTGCGCGAGGCGATGCAGCAGCTGGCGCTGGAGGGGGCGGTGGAGTGCCTGCCGAACCGGGGCTTCCGGGTGCTCTCCCGTACGCCGCGCGCGGTGGCCGAGCTCGCTGAGGTACGGGCGCTGCTGGAGGTCCCGGTGATGCTGCGGCTGGCCCGCACGGTCCCGGCGGAGGCCTGGGCGGAGCTACGCCCGGTGGCGGCCGCCGCGGCCGAGGCCGCCGCGGCCGGTGACCTGCCGGCCTATGCGGATGCGGACCGGGCGTTCCACCGGGAGGTGCTCTCCCTGGGCGGCAACGAGCAGCTGGTCTCCGTGGCCGAGGACCTGCACCGCCGGTCGCAGTGGCCGCTGCCGGGCGTCCCGCGGACCCGCCGGGAGGCCCTCGTCGCGGACGCGGCGGAGCACTCGGCTCTGCTGGAGGCCCTGATCGCGGGCGACCTCCCGGCCCTGGAACCCCTGATCCGCGGCCACTTCACAACGCCCTGACGGGGCCCCTGACCGGCCCCCGCCGGACCCCACTGCCCCCTGCTGGGGGCTTGTGGCCGTGCCCGCCGGACCCCTGACCGGGCTCCGGCGGTCCTCTCCGGCCGGCCCGCTGGGCCCCCGGCCGGACCGGGCCGAGCCTCCGGCCGTGCCCTGCCGGGCTTGTGGCCGGGGGCAGGCGGGGGTGTCAGCCGGTCGGGGTCGGGTGGAGCTGGTCCGCCAGCCAGGTGGGGATGCCGCCCAGCAGGTGGAACAGACGGCGGGCCTCCGCGCGCAGCCGGGCCGCCTCCGGTTCCGGTTCGGCTTCGGCCAGGGCCGCCAGCGCCGGGGCCGTACCGATCAGGAAGCCCAGGTCCTCCCGGATGCGCAGGGACTCCGTGAAGCCCTTCCGGGCCTCCGCCACCTCCCCGTCCCGCAGCGCCAGCGCCGCCAGGTGCCGCCAGGTGAACGACAGCAGGAGCGTGTCCCCGTGCGCCAGGGCCCCCGCGTGGGCCCGGTGGTACGCGGGCCGCGCCGACTGGGGCGCGTCCGCGAGGTGTTCCGCGACCAGCCCCCGGCGGAAGTCCAGCAGCGGCCGCGTCCGGGACCCGGGGGACAGCAGCGCCGCCGCCCGGCCCAGCGCGGAACGGGCCTCGTCGGAGCGGTCGCGGACCCCGAGCACGGTCGCCGCGTACGCCAGCTGCCCGCGCTCGCAGGCCGCCGCGCCCCGCTCGTCGTCGTCCTGGGCGGCCGCCTCCGCGACCCGCAGCGCGTCCTCCGCCTCGGCCCAGCCCTGCCCGGTGAACAGGCATCGCTCGACGAGCAGCGCCGTCCGCTGCACGGCCGCGCCGGCGTCGGGCAGGTGCGGCGTCAGCAGGGCCGCCGCGTCAGTCCAACAGCCGCGCGAGCGCAGCCGCCATATCGCCCGCTGGAGGGGGTCGTCTCCCCCGGCAGTTCCGGCACCGGACATGGCGGTATCCGCCACATTGCCCTCCCCAAAGCAACCGAGCAGCACGTCGTCGAGCCCTTGGGCCGAAATGAGAGCACGGATCGACGGCCGCGGCCAAGGGGTCGGGTGAACTCTTTCACAAAGTCCGGACGCCGTGTCAGGCCGCCTCCACCGCCCCTGGCCGGATCTGCTCAGCTCATCCGCAGTGCGAGGAAGAAGTCGAGCTTGTCCTCCAGCCGCGAGAGGTCACGCCCCGTCAACTGCTCGATTCGCCCGACCCGGTACCTCAGCGTGTTGACGTGCAGGTGCAGCCGCGTCGCGCAGCGCGTCCACGAGCCGTCGCAGTCGAGGAACGCCTCCAGCGTCGGGATCAGCTCCGCGCGGTGACGGCGGTCGTAGTCCCGCAGCGGGTCCAGCAGGCGCGCCGTGAAGGCGCGGCGCACGTCGTCCGGGACGAACGGCAGCAGCAGGACGTGCGAGGCCAGCTCGTGGTGACCGGCCGCGCATACCCGGCCCGGGCGGGCCGCGGCGACCCGGCGGGCGTGCCGGGCCTCCTCCAGTGCCCCGCGCAGCCCCTCCGCGGAGTGCACGGCCGCGCTGACGCCCAGGGTGAGCCGGCCGTCGCCGTCGAGGCCGGCCTGCAGGGGCTCCCGTACGGCGGAGAGCAGCTCGTCGGCGTGCAGCGCGCTGTCCGGGCCGCCCTTCTCCTCGCCGGGCTCCCCGGGCAGCGCGGGCAGCGGTACGAGCGCGATGGCCTCGTCACCCGCATGGGCCACCGCGATCCGGTCCGAGGGCTCGGGCCCCGAGACGGACGGGTCGACGAGGATCTCCTCCAGCAGCGACTGGGCCACCGGGCCGCCGGGGATGTCCCCGCCGTCCCAGTCGACCCGCGCCACGACGACCTGCCAGTGCGGGGCGGTGCCCAGCCCGGGCAGCAGCACCGGGGCCGCGACCCGCAGGCGGGCGGCGATCTCGGCGGGCGCGGCACCCGTCTGGACGAGCTCCAGCACCTCCTGCGCCAGGCGGCGGCGCACCGTGCGGGCCGCGTCGCGGCGGTCCCGCTCGACGGCGATCAGCTGGGTCACGCCCTGGAGCAGGTCGAGCCGCTCGGCGGGCCAGTCGCCGGCGTCCGCCTCGACGGCCAGCAGCCAGTCCGAGAGCACGGTTTCCCGCACGTCACGGGCGCCTGGACCGCCCGGGCCGCGGCCCGCTCCCCTGATCGGGAACAGGGAGTACGTAATACCCTGGATGGAGATCCGGTGCGGGCCCCTGCGCCCGGTGCGGACCGCCGCCAGATGCTCTCCGGCCAGCACCGCGCAGACGCCTGGTGCCAGGGGTTCTCCCGCGCCGGCGATCTGCCGGCCCGTGGGGGAGAGCACCCAGGCGCGCAGATCGAGGTCCGTGGTGAGCAGATCCAGCACCACATCGGGTCCACCGCCCGCGGGGCCCGAGGTCATCAGGCGGCGGTGGCGGTCCACGACGGCCGCCAGGTCCCCCGCACGCTCGCCCGAGACCTGCCGCACCACGTACTCGGTGATCGTGGCGAATGCAACGTCCTCGTTCACGGCGAACAGCGGCAGCCGGTTGCGCCGACAGGCTGAAACGAGATCGTCGGGGATGTCCCCCAGCTCCGCCTCGCCGGCCGCGAGGCCGGCGACGCCCGCGCTCGCGAGGATTCGTACGAACGGCTCGGAGTCGGCCGAATTTCTTCGCCACGCCAGGCCGGTGAGGACGAGTTCGCCCCCGGTGAGGTATCGGCTTGGATCCCTCAGGTCGGTCGTCATGACGCCGCGGACCGTCCGGTCGAGTTCGTCCTCGCCGCCCAGCAGCCGCAGCCCCAGCGCCTCGGTTTCCAGCAGTGCGCGCAGCCGCATG
Organism: Streptomyces sp. NPDC086989; assembly: GCF_044745505.1. Lineage (NCBI taxonomy): Bacteria > Bacillati > Actinomycetota > Actinomycetes > Kitasatosporales > Streptomycetaceae > Streptomyces > Streptomyces sp. NPDC086989. The sequence continues at coordinate 28,319 of NZ_JBIVAL010000016.1, forward strand.
GTGTCGCCGCCGATCTGTCTCGAATGTTGCCGTTGGAAATCGGGCAGGTCGTTGCATCCTGCCTTTCATACGAATCTACAAGACGAGGGAGGCCGCCAGCCAACTCCTTCATGGTTTCGGTGACTGCACCCAAAGGACGCACGGCTTGTGTACTGACTCCACACCGCGTTAACAGCACGTGAACGACCAGTCGAGGGCCCCAGGGCCTCCTGGCTTGAAGTGAACGACACGATGAAGAAGAAGAGAGCCGCACATGGACTTCCTTCGCCCCGCCAGCTGGGAGGAGGCACTCGCCGCTAAGGCCGAGTACCCCACAGCTGTGCCGATTGCGGGTGGCACCGACATCATGGTCGAGATCAACTTCGACCACCGCCGTCCGGAGTACCTCCTCGACCTCAACCGCATCGGTCTGCTGCGGGAGTGGGAGGTAGGCGAGGAGGTCACCAAGCTCGGCGCCTCCGTCCCGTACACCCAGATCATGGAGAACCTGCGCGGCACGCTGCCGGGTCTCGCGCTCGCCTCGCACACGGTCGCGTCCCCGCAGATCCGCAACCGCGGCGGTGTCGGCGGCAACCTCGGTTGCGCCTCGCCCGCCGGTGACTCCCACCCCGCCCTCCTCGCCGCCGGCGCCGAGGTCGAGGTCGAGTCCGTACGCGGCTCGCGCCTGATCCCGATCGACGAGTTCTACACCGGCGTCAAGCGCAACGCGCTGGCCGCCGACGAGCTCATCAAGACGGTCCACATCAAGAACGCCACGGGCCCGCAGCAGTACTCCAAGGTCGGTACGCGCAACGCGATGGTCATCGCCGTCTGCGCCTTCGGCCTCGCGCTGCACCCCGAGACCCGCACGGTGCGTACGGGCATCGGTTCGGCCGCCCCGACCCCGATCCGGGCGAAGGCCGCCGAGGAGTTCCTGAACGCCGCGCTCGAAGAGGGCGGTTTCTGGGAGTCCCGCAAGGTCATCACCCCGTCGATCGCCAAGCAGTTCGGTGAGCTCGCCACGGGCGCGGCCAACCCGATCGACGACGTTCGCGGCACGGCGAAGTACCGCCGTCACGCGGTCGGCATCATGGCTCGCCGCCAGCTCGTCTGGACGTGGGAGCAGTACCGCGGCACCAACGGCCGCTCGCTTGAAGGGGCTGCGTAACCATGCGCGTCAATTTCACTGTCAACGGTCGTCAGCAGGAAGCCGACGACGTGTGGGAGGGCGAGTCCCTCCTGTACGTGCTGCGTGAGCGCCTGGGCCTGCCCGGCTCCAAGAACGCGTGCGAGCAGGGCGAGTGCGGTTCCTGCACCGTCCGCCTCGACGGCGTGCCGGTCTGTTCCTGTCTGGTCGCGGCCGGCCAGGTCGAGGGCCGCGACGTCGTGACCGTCGAGGGTCTGGCCGACTTCGCCAAGCAGCGCGAGGCGCACGGCCACGGCGGTGCCTGCGGCACCGGCGGCGGCTGCGGCGGCAACGGGGTGTCCACCGACGAGGCCAAGCAGTGGTCCGCCAAGGGCACCGACTCCCAGACCGGTGAGGGCGTGGAGCTCTCCAACATCCAGCAGGCGTTCATCGACGCCGGCGCCGTCCAGTGCGGCTTCTGCACCCCGGGTCTGCTGGTCCAGGCGGACGCCCTCCTGGAGCACAACGCCGACCCGTCCGACCAGGACATCCGTGAGGCCCTGTCCGGCAACCTCTGCCGCTGCACGGGCTACGAGAAGATCCTCGACGCGGTCCGCCTCGCGGCCGCCCGTCAGGGAGAGGCTGTCTGATCATGGCCAACACCCGCACCGCGCCCTCCGGTACGCCGACGAACGTCACCCAGAAGCACACCAAGGGTGGTATCGGCGAGTCCACGCTCCGCCCGGACGGCACCCTCAAGGTCACCGGTGAGTTCGCGTACTCCTCCGACATGTGGCACGAGGACATGCTGTGGGGCCAGACCCTGCGCAGCACCGTCGCCCACGCCGAGATCGCGTCCATCGACATCTCCGAGGCCCTGGCCATGCCGGGCGTCTACTCGGTCCTGACGTACGACGACCTGCCGGCCGAGATGAAGAACTACGGCCTGGAGATCCAGGACACCCCGGTCCTCGCCAACGGCCGCGTACGCCACCACGGTGAGCCGGTCGCCCTCGTGGCCGCCGACCACCCGGAGACCGCCCGTCGCGCGGCCGCCAAAATCAAGATCGACTACCGGGAGCTGCCGCTCGTCACGGACGAGGCCTCGGCCCTGGCCGCGGACGCGCCGCTGATCCACGAGGGCCGCGACGACCACCACTCCGGTCACGTCCCGCACCCGAACATCGTGCACCGCCAGCCGATCATCCGCGGCAACGTGGAGGAGGCCCGCAAGCGCGCCGACGTCATCGTCGAGGGCGAGTACACCTTCGGCATGCAGGACCAGGCCTTCCTCGGCCCGGAGTCCGGCCTCGCCGTGCCCTCCGAGGACGGCGGCGTCGACCTCTACGTCGCCACCCAGTGGCTGCACTCGGACCTGAAGCAGATCGCCCCCGTCCTCGGCCTGCCCGAGGAGAAGGTCCGCATGACGCTCTCGGGCGTCGGCGGTGCCTTCGGCGGCCGCGAGGACATCTCGATGCAGATCCACGCCTGCCTCCTGGCCCTGGCCACGAACAAGCCGGTCAAGATCGTCTACAACCGGTTCGAGTCCTTCTTCGGCCACGTGCACCGCCACCCGGCGAAGCTGTACTACGAGCACGGCGCCACCAAGGACGGCAAGCTCACGCACATGAAGTGCAAGATCGTCCTGGACGGCGGCGCGTACGCGTCGGCCTCCCCGGCGGTCGTGGGCAACGCCTCCTCCCTCTCCGTCGGCCCGTACGTCATCGACGACGTCGACATCGAGGCGATCGCGCTCTACACGAACAACCCGCCCTGTGGCGCGATGCGCGGCTTCGGCGCCGTCCAGGCCTGCTTCGCGTACGAGGCCCAGATGGACAAGCTGGCGGCGAAGCTGGGCATGGACCCGGTCGAGTTCCGCCAGCTGAACGCCATGGAGATGGGCACGATCATGCCCACCGGCCAGGTCGTGGACTCCCCGGCGCCGGTCGCCGAGCTGCTGCGCCGGGTCAAGGCCCGCCCGCTGCCGCCGGAGCGCCAGTGGGAGACCGCGGGCGAGGGCGCGGACGTCCGCGCGCTGCCGGGCGGCCTCTCGAACACCACGCACGGCGAGGGCGTCGTCCGCGGCGTCGGCTACGCGGTCGGCATCAAGAACGTCGGCTTCTCCGAGGGCTTCGACGACTACTCCACCGCCCGCGTCCGCCTGGAGGTCATCAACGGCGAGCCCGTCGCGATGGTCCACACGGCCATGGCGGAGGTCGGCCAGGGCGGCGTCACCGTCCACGCGCAGATCGCCCGCACCGAGCTGGGCGTCACGCAGGTGACCATCCACCCGGCCGACACGCAGGTCGGCTCCGCCGGTTCGACGTCCGCCTCGCGGCAGACGTACATGACCGGCGGCGCGGTGAAGAACACCTGTGAGCACGTCCGCGAGGCGCTGCTGGAGATGGGCCGCCGCAAGAACGGCTCCTACCACCCGGCCTGGGCGCACGCCGAGCTCCTCCTGGAGGGCGGCAAGGTCGTCACCGACGCCGGTGAGGTCCTCGCGGACATCGCCGACATCCTCGAGGACGAGGCCATCGACCTGGAGCTGGAGTTCCGCCACCGGCCGACCGTCGCGTTCGACCTGGTCACCGGCCAGGGCGACGGCCACGTCCAGTACACCTTCGCCGCGCACCGCGCGGTCGTCGAGGTGGACACCGAGCTCGGCCTGGTCAAGGTCGTCGAGCTGGCGACCGCCCAGGACGTCGGCAAGGCCCTGAACATGCTCTCCGTGGTCGGCCAGATCCAGGGTGGTACCACCCAGGGTCTCGGCGTGGCGGTCATGGAGGAGATCATCGTGGACCCGAAGACCGCGAAGGTGCGCAACCCCTCCTTCACGGACTACCTGATCCCCACCATCCTGGACACCCCGACCATCCCGGTCGACGTCCTGGAGCTCGCCGACCCGAACGCGCCGTACGGCCTGCGCGGTCTGGGCGAGGCCCCGACCCTCTCGTCCACACCCGCCGTCCTCGCGGCGATCCGGGCGGCGACCGGTCTGGAGCTCAACAAGACGCCGATCCGTCCGGAAGCCCTCACCGGCACCCTCTAGGACGGCGTGGTCCGGGGGCCGCGAGGCCCCCGGACCCCCACAGACTCTCCGGGCGGTGTGACACCGGGAACGTCACACTTCCAGCCGCACCGCCCGGAGCCAGAAGTCCGGAGTACGGAGAGCCGCACCGCTCGCGGTCCGTTCCACCGGTATCACCCCCACCGCAACACCCGTCGGCCCCGGCACCCCGGAGCCGCCACCAGTACCGCAGAACCCCCGCAGTACCCGCAGTACACGCAGTGCACCTCAGCGTCGCCTCGGGCCGTCACCCCGGGTCGTGCAGCCAAACGGAGTTTCCCAAATCCCGCGTCTCCAATCTTCATGCGGGTGCCCCTTTGAACCTTGGGAGTTAGGCACCATGACCCAGTCGTCTGTGGAGCCCAAGACCACCGCGGAAGAGGCCGGCGACGGCTCTCGCACCCCCGCCGGGCGTTCTTGGCTCGACCGGTACTTTCACATCACCCATAGAGGGTCCAGCGTCGGAAATGAGATTCGTGGCGGCGTCACGACCTTCATGGCCATGGCGTACATCCTCCTGCTCAACCCGCTGATCCTCTCCGGCAAGGACGTCGCCGGGGACACCATGAGCCAGAAGGCCCTCATCACCGCCACCGCGTTCGCCGCGGCGCTGACGACGCTCCTCATGGGCTTCGTCGGCAAGGTCCCGCTCGCGCTGGCCGCGGGCCTGTCGGTATCGGGTGTGCTCTCCTCGCAGGTCGCCCCGCAGATGACCTGGCCGCAGGCCATGGGCATGTGCGTGATGTACGGCGTCGTGATCTGTCTCCTGGTCGTCACCGGCCTCCGCGAGATGATCATGAATGCGATCCCGCTCGCGCTCAAGCACGCGATCACCATGGGCATCGGCCTGTTCGTCGCCCTGATCGGCCTCGTGAAGGCCGGTTTCGTCGGCAACGGCGGTGAATTCGCTCCTCCGGTCCAGCTCGGCCCCGTCGGGCAGCTCGCCGGCTGGCCCGTCCTGATCTTCTGCATCACCCTGCTCGCCATCTTCATGCTGCAGGCCCGCAAGGTCCCCGGCGCCATCCTGATCGGCATCATCGGCGGCACGGTCGTCGCCGCCATCGTGAACGCCGTCGCCGACGTGGACCCGAAGGCCTGGCGCAACGGTCCGCCCGCCCTGGACGGCTCCGCGGTCTCGATGCCCGACTTCTCGCTCTTCGGCAAGGTCTCCTTCGGCGGCTGGGGCGACGTCGGCGCCATGACCATCGGCATGATCGTCTTCACCCTGGTGCTCGCCGGCTTCTTCGACGCGATGGCCACCATCATCGGCGTCGGCACCGAGGCCAAGCTCGCCGACGACAAGGGCCGCATGCCGGGCCTGTCCAAGGCGCTGTTCATCGACGGCGCCGGCGGTGCCATCGGCGGCCTGACCGGCGGCTCCGGCCAGACGGTCTTCGTCGAGTCCGCCACCGGCGTCGGGGAGGGCGCCCGCACGGGCCTCGCCTCCGTCGTCACCGGCCTGTTCTTCGCCGCCTGCCTCTTCTTCACCCCCATCACGCAGATCGTCCCGGGTGAGGTCGCCTCCGCGGCCCTGGTCGTCATCGGCGCGATGATGATGCAGAACGCCCGCCACGTGGACTGGGCCGACAGCGCGACCGCCATCCCGGTCTTCCTGACCGTGGCGCTCATGCCCTTCACCTACTCGATCACCGCGGGTGTCGCCGCGGGTGTCATCTCCTACGTGGCCATCAAGACCGCGCAGGGCAAGGCCCGCGAGATCGGTGCCTTCATGTGGGCACTGACGGTGATCTTCGTGATCTTCTTCGCGGAGCACCCGATCGAGGCGTGGCTCGGGGTGAAGTAAGGCAAGGCCGGTGATCCGGCCCCCGCTCTCCACGCATCCGATACTGGTAACCGAACCCCTCCGAGGAGGCCGCAATGCTGGACATCGCCGAAGAACTGAACCGGTGGGTCGAGCAGGGACGTGACTTCGCCGTCGCCACCGTCGTGGCGGTCGGCGGGAGCGCGCCCCGCCAGCCCGGTGCCGCACTCGCCGTCGACAGCGAGGGCACGGCCATCGGATCGGTCTCCGGCGGATGCGTGGAGGGCGCGGTGTACGAGCTGTGCCGGCAGGCACTGGAGGACGGCGAGACCGTCCGGGAGCGCTTCGGCTACAGCGACGACGATGCCTTCGCCGTGGGTCTGACCTGCGGCGGGATCATCGACATCCTCGTCACACCGGTCCCGGTGGGATCCCCTGTGCGGGAGGTGTTCGCGGCCGCGCTGGCCGCCGCCGCCCGCGGCGGGGCCGCGGCGCTCGCCCGGATCGCGGAGGGTCCGGCCGAGCTCACGGGCCGCGCCGTGCTCGTCCGGGGCGAGGGCGGCCACGAGGGCGGCTTCGGGGGACACCCCGAGCTGGACCGCACCGTCGCCGAAGAGGCCCGCGCCATGCTCGACGCCGGCCGGACGGGCGTGCTGGAGATCGGCGCCGACGGCAGGCTCTGCGGAGAGCCGCTCAAGGTGCTCGTCGAGTCCAGCGTCCCGCCGCCGCGGATGATCGTCTTCGGTGCCATCGACTTCGCCTCCGCGCTCGTGCGGATCGGCAAGTTCCTGGGCTACCACGTGACCCTGTGCGACGCGCGGCCCGTGTTCGCGACGAAGAACCGTTTCCCCGAGGCGGACGCGATCGTCGTCGAATGGCCGCACCGCTACCTGGAGGCCCAGTCCGCGGAGGGCCTCGTCGACGGCCGGACCGTCCTGTGCGTGCTCACCCACGACGCCAAGTTCGACGTCCCGCTCCTGGAACTCGCCCTCAGGCTGCCCGTCGCCTACGTCGGCGCCATGGGCTCCCGGCGCACCCACGAAGACCGCAACAAGCGGCTCCGCGACGTCGGCGTGACCGAGCTGGAGCTGGCCCGGCTGCGCTCCCCGATCGGCCTGGACCTCGGCGCCCGCTCCCCGGAGGAGACCGCGCTGTCCATCGCCGCCGAGATCGTCGCGAACCGCCGCGGCGGATCGGGGGCGGCCCTCACCGGGGCGCACATACCGATCCACCCGGACACCTCGAACACGGTGATCGGCAGGATCGGCTCCGTCGCCTGAAGGACGGCGGACTCCCACGGCGGCGCCGGAGGGGCACCGGAGCCGTAGTCGAGGAGCCGTCGGGCAGACCAGGGCGCAACCCCCGTGAGGGTTGCGCCCTTTCGCTGTTCCGCCTATTTTGCCGGCCGGTAACAGCGCCTTTCTGCAACGGAGTTGAGCGGATGTCCCGGACCGCACGCACCGCCCGCACCGCCCGTACCCCCGTACGCACGCTCCTCGCCGGCTGTGTGCTGGCCGCGGCCTCACTCGCGGCGGGCCCCGCATCGGCCGCCGCCCCGGCGGCTCCGGGCGGGTCCGGCGTGCGCGAGGTGCTGTTCGTCGGCAACAACTGGGAGGGGACCGCCGACGTGCTCGCCTCCACCGGCGACCTCGCCAAGGTCGGGCGGATCAACATGATCCCCGACAAGGAGGAGCGGCTCCGGGAGATCTACCTCAACCCGGTCAAGCTCGCCTTCTTCCTCGGCGTCCGGGGCACGGCGGGCGAGGGGCACGACCAGTTCGTCGACGACATGTACACCACCCCTGACGGCACGGCCGTGGTCGCGTCCCGCCCCAGCTTCGCGGACGTCGTCTCGATCGACGTGCGGACGGGCCGGATCAACTGGCGCTTCCCCGTCTCGGGCTACCGCTCCGACCACATGGCGGTCTCGCCGGACGGCGCCCGGGTCGCCGTCTCCGCCTCCACCGCCAACACCGTGCACGTCCTCGACATCGCCACCGGACGGCAGGTGGGCTCGTTCTCCACCGGCGACAAGCCGCACGAGAACACCTTCAGCCGCGACGGCCGCTTCCTGTGGAACAGCGCCATCGGGGACGTGACCTCCGCCCTCGACGCGCCGTGGCTGGACTGGACGAAGGGCGACCGGAAGATCACCGTCGTCGACGCGCAGACCTTCCGCACGGTCCGCGTCATCGACATGCGCGAGCGGCTCGACGCCTTCGGCCGCTCCGACCTGTCCGACGCCGTCCGGCCCATGTCCTTCAGCCCCGACGAGTCCAAGCTCTACTTCCAGCTGTCCTTCTTCAACGGCGTCGTCGAGTACGACGTGGCCACCGACCGGATCACCCGGATCAAGGAGCTGCCCCGCAACCCCGCGACCAACGCGGACCGCACCACCTGGGTCAACGACTCCCGCCACCACGGCCTGTCCATGAGCCCGGACGGGACCAAGCTCTGCGTCGCGGGCACCATGGACGACTACGTCACCGTCATGGACCGCGCCTCCCTCACCGAGGGGCCGCTGGTGTCCGCGAACAAGCCGTACTGGGCCACCGTCGACGGGGACGGCACCGCCTGCGTGATCTCCGAAAGCGGCGCGGACCAGGTCACCGCCATCGACTTCGCGACCGGCGCCAAGCGGGTCTCCGTCCCCGTCGGCGACCACCCGCAGCGCGTGCGGATCGGCCACGTCCCCGTCGGCTGGACCGGCCCGCAGTAGCAGCCGCCGCCGTCACGCCGGGCCGCAGGCCGTGCCGCGGGGCCGCAGGCCGTCCCGCCGGGCCGCAGGCCGTGCCCGGGCGTCGTGGCCGCCGCGGGCCCGGGCCGGTGTTCCACCCACCCTGGCCCGGGCGGCCCCGCGCGGCCTCGCGCGGCCCCGACCGGGCGGGGTCAGGCGGGCAGGGAGATCCGGGCCGCCGACATGCCGAAGGAGGGGTGCCCGGCCCGGGGAGCCGGCCCGGCCGCCTTCGGGTGCAGGTCCTCGTCGCGGTAACGGCGCACGCTGCGGTGCCAGTTGAGGACGGCGGCCATCCAGTCCCCCAGCTCGCGCGCGTACGCGTCGAGCGAGGCCCGCGCGCCGGAGTCCAGGCCGTGGTCCTCGTAGAGCAACGGCAGCTGGTGGTCGCGGATGTGCACGAACTCCCCGATGCGCTGCACCATCAGGTCGGCGACGATCGCGAAGGCCTGCGGGTAGTCGATGCCGAAGAAGTTCTGGGTGACCAGGACGTGGTTGTGCACCTCGCCCTCGACCTCGATCTCCTTCTGGTACGAGAACAGGTCGTTGGTGATGCACCCGACGTCCGCCGCGGCGTTCTCCAGTGAGCGGATCACCCCGTCCCGGAGGACCTCGGGCGGGACTCCGTCGTCCTCGTGGCCGAGCCGGGCCAGGAACATCGTCAGCGACGAGCCGAAGGTGAGCCGGCGCATCTCGGCGTAGTCGACCGGGTCGGGGATCCGGTTCGCGGCGGTATTGGTGATCTCCCAGACCCAGCTGTCCAGCATCCCGGAGAGGTGCCCGCGGAACTCCGCGCGCATCGCGGCGCTCATCCCGGTGGCGGTGCGGGTCCACAGCTCCCGCAGGCTCCGCTCCATGACGGTGACCGGCTCGGGGGCCTGCGCCGGGTCGTCCGTGAGCATGGAGACCAGCCGGTCGGTCGCGGCCCGGGCCCCGTCGGGGGACTTCGTACTGCCGAAGACCTTGGGGTAGTAGTCGTCCGCGTACGTGCCCCAGGCCAGCCACTGCGCGCTCAGGCTCAGCGCCTCCGGCGTGGCGTCGGGGTCGATGCCCGCCGCGCACAGGGCGAAGTCCATGCCGACCAGCTTGTCCTCGTCCCAGATGTCGGATCCGGGATCGCCGGGCTGCGGATCGAGCAGCCCCATGTCCCGGCACCAGGTCAGCAGTTCGCGGCGGGCCCGGTCCAGGTGCGGACTGAGGGTGAGCGGGAACGGCATGTGGAAGTCGGGCAGCAGCGACGGGCCCACCCGCTGGAACGGTACGTGCGTGAAGCTGCGCCGGCGCAGTTCCACGGAGCGCGGGGTGAACACCGAGCGCAGGTCGAGGGCTGCGGTGCCCGGCCCGGCGGGCGGGAACGGCAGGGCGAACGGGGTCTGCGCCCCCTTGGCCCCCTCGTTCATGTAGCGGCTGGAGACCATGTGCCATTCGTGGCCGCCGGACTGCCAGTCCTGCAGGCCCTTCGCGTACGCGAGGACCGACGCCTGCTCGAACAGGTCGAGGCCGTGCCGGGCGGCGAGCTCGGGGACCTCGGCGAGGGCCGTGTACTCGAACTGCTGGAGCCGCGAGGTCAGCAGGTCGTTCGACAGGTCGGCGGCCTCCTGGGTGGTGCAGCCGAGGAAGGTCTCCAGGACCAGGATCGCGTTGGAGAGTTCGCCCTCCTGCTCCACCTCGCGCTGGTAGGAGAAGATGTCGTTGCGGATGTGCACGGCGTCGGCGAAGGCGTCGCGCAGCACTTCGAGCGGGCGCGTGTGCGCGACCCGGGCCGGCACCTCGGCGGACACGTACTCGATCAGTCCGGCGGACCAGGGGGCGCCGCCGACCTTGCGGCGCATCTCGATGTACTCGAGCGGGTTGGCCACGCGGCCGATGCCGATGTTGTGGAGCTCCCACATCGACTCGTCGAGGAGGTTCCGCGTCGATTCGGAGAACCGTTCCCTCCAGTCCATCGACATCCGGGGCACGGTCCGCGACCACAGGTCCTTGAGGCCCGCCTCGACCGGGTTCGCCGGCTCGGGGAACCCGTCCGCGAGGTCCATCGGCATGAACGCGGCCAGCCCCTGGAGGTACTTCTTCGCGCCCTCGCGGTCCCGCGTGCGCTTGTAGACCTCGAGGAAGTGGTCGTCGAAGAAGAACACCCACACGTACCAGTCGGTGACCAGGTCGAGCGCGTCACCGTCGCAGTCGGGATGGGTGTACGAGCACAGCAGGGCGTAGTCGTGCGCGTCGAGGTCCGCCTCGTCCCAGACGCCGGACCCCTCCAGCATCCCGAAGGCACGGGCCCACTGCCTGGTGTGCGTTCTCGCCGCCTCCAGGTGGGGGTTCAGTCGCGCCGGATACGGCACGTAGAAATCCGGCAGTTGAAACGGCTGCGTCACGGCAGGCGGAACCTTTCCGTCCGAGGGCAGGGGGCCCTTGCCTGCGTCCCCCCGCATGAGATCAACACCCCACCTACCCCTGCCGCTGCCGCCACAAGGGACAGTTCACTTCTTCAGGTGACGCGGGCGCGATCGGGCGGCGAGCAGCCCCGCCTTGGGCTAGAAGGCACAGGTGTGTGAACGCCGGGGATCCCCCGCTCACCGAGCGGGGGACCCCCGTACGACGCCGGGTGGACGCAGCTACCTCAGGTGCGGGGGCAGCGCCGCTCCGTAGACGCGGTGGTATGCCGCCAGGCGCTCGGCCTGCTCGTCCATGAACATGAGCAACTCGTAGGCCAGCCCGGAGGTGCCCACCTGTTCTCCCGCCGCCACCTCCTCGTAAAGGATCCAGGTGGCTCCCCGTACGACGTCCAGGCAGGCGTCGGCGATCTCCTCCTGCTCGCCGGAGGTCAGGATGGACAGCGCCGACAGGAGCTCGTGCCGGGAGGCGACGGGCGGCCGGCCGGCGAGGGCGGCGACGACGAGGGAGGTCGCGGCCACGGCCGGCTCCATCAGGTTCGACTGGATGTAGGCATGGTTTTCCGCCCAGTCGTCGACGGACAGGGGAGCCCCGCTCTCCAGCATGGCGATGAACCCGGCGGGAAGGTGCTCGGCGGAATTTCGCCTGCCCGGCCAGGAGCAACCGCATTCCATGGCCGCCCAGTCGTGGAGTCCCGCTTCGATCCGGACCAGTTCGAGTGATCTCATTCGTTACCGCCCGTGGGGATTGCCGGCGTTCCATGGAGAGACGAAGCCGCCCCTCCGCGGGTTCGGTTCGGGCGCGCGTACACGGCCCCCGGCACGGTAGGCGCTGCCCGTGCCGGCGTGCAAAACCTCCGGAGCCGGCGATCGGGCGCTCACCGGTCAGGCGGGTGCCGGGGCGGCGCTGGAGGCGTGGGGGCCGCGCGAGCTGCGCTGTGGGCCGTCGAGGAGGCCGGCGGGCGGGTCGTGGCCACGCCGGCGATCGAACGCCACATGACCGCGCCGTGCTCGCGCGGCCCCGTCGGTGTGGGGCCGTCACCCGGCATTCTGCGGGCGAGGGGGCAATTCCGGGGCGGACCCGGGATGCATTCCGTCACACGGCGTTCGAATCCATTCGAAGGGCGTGCAGATGGGCTTCCGAAGGGTATTGAGCCGAAATGAGGAAGCGCGTGGATCCGGCCACCGATGGCCGGATAAGTTCGACTGAAAGCGGGGCCATTGACGACTTCCGCCCCGTGCGTGTCTACTCTGTGCACCGGCCACGCAATAGGGCGGATGCACCTCCCGGGCATATCAACCGCCCTGGCCGGTCGACCCGTTGATGTGCGCAAGCACGCGAAAGAGGGGTAACAGATGAACAAGTTTCTTGCCGTCCTGCGCAGCACCCCGATCTGCCGGGATCTCTCGTTCGTGAAGAAGAGCGAGCCGAGCCTGAAGCAGAGCGCCTGGTACTTCTGGTACTAAGCCGGAAATCCAGCACCCGGCCCGTACCCGGCAGACCCGGCGCCGACTCCCCGGCCCTGCCGGGTGCGGGCCTTCCGCCTTCCCGGGAGCCCTCATATGCCAGCCCCGCACCCCACGGATTCGCGCACTCGCCGTGCCACCGTATTCGCCCCGCGACTCCAGGCGCTCATCGACGACCACCTCGGCAAGGACCTCGTCCGGCTGGAGCCCGACACCATCGGAATTGCGGGCGCGGAACTCTCCGACAGGATTCTCGCCGCGCGAAAGGCCACCGAGACCGAGCGGCCGACATTCAAGCCCCTGCACGGCCGGTCCATTTCCAAGGCCGAAGCCTCATCGGTGATGCGCACCATTGGAAAAGACGTGCGCAAGGCCCTGGAAAGGCCGATACCGGCGGGCACGGATCTGTCAGGACCGTGGCCCCTCACCGGCCACAATTTCCTGCGCGATCTGATCCTGCGTGACGATCCGCACCGGCTGCGCATCCTGATGTCCCGGACGCTGGAGATCGACCCCAAGCTGACCTGGTCCACCATCGTCGCCGGAGCCGCCCTCCCGCGCCGTCCCCGCCCCGGCCCGCACCTGACGCACATCGCCGGCCTGTTCGCCGGGGCCGAGGGCTACCACGACCGCCGGTACGCCATGGGCATGTACCGGCGCGCCGCCGCCCCCGTCTGCTTCACCGTCTCCACCCTCGTCGCCAACGCCCTGTGGCTCGGCGCCCCGTTCGACGACGGCGACTCCCACCGCAACATCCTCCACGAGGCGATGCGGCTGCTGCCGCCCTCCTGGAACCTGCTGCGCAACCGCAGCCCCGAGTACCCCGCCCTCGACACCCGCATCGGGCCGGGCGACGACGTACTGGTGCTGCCCCTGCTCACCCACCGCGACCCCGCCCTGTGGGACGCCCCGCTGGAGTTCCGGCCCGCCCGCTGGGACACCCTCGACCCCGACGCCACCCCCGGGTACATGCCGTTCGGCCACGCGAGCGAGCGCTGCTGGGGGCGCCACATGGTCATGCCGCTGGCGGAACTCCTGCTCGACCACATCCGCCGCACCGGACTCGTCGTCGCCCCCGGCCAGCGCACCGCCGAAGTGCCCCTTGTCGGTCTGCTCGGGGTGAAGACCGTCCACATCGGCCCCAGGAACCGGGTGCGGCATGCGTGAGCGCAGGGCCCCCCACCCGAAGCACGTGGAAGTACCGGACGCCGACTGGCAGGACCACGCCCACGAGATCTACGGCGACTGGCGGCGCGACGGCGGCATCCGCTACGTCCGCTACCCCGGCCCCGCCGCCGTCGAGGGCTGGGTCGTCACCGGGCACGCGCAGGCCAAGGCCCTGCTGGCCGACCCCCGCCTGTCGAAGAACCGGGCGGCCCAGCGGTTCGGCCGCCACGTCGGGCTCACCGAGGGGCCCGGAGCGGCGATGTTCTCGCACATGCTCAACGCCGACCCGCCCGACCACACCCGGCTGCGCAGGCTCGTCCAGAAGGCCTTCACCGCCCGCCGCACCGCGAGCCTGCGCCCCATGGTCGAGCAGTTCGTCACCGGACTGCTCGACGCCCTCGACGGCAGGGACGAGGCGGAGCTGATCTCCGAATTCGCCCTCCCGCTGCCGGTCGCCGTCGCCTTCGAGCTGTTCGGCGCCACCGACGCGGACCACGAGATCCTCCAGGTACGGGGCAACACCCTCGACGGCGGCCAGGGCGACGGCGAGGTCTCCGTCTTCACCGCGGAGAGCATGGCGTCCTACCTGCGGGCCCTCATCGCCCTCAAACGCGAGAACCCGGACGGCGAAGGGCTGCTGTCCGCCCTGCTCACCGCCGGTGACGACGAGGACGGCGACGGGGACGGCGACGGCGACGCCCTGACCGAGGACGAGATCACCTCGATGTCCTTCCTCCTCGTCGTCGCGGGCCACCAGACCACGGTCAACCTCGTCGCGAACGGCATCCACGCCCTGCTCACCCACCCGGACCAGCTGGCCGCGCTGCGCGCCGACCCGACCCGGATACACGGCGCGGTCGAGGAGGTCCTGCGCTACGAGTCCCCGTCCGGCCTCGCATCCCTGCGCTACGCCACCGAACCCATCACCGTGGGCGGAGTGACCGTCCGCGAGGGCGACTTCGTCCAGATCTCGCTGCTCGGCGCCGACCGAGACCCGGCCGTCTTCGCCGACCCCGACCGGTTCGACATAGGCCGGGCCGACGCGGGCCGCCACCTCGCCTTCGGCCACGGCATCCACCACTGCCTCGGGGCGCCGCTCGCCCGTCTCCAGGGCGAGATCGCCCTCACCGGGATCATCGAGCGCTTCCCCCGCCTGCGGCTGCACGAGACGCACGGGGCGAGGTGGCAGTCAAACCCCCGCCACCGCGGCCTGCTCAGCCTGCCCGTACGGCTGCGCTGAGAGGCTCATGGGCTGAGGGGCTCGCGGGGCTAAGGGGCTCACGGGCTGAGGGCCGAGCCCCCCGAGAGCCGGGAAGCCGCCTTCCGCGCCCCGGCAGGGGAGGGCGAGGAGGGCGGCTCCCCCGTCAGGGACGACAGGCGCGGAGCGGGCTACTCCGCTTCGCCCTCCAGGTTGCCCTCCGTGTCCAGGTACACCTGGCGCAGCGCTTCGAGGACCTGCGGGTCCGGCTTCTCCCACATGCCGCGCGACTCGGCCTCCAGCAGCCGCTCCGCGATGCCGTGCAGGGCCCAGGGGTTGGCCTCCTCCAGGAACGCGCGGTTCTCCGGGTCCAGTACGTACGTCTCGGTCAGCTTGTCGTACATCCAGTCCGCGACCACGCCCGTCGTCGCGTCGTAGCCGAAGAGGTAGTCCACCGTCGCCGCCAGCTCGAAGGCGCCCTTGTAGCCGTGGCGGCGCATCGCCTCGATCCACTTCGGGTTCACCACACGGGCACGGAAGACGCGGGACGTCTCCTCCACCAGGGTGCGGGTCTTGACGGTCTCGGGGCGGGTGGAGTCACCGATGTACGCCTCCGGGGCCGTGCCCCGCAGCGCACGGACCGTCGCCACCATGCCGCCGTGGTACTGGAAGTAGTCGTCCGAGTCGGCGATGTCGTGCTCGCGGGTGTCCGTGTTCTTCGCGGCCACCGTGATCCGCTTGTACGCCGTCTCCATCTCGGCGCGCGCCGCCCGGCCCTCCAGGCCGCGGCCGTACGCGTAACCGCCCCAGACCGTGTAGACCTCCGCCAGGTCGGCGTCCGTACGCCAGTCGCGGGAGTCGATCAGCTGGAGGATGCCGGCGCCGTACGTGCCCGGGCGCGAGCCGAAGATACGGGTCGTCGCGCGGCGCTCGTCACCGTGCTCGGCCAGGTCCGCCTGGGCGTGGGCCCGGATGAAGTTCTGGTCGGCGGGCTCGTCCAGGGAGGCCGCCAGCCGGACCGCGTCGTCGAGCAGGCCGATGACGTGGGGGAAGGCGTCCCGGAAGAAGCCCGAGATGCGCAGCGTGACGTCGATGCGCGGGCGGCCCAGCTCCTCCAGCGGGATCGGCTCCAGGCCGGTGACGCGGCGCGAGGCCTCGTCCCAGACGGGGCGGACGCCGAGCAGCGCCAGCGCCTCGGCGACGTCGTCGCCCGAGGTGCGCATCGCGCTGGTGCCCCACAGGGACAGGCCGACCGAGGCGGGCCACTCGCCGTTGTCCGTTCGGTACCGGTTCAGCAGGGAGTCGGCGAGCGCCTGCCCGGTCTCCCACGCGAGGCGGGAGGGGACGGCCTTCGGGTCCACCGAGTAGAAGTTCCGGCCGGTCGGCAGCACGTTCACCAGGCCGCGCAGTGGCGACCCGGACGGGCCCGCCGGCACGAAGGCGCCGTCGAGGGCGCTCACCACGTGGGCGATCTCGTCGGTCGTGCCGGCCAGCCGCGGGACCACCTCGCGGGCCGCGAACTCCAGGACGGCCGCCACGTCCGCCGAGTGTGCGGCGGCGACCGAAGCCACCGCCTCCGGCGCCCAGTTCGCATCCTCCATCGCCTGCACGAGGGCGCGGGCCGTCTCCTCCGCCTCGTCGGCGGTCGTACGGGTCGCCGCTGACTCGTCGAGGCCGAGCGCCTCGCGCAGGCCGGGCAGGGCCGTCGTACCGCCCCAGATCTGCCGGGCGCGCAGGATCGCCAGGACCAGGTTGACCCGGGCGGCGCCGGTCGGGGCGCCGCCCAGGACGTGCAGGCCGTCGCGGATCTGCGCGTCCTTGACCTCGCACAGCCAGCCGTCGACGTGCAGCAGGAAGTCGTCGAAGCCGTCGTCGTCCGGGCGCTCCTCCAGACCCAGGTCGTGGTCCAGCTTCGCCGCCTGGATCAGCGTCCAGATCTGGGCGCGGATCGCCGGCAGCTTCGCCGGGTCCATCGCGGAGATCTGCGCGTACTCGTCGAGGTGCTGCTCCAGGCGGGCGATGTCGCCGTACGACTCCGCGCGCGCCATCGGGGGCACCAGGTGGTCGACCAGGGTGGCGTGCACGCGGCGCTTGGCCTGGGTGCCCTCGCCCGGGTCGTTGACCAGGAACGGGTAGATCAGGGGGAGGTCGCCGAGGGCGGCGTCGGGCGCGCAGGCCGCCGACAGGCCGGCGTTCTTGCCGGGCAGCCACTCCAGGTTGCCGTGCTTGCCCAGGTGGATCATCGCGTCGGCGCCGAAGCCGCCGTCCTGCGCGCTCGCCTGGATCCAGCGGTACGCGGCCAGGTAGTGGTGCGAGGGCGGCAGGTCCGGGTCGTGGTAGATCGCGATCGGGTTCTCGCCGAAGCCGCGCGGCGGCTGGATCAGGATGAGCAGGTTGCCGCGGCGCAGCGCCGCGAGGACGATGTCGCCCTCCGGGTTCGCCGAGCGGTCCACGAACATGTTGCCCGGGGCCTCGCCCCAGTGCTCCTCGACGCTCTCGCGCAGCTCGGCCGGGAGCTGCGCGTACCACCGCTTGTAGTCGGCGGCCGGGATGCGGACCGGGTTGCGGGCCAGCTGCTCCTCGGTCAGCCAGTCCTGGTCGTGGCCGCCGGCCTCGATCAGGGCGCGGATCAGCTCGTCGCCGTCACCGGAGACCAGGCCCGGGATGTCCTCGACGGGGCCGAAGTCGTAGCCGCCCGCGATGAGGGTGCGCAGCAGCTCCACGGCGCTGGCCGGGGTGTCGAGGCCGACCGCGTTGCCGATGCGGGAGTGCTTGGTGGGGTACGCGGACAGGACGAGCGCGATCTTCTTGTCGCGGCGCTCGATGTGCCGCAGCCGGGCGTGCCGGACGGCGATGCCGGCGACGCGGGCGGCCCGCTCGGGGTCGGCCACGTACGCGGGCAGGCCGTCCTCGTCGAGCTCCTTGAAGGAGAACGGGACGGTGATCAGACGGCCGTCGAACTCGGGGACGGCGACCTGCGTCGCGGCGTCGAGCGGGGAGAGGCCCTCGTCGTTCTCCTCCCAGGCGCTGCGCGAACCGGTCAGGCACAGGGCCTGGAGGATCGGCACGCCGAGCGCGGCCAGCGCGCCCGCGTCCCAGGACTCGTCGTCGCCGCCCGCCGAGGCGGTGGCGGGCTTGGTGCCACCGGCCGCGAGGACCGTGGTGACGATCGCGTCCGCCGACTCCAGCTCGGCGAGCAGCTCCGGCTCCGGAGTGCGCAGGGAGGACACGTACAGCGGTACGGGCGTGCCGCCGGTCTCCACGATCGCGTCGCACAGGGCGTGCACGAACGCGGTGTTGCCGCTCATCTGGTGGGCGCGGTAGTACAGCACGGCGATCCGCGGACCGTACGGGCGTACGGGGGTGCGCTCCAGCGGACCCCAGGTCGGCGCGGCGGCGGGCGGCTCGAAGCCGTGGCCGGTGAGCAGCACGGTGTCGGAGAGGAACCGGGCCAGCTGGTCCAGGTTGGCGGGGCCGCCGTGGGCGAGGTAGGCGTGCGCCTCGGCGGCGATGCCGATCGGGACCGTGGAGGCCTCCATCAGCTGGGCGTCCGGGGCCTGTTCGCCGGTGAGGACCACCACCGGACGGGTCTGCTCGGGAGACAGGAGCAGGTCGAGCCCGTCCTGCCAGGCGCGCAGTCCGCCGAGGAGGCGTACGACGACCAGGTCGACGCCGTCGAGCAGGGCGGGGAGGTCGTCGAGGGGAAGGCGGGAGGGGTTCGCGAACCGGTACGGCACGGGGCCGTCCGCGGCGGCGCGGGCGCTGAGCAGATCGGTGTCGGACGTCGACAGCAGCAGGATCATGCGGCGGCAGGCCTTCCTCGGGGTTTCCGCGCCCCGGGCAGTGAGAACAGCGGGAGTTCCTGACTCACCCGACGGGTTGCTCCGCAGGATTCACAGTGGCGGGACCGCGCCGGATTCGCACCGGGCTTCCTCCCGGCGGGGCCACGTGGCTCCGCCGCTGGTCATCTTAGGGGCCGTTCCCCCAGGCCGGGAGTGGGGGTGCCCGGCCCGGGACACACCGGCCCCTCGCGCCGGACCGCCGGATGCCGGCACTCCGCGCCGCCGTCGGCACCACGCGCCGCCGGGCGCCCGGCACTCCGCACCGCCGACGCCCGGCGCCCCGCACCGCGGCAGTGCCCGCGCCGGCGCGGGCCGCTGCCCGGCGGCGCGTTGCGCCGGGCGCCGGATGCCGGCGCCGTGTGCCGGGGCCGTATCGGCAGTTCGTGCACGCCTTGCCGGCGCCGTGCCGTCCCGGCAGGTCGGCGGGGTGGTGACGGCCACAGGCCGGGGCGGGGGAATCGTGGGTATGCTCGCCGCCATGCCGCCCCAGCCCCCTTCCGCCGCATCGCGGGACGAACCCGTCATACGTGACCGCGGTGACGCCTGTCCCGGTGCGCTGCGGCTCCACGCGGCGGACGACGGGTTCCTCGCGCGCGTGCGGATCCCCGGCGGGCTGCTCGACGAGGACGCGGCCCTGCTGCTGGCGGATGCCGCCGACCGGCTCGGCGACGGACACGTCGACCTCACCTCGCGCGGCAACGCCCAACTGCGCGGGCTCGGTGCGGGCTGCGGCGGCGAGCTGCAGGACGTGCTCGTCCGTGCCGGTCTGCTGCCCGCGCCCACCCACGAGCGGGTCCGCAACATCGTCGCCTCGCCGCTGACCGGCCTGGACGGGCGCGGGCTGCCCGACGTGGCCCCCTGGGTCGCGGAGCTGGACCGGCTGCTCTGCGCGAGCGCGCCCGCGGCGGGGCTCTCCGGACGGTTCCTGTTCGCCCTCGACGACGGCCGCGGCGACGTGACCTCGCTCGCCGCCGATGTCAGCCTGGCCGCCCGTGACGGGGGCCGGGCCCTGCTGTGGACGGCCGACCCGGCCGACGCGCTGCTCGTGGCCGCCGCCGACGCGCCCCGGGCCGCCCTCGAAGCCGCCGCGTACTTCCTCGACGCGGCCCTCGAAGCGGGCACCCGCGCCTGGCGGGTCGCCGAACTGCCCGCCGAACACGCCCTGGAGTCCGCCGCGTTGGCGGACCGGCTGGGCGCCGCCGGGATCGCGGCCACCCCCGTACGGGATGCCGCCGCCCCGCACGGGCCGGCGCCCGGGCCCGGCCTGGTCGAGGGCCCCGACGGCAGCACCGCGCTCAGCGTGTCGGCCCCGCTCGGCCGGCTGACCACCGCGCAGTGGCGCCGCCTGGCCGGCCTCACCGGCCGGGTCCGCCTCACGCCCTGGCGCGGTGTCATCGTCCCCGGCCTGCCCGCCCGCACCGCCGTGCAGGAACTCGCCGGCCTCGCGGAGGCCGGGCTGATCACCGCCCCCGACGACCCCTGGCGGTCCGTCACCGCCTGTACGGGCCGCCCCGGTTGCGCGAAGTCCCGCGCGGACGTCCGCGCCGACGCGCACACCGTCGTCGCAGTACGGGCCACCGGCCCGCAGCACCAGCTGCCCGTGCACTGGTCCGGCTGCGAACGCCGCTGCGGACACCCCCGCGGCACCGCATGGGTGGACGTGGTCGCGACCTCCGCCGGGTACGACCTCACCGCGGACGGCGGCACCACGCGCCGCGGCCTGAGCACCTCCGAACTTCCCGCGGCCCTCGCGGACGCACGCCGCACCACCTCCCACGACGCAGCGAAGAAATGAGCGAGTACACAGTGTTCGAGTACGAGAAGGACGGCGCGGCGATCTACCGCCAGTCCTTTGCCACGATCCGCGCCGAGGCGGACCTCTCCGGGCTGCCCGCCTCCGTCGCCCAGGTCGCGGTGCGCATGATTCACGCCTGCGGAATGACCGACCTGCCCCAGGACCTCGGCTACACCCCGGACGTCGTGCTCCGCGCGCGTGCCGCGCTGACCGCGGGCGCGCCGATCCTCTGCGACGTGCAGATGGTCGCCAGCGGCGTCACCCGCAAGCGGCTGCCCGCCGACAACGAGGTGATCTGCACCCTCTCCGATCCGGCCGTACCGGCCCTCGCCGCGAAGATGGGCACCACCCGCAGCGCCGCCGCCCTCGAGGTCTGGCGCGACCGCGGCCTGCTGGAGGGTTCCGTGATCGCCGTCGGCAACGCGCCGACCGCCCTGTTCCGGCTGCTGGAGATGATCGAGGAGGGTGCCCCGCGGCCCGCCGCCGTCATCGGTGTCCCGGTCGGCTTCATCGGCGCCGCCGAGTCCAAGGACGCGCTCGCCGCCCACGCCTCCGGGCTCGACCACCTGATCGTGCGCGGCCGGCGCGGTGGCAGTGCCATCGCCGCCGCCGCCGTCAACGCGATCGCGAGCGAGGAAGAATGAGCACCGCAGCCGGTACCGGAAAGCTGTACGGCGTCGGGCTCGGCCCCGGCGACCCCTCCCTGATGACGCTGCGGGCCGTCGAGGTGATCGCGCAGGCGCAGGTCGTCGCGTACCACAGCGCCCGCCACGGCCGGTCGATCGCCCGCTCGATCGCAGCCGGGCACCTGCGCGCGGACCACATCGAGGAGCCGCTGGTCTACCCGGTCACCACCGAGACCACCGACCACCCCGGCGGCTACCAGGGGGCGATGGAGGAGTTCTACGAGGAGTCCGCCGCCCGGCTCGCCGCGCACCTGGACGCCGGCCGGACCGTCGCCGTGCTCGCCGAGGGCGACCCGCTCTTCTACGGCTCGTACATGCACATGCACAAGCGGCTCGCCGACCGGTACGAGGCCGAGGTGATCCCGGGCGTGACCTCGGTCAGCGCCGCCGCCGCCCGCCTCGGCACCCCGCTCGTCGAGGGCGAGGAGGTGCTGACGATCCTGCCCGGCACCCTGCCGGAGGAGGAACTCACCGCCCGGCTCGCCGCCACCGACTCCGCGGTCGTGATGAAGCTCGGCCGCACCTTCCCGGCCGTGCGCCGGGCGATGGAGGGCAGCGGGCGCCTCGCGGAGGCCCGCTACGTGGAGCGCGCCACCATGCAGGGGGAGCGGACCGGCGTCCTCGCCGACACCGACCCCGACAGCGTGCCGTACTTCGCGGTGGCCGTCGTGCCCAGCCGCATCGGCAACCCGGGCAGCGTGCCGCCGGGCCCCGGCGAGGTCGTCGTCGTGGGCACCGGCCCGGCCGGCCCGCTCTGGCTGACCCCGCAGACGCGGCGGGCCCTGGCCGACGCCGAGGTGCTCGTCGGCTACACCACCTACCTGGACCGGGTCCCCGCGAAGCCGGGCCAGGTCCGGCACGGCTCGGACAACAAGGTCGAGTCGGAGCGCGCCGAGTTCGCGCTCGACCTCGCCCGCCGCGGCAAGCGGGTGGCCGTGGTCTCCGGCGGGGACCCGGGCGTCTTCGCCATGGCCACCGCCGTCCTGGAGGTCGCGGGGCAGCCGGAGTACAAGGACGTGCCCGTACGGGTCCTGCCGGGGGTGACCGCAGCCAACGCGGCCGCCGCCGCGGCCGGGGCCCCGCTCGGCCACGACTACGCCACCGTCTCCCTGTCCGACCGGCTCAAGCCCTGGGAGGTCATCGCGGAGCGGCTGCGCGCCGCCGCCGCGGCGGACCTGGTCCTCGCCCTGTACAACCCGGGCTCGCGCAGCCGGACCTGGCAGGTCGCCCAGGCCAAGGAGCTGCTGCTGGAGCTGCGTTCGGCCGAGACTCCGGTGGTCGTCGCCCGCGATGTCGGCGGTCCCGGGCAGTCGGTCCGCATCCTCCCGCTCGGCGAACTGGAGCCGTCCGAGGTGGACATGCGCACGATCCTGCTGATCGGCTCCTCGCAGACCCGGGTCACCGAGCGCCCGGACGGCTCCCGCGTCACCTGGACCCCGCGCCGCTACCCGTGACGACGCCTGCTCGCAGGCCCCGAAGGCCCGGTCCGGCCCGCCGCCGCACCGGGCCTTCGGGCTGACCGGGGCAGGTGCGGATCGGCGGCACAGGGACGTGTCGACGAGCGTCTGGACGTGCCGCGTCACCTCCGGGCCGGCCGGAACGGCGGTCACCGTGACGCCGGCGGCGCGCCGCCCGTCTCCGGTGACGCCGCCCCGGGTCCCGTACCCCGCCATGTCACGGAAAGCGGGAGAAGATCCTCCCTCGGCCGGGGGAGGGGGGTGACGTCAGGCTTCGCTGAGCCAGCGGAGGACGGCCGGAACCGACCCGGTTTCCGGGACGCCCTCCGGGACCGGCGGCCGGCGGACGACCAGCACCGGAATGCCGGCCTCGCGGGCCGCGGTGAGCTTGGGCGCGGTGGCCGAGCCGCCGCTGTCCTTGGTGAACAGGACGTCGATCCGGTGCCGTGCGAGCAGCTCCCGCTCGCCCTCCAGACTGAACGGGCCGCGGGCGAGCAGTACTTCGAGGCGCGGTGGCACGGGTGCCTCCGGCGGGTCCACCGAGCGCACCAGGAACCAGGTGTCCGCCAGCTGCGCGAAGGTGTGCAGGCCCATCCGCCCCGTGGTCAGGAACGCCCGGCCGCCGAGCTCCGGCAGCCGCAGCGCCGCCTCGGCGAGCGAGTCGGCGAAGTGCCAGTCGTCCCCCGGGCCGGGGCTCCAGCCGGGACGGCGCAGCGCGATCAGCGGTACGCCCGAAAGCGCCGCCGCTCCGGCCGCGTTGAAGCTCATCCGCTCGGCGAAGGGGTGGGTGGCGTCGACCAGGTGCGAGACCCGGTGGGCGGTGATCCAGGCGGCCAGGCCCTCGGGGCCGCCGAATCCGCCGATCCGCACCTCGCCCGGCGGCAGCACGGGTGCCGCCACCCGCCCGGCGAGCGAGGTGGTCACCCGCAGGGCGGCGCGCGCCGCCGTACCCGAGCCGGAGCCGGAGCCGGAGCCGGAGCCCGAGCCCGAGCCGGAGCCCGAGCCGGTGTCCGGCACGGAGCCGGCAGCGGTACCCGGGCCGGCGCCGTCCTCCGTGCCCCCCGCGGCCAGCGCGGCGGCCAGCTGCCGGGCCTCCGTCGTGCCGCCCAGGATCAGGACGTGGCCGCGCACCGGTTCAGCAGACATGCCGGTCGCGCTCGGGGGAGTACAGGTGACTGTCCCGGAACTGCTCGGCGCCCAGTGTGCGGCCCACCACGATCACCGCGGTCCGCACCAGCCCGGCCGCCTTCACCTGGTCCGCGATGTCGGCCAGCGTGCCGCGCAGGATCAGCTCGTCGGGGCGGCTGGCCATCGCCACCACCGCCACCGGGCACTCGGCCCCGTAGTGCGGCAGCAGTTCGCCGACGACCCGGTCCACGTAGCGCGTCGCCAGGTGCAGCACCAGCAGCGCGCCGCTGCGGCCCAGCGTGGCCAGGTCCTCGCCGGGCGGCATCGGCGTGGCCTGCTGGGCGATCCGGGTCAGGATCACGGTCTGGCCGACGGTGGGGACCGTCAGCTCCCGCTTGAGCGCGGCCGCCGCCGCGGCGAACGCCGGGACGCCGGGCACCACCTCGTACGGGATGCCCGCCGCGTCGAGCCGCCGCATCTGCTCCGCGACCGCGCTGAAGATCGACGGGTCGCCCGAGTGGAGCCGCGCCACGTCCTCGCCCGCCGCGTGGGCCCGTACGCACTCGGCGATGATCTCGTCGAGGTTCAGCTGCGAGGTGTCGACCAGCCGGGCGTCCGGCGGGCACTCGGCCAGCAGTTCGCGCGGCACCAGGCTCCCCGCGTACAGGCACACGGGGGCGGCGGCCAGCGTCCGGGCACCGCGCACCGTGATCAGGTCGGCGGCGCCGGGGCCCGCACCGATGAAGTACACGGTCATGTCGTCTGGTCCTTTGCGTTCTCTGTGGTCGCCGCGTTCTCTGCGTTCTCTGTGTTCTCCGTGGCGCCTGCGGTCGCTCCGCCGACGTCCTCGGGCCGCGGCGGGGGCTTCGTCACGGACCACTGGGTGACCGGCATCGCCTGCCGCCAGCCCGTGAACCCGCCGACGGGCACCGCGTGCGCGACGGCGAGTTTGACGAGGTCGCCGCCGTGGCGCCGGTAGCGCTCTGCGAGGACCGCCTCCGACTCCAGGGTCACGGTGTTGACCACCAGCCGCCCGCCCGGCGCCAGCGCCGCCCAGGCCGCATCCAGCAGGCCCGGCGCGGTCAGTCCGCCGCCGATGAACACCGCGTCGGGGGCGGGGAGCCCGTCGAGGGCCGCGGGCGCGGCGCCGGTGACCACGCGCAGCCCCGGCACGCCGAGCGCCGCCGCGTTGCGGGTGATCCGCGCCGCCCGCTCCGGGACCCGCTCCACGGCCACCGCCCGGCAGGAGGGGTGCGTGCGCATCCACTCGATGCCGATGGAACCGGAGCCGCCGCCGATGTCCCACAGCAGTTCGCCGGGGGCCGGGGCGAGGGCGCACAGGGTCGCGGCCCGCACGTGCCGCTTGGTGAGCTGGCCGTCGTGCTCGTACGCGCCGTCGGGCAGCCCGGGGGTCGCACCGAGCCGCGGGACGGCGGTGCGCGGGTCCCGGCGGCAGTCGACGGCCACCACGTTCAGCGGATCGCCCAGCGCGCGGTCCCAGCCGTCGGCCCGCCCCTCGTACGTGTCCTCGCGCTCTGAGCCGAGCTGCTCCAGCACCCGCATCCGGCTCGGGCCGAAGCCCCGCTCGCGCAGCAGGGCGGCGATCTCGCCCGGTGACGCCGCCCCGGCGCTGAGCACCAGCACCCGCCGTCCCTCGTACAGCGCGGCCGCGAGCCGGGCCACCGGACGGCCGACCACCGTGACCACCTCGGTGTCCTCCACCGGCCAGCCCAGGCGGGCGCAGGCGTACGACACCGACGAGGGGTGCGGGTGGACCCGCAGGGCGTCCGGCCCGAGCTCCTGCGCCAGGGCCCGCCCGATCCCGTAGAACATGGGGTCGCCACTGGCCAGCACGGCGATCCGGCGGCCCGCGTGCTCCGCCATCAGCTTCGGCACGGCGGGACGCAGGGGGCTCGGCCAGGCCACCCGCTCGCCGGCGCACTCGGCCGTCGGCAGCAGGTCCAGCTGCCGCGGCCCGCCGATCAGCACCTCGGCCCCGGTCAGTGCGGACCGCGCGGCGGAGGTGAGTCCGGCCCAGCCGTCGGCGCCGAGGCCGACGACCGACACGGGGGTGGAGGGCGGTGCGGAGCTCACTGAGCGGTACCTCGGGACGGGTGGGGAGCGGGCGGACGGACCCGCAGCCTACTGGCCGGTGCACCGGCCCCCGGCTCCACCCCCGCGAAGGGGGAGGTCTACCCTCGGTAACCCCTTGGTTCCACCGCCGTCCCACCGCCGCCCAACGCCGTCCCACCGCCGCCCAACGCCGTCCCACCGTCACGAGGGAGCTCAGATGCCCGGCTGGAACGCCCAGAACATCCCCGACCAGAGCGGCCGCACCGCAGTCGTCACGGGTGCCAACAGCGGTATCGGCTACGCGGCCGCCCGGGAGCTCGCCCGGCACGGCGCACAGGTGGTGCTGGCCTGCCGCAGCGCGGCACGCGGCCGGGCCGCGGTGGTGCGACTGCGCGCTGAAGTCCCCGACGCCGAGGCGGAGTTCGCCCCGCTGGACCTGGCTGACCTGGGCTCCGTACGGGAGTTCGCGCAGGCGTACGGGCGGCGCCACGACTCCCTGGACCTGCTGGTGAACAACGCCGGCGTGATGGCGCTGCCGTACGGGCGGACCGCCGACGGGTTCGAGACCCAGTTCGGCGTCAACCACCTCGGCCACTTCGCCCTGACCGGGCTGCTCCTGCCGCAGCTGCTGGCCGCCGCCCCCGGGGCCCGCGTCGTCACCGTCTCCAGCGGGTTCCACGCCCTCGGCGACGTCGACCACGACGACCTCAACGGCGAGCACGGCTACCGACGCTGGATCGCGTACGGCCGCTCCAAGACCGCCAACCTGCTCTTCACCCACGAGCTGGCCAGGCGGCTGGGGGCCGCCGGCTCCGGGATCGTCGCCGCCGCCGCGCACCCCGGCTACGCCTCGACGAACCTGCACGCCGGGGCCTCCCGCCAGGAGGGCCACCGGCCCATGTCGCGGCTGATGGGCCTCGGCGCCGCCGTCCTCGCCCAGTCCGCGGCCGCCGGGGCGCTGCCCACCCTGTACGCGGCCACCGCGCCGGGGGTGCGGCCCGACGCGTTCTTCGGGCCGCGGCTCGGCTGGCGCGGGGCGCCCGCCCCCTCCTGGCGGGCGAAGTGGACCCTGGACGACGCGTCCGGCGAACGGCTCTGGGCCGCCTCGGAGAAGCTCACGTCCGTCCCGTACGGGTTCCCCGCGAACTGAGCGCGACCGGCGCGGGCCCCCGGCCCCTGGCCCCCGGGCCCCGGGCCCCCGGGCACGGGCCCTGACCCCTGGGCCGTCCAGGCGGTCCAAGCCGTCCAAGCCGTCCAGGCCGTCCAGGCCGTCCAGGCCGGCCGTGCGGGGTTCCGCGTGCCGCCGTCCGGACGTCGTCGTCGTCCGGGCGCCCCGCCGTGAGCCCGTCCGCCCCCGGGGTGCCTCGGGGCGCCCCGGGCGGCACCTGATCCGCGGGCGGGCGTCGCGGCAGACTCGGCGCCATGGACGACGACACGGACAACCACCCAGAAGCCCACGAAGCCCACGATCACGCGGTGGTCCTCGGCGCAGGCCTGGCGGGGCTGCTGGCGGCGCGGGCACTCGCCCAGCGGTTCGCGCGCGTGACCGTGGTGGAGCGTGACGAACTGGAGGACACCGGACCGGCCTTCCGGCCCGGTGTGCCACAGTCCCGGCACGTGCACGTGCTGTGGTCGCGGGGCCTGGAAGTGATGGAGGGGCTGCTTCCCGGAGTCACCCGGGAGCTGCTGGCGGCCGGCGCGGCGCTCCTGGAGTCCCCGCGCGACTTCCTGTGGCTGAGCCCGGCCGACTGGTTCCACCCCGTTCCGGGCTCCCGGATCCTCGTCGGCAGCCGGGAGCTCATCGACTGGACGGTCCGCCGGGAGGTGCTGCGCGACGAGCGCATCCGCATCCGCTCCGGATCGGCGGCGACCGGGCTCGTCGCCGGAGCCGACGGCCGCTCCGTCACCGGGGTGCGGCTGCGCGAGGGCGGCCCCCTGTCCGCACGCTTCGTGGTCGACGCCACGGGGCGGACCTCCCGCGCCCCGGCCTGGCTCGCCGCACTCGGCCACCCGGCCCCGGCGACCACCCGCTACGACTCCCACCTCGGCTATTCCAGCCGCTACTACGAGATCCCGCCGGACCCGGCCCGCCGCTGGCAGGGCATGTACGTCCAGGGCCGGCCGGACAGCCCGCGCGGGGGCGTGCTGGTGCCCCTCGACGACGGCCGCTGGCTGGCGACCCTGATCGGCAACGGCGAACACGCCCCGCCGACCGGAGACGAGGAGTTCCTGGAATACACCCGGACCCTGCGCACCCCGGCACTCCACGACGTCCTGCGTGACGCCAAACCGCTCTCCTCGCCGACGGGTTTCCGCAGCACCGCGAACGAATGGCGCCACTACGAACGCCTCGACCGCTGGCCGGCCGGATTCGTCGTCCTCGGCGACGCCGCCTGCCGGTTCAACCCCGTGTACGGGCACGGCATGACGGTGGCCGCCCTCGCGGCGGACGCACTGGCCGGCGCCATCCGCGGCCTGGCACCCCGTGAGATCGCCGCGGCCGCCCGACGCATCCAGCGGCGCACGGCCGGCGCCGCGGAGGTGGCCTGGCAGATCGCCACCAGCGAGGACATGCGGTATCCGGGGACCGAGGGGCCGCCGCCCGACCAGACGGCCAAGGTCCTCCAGGCTTACATGGCCAGGGTGATCGTGGGCGCCAACGCCGACCCGGAGATCTCCCGGCCGTTCTTCGGCGTGCTGTCCCTGTCGGCCTCGCCGACCACCCTGCTCAGCCCGGGGACGGTGATCCGGGTCCTGTCCAAGTGGCGGCTCCCGACGGTCCCGGAGACCGCCGCCTACCCGCCGCACCACCACGCACCGCCGGACTCCGGCGCATAGGCTCAGCCCGCCCGGACCGGACCCTGGCGGGCGGCCACGGCACGCTCGTACAGGGCGCGCACGGCGTCGTCGAAGTAACTGCTGTACGAGGTCTTCTCGTCGCCGCCCCCGTCGCGGCCGCCGACCACCCCGATCAGGGTGTGTCCGTCGGTCAGCACCGGACCACCGCTCGTGCCGTCGGGTACGTCCGCGCAATCCAGCCGCAGTTGCGCGGGCCCCGCGGCACGGGCGGTGTTGAAGCACTCCACCGGGTGCTCGGTGTCGTTGGGATATCCCACGACCCGGGCCGGAGCCGGCAGTTCGGGTCCGAACCGGATCGTCCGGGCCCCGGTGGAGTCCTCCAGCCGCTCGCCGGGGTGGCCCGGCCGGCGCACCCGGAGGAAGGCCACGTCGTGGTCGGGATCCTGGTCCTCGGTCCAGCGGGGGTCCACGTCGATCCGCGTGGGCACCCAGACCCCGTACGGGGCCCTGCCGTCCCGGTAGCCGGGGACGAAGGCGAGGTTCGTCCGGAAGCCCAGGCTCCCGCGGTACACGCAGTGCGCGGCGGTGACGACCAGATCGCCGCCGGGGGAGTGGACCACGCCCGCCGAGCAGTGGTGGTCCCCGTCCCCGTCCTCGCCGGGCGAGAACAGCGCCCCGGTCGCGGGTTCCGCGGCGGCGGGCCGCGCGACCAGCGGATCGGAGGGCTGCCAGCCGCCCGACCGCCAGTGCACGTCGGTCGGGGGGCCGCTCGTGCCCTGCGCGGTCGGGCCCGGTACGGCGGGACCCGGCGCGGGGTCCCGCCGTACCGGAACCCCCGCCGCCGCTTCCTGCGTCGAAGGCTGCGGCGGGGGACCCTCCCGCGCCGGGCCGTCCAGCACGGCAGCCGCCGCGCGATCGGCCGCCCCGGGGTCCTGTACGTAGCTCCCCCGCCCGGGATCCCCGTCCGCGGAGTTCGCCACGGCGCCCCTCAGTTCCCACAGGACCCCGGCGCCGCCGGCGAGCACCACGCAGCACACGCCGACGAGCAGGCAGACCTTTACGGCCCGTCCGCGAACCCTGCTGAACATCCGGTACTCCCGCCCTGAAACCCCGATCGGCTCCCTGTTCTACGGCGGCGCGGCGACGGGAGTTCCGGCTGGGCGACGTGTCCGTCCTCACAGCCGGGACGCCCCTTCTGCCCCCGCCGTGCACGCGGCGGCGGCCGGCGACCCGCGCGCCCGCTACGCCGACGCCGCGCTGCGCCCCTGGTTCGTGGTCTTCGACGGGGACGCCAGCGCGTACGCGGGCGGCTCGATCGACACGGTCTGGGTACGACCGCAACCACTACCTGCCGATCGTCACCGACGCCCACGGCGTGGCGCCCGCCGTCGACGGCGTCCACCCGACGGAGGCCCAGGCCCGGGACCGGGTGGTCCCGCGCGGCCAGTACCCTTATTGCGAACTATTCGCAATAAGGGTCGGGTGTGCGGGTCTGATGGCTGTTTCTCCGGTGGTGCTCGGCATCGAGTCCTCCTGCGACGAGACGGGGGCCGGCATCGTGCAGGGCGGCCGCCTCCTCGCACACGTCGTCGCGTCGAGCATGGACGAGCACGCCCGCTTCGGCGGAGTCGTCCCGGAGATCGCCGCCCGCGCCCATCTGCACGCCTTCAACCCGGTGGTCCACCGGGCCCTCGACCAGGCAGGGCTGCGCGCCGACCAGCTCGACGCGGTGGCCGTCACCACCGGGCCCGGCCTCTCCGGCGCACTCCAGGTCGGCCTGGCCGGGGCGAAGACCCTCGCGTACGCGCTGGACGTCCCGCTGTACGGGGTCCACCACCTGGCCGGGCACGTCGCCGCCGACACCCTGGAGCACGGGCCGCTGCCCGAACCGTGCGTGGTGCTGGTCGTCTCCGGCGGGCACACCTCGCTGCTGCTCGTACGGGACCTCGTGCGCGAGCCGATCCTGCACCTCGGGGACACCCTGGACGACGCCGCCGGGGAGTGCTTCGACAAGGTGGCCCGGGTGTTCGGCCTGCCGTACCCGGGTGGCCCGGCCATCGACCGGGCCGCCCGCGGCGGCAACCCGAAGGCCGTCACCTTCCCCCGCCCGCTGACCGGCGGGCCGCGCGGGCAGGACCCGTACGCGTACGCCTTCTCCTTCTCGGGGCTGAAGACGGCCGCGGCCCGCTGGGCCGAGGGCCACCGGCAGCGCGGGGAGCGGCTCCCGGTCGCCGACGGCGCGGCCTCGCTCCAGGAGGCGGTGGCCGACGTGCTGACCCGCAAGGCGGTCGCGGCCTGCAGGGAGTACGACGTGAAGACGCTGGTGGTGGTCGGCGGCGTGGCCGCCAACTCGCGGGTGCGGGCCCTGGCCGAGCGGCGCTGCGCCTCGGCGGGGATCGAATTGCGGGTCCCGCCGATGACGTTGTGCACGGACAACGGGGCGATGATCGCGGCGGTCGGAGACCTGCTGGTGCGCGCCGGCGCGGAGCCCGCCCCGCGGCACGGGCTGACGATCGACCCGTCGGCCCCGCTGGAGTACGCGACGCTCCACCCGACGGCGGGCTGAGCTCCGCCTCGACCGCGGCCGGTCGGCGCAGCGGTCGGGGCCGGTCGAAGAACGAGCTGCCGTTGCGGGCATCGGCCGTTGCCGTTGCCGTTGCCGTTGCCGTTGCGGGGGCCGGGTCGTTGGGCAGCCGGACGGCCCCGGCGCGCGGGGTCGCGTACCGGACTCGCGAGGGGCGTACGGCATGAGCAGGACCGGGGACGGCGTGAAGACGGTGCACCTCACCGCCGAGGTGTACGGGTACCTGGTGGCGCAGGCCGAACCGCCGAGCCCCGTCCAGGAGCGGCTGATCGCGCGCACGAGCGAGCTCGGCGGACCGGCGCAGATGCAGATCCCGCACGAGCAGGGCGTCTTCCTCACGCTGCTGGCGAAGACGGCCGGCGCCCGCCGGATCGTCGAGGTCGGCACCTTCACCGGCTACTCCACCCTGGCCCTCGCCGCCGGACTGGCCGCCGGCGGGCGGGTCCTGACCTGCGACGTCTCCGAGGAGTGGACGGCGATCGCGCAGGATGCGTGGAAGGCGGCCGGGGTCGACGACCGGATCGACCTCGCGATCGCCCCGGCGCTGGAGACGCTCCGAGCGCTCCCGCAGGACCCGGTGATCGACCTGGCCTTCCTGGACGCCGACAAGCCCGGCTACCGCGCCTACTGGGACGAGCTCGTGCCGCGCCTGCGGCCGGGCGGGCTGCTTCTCGCCGACAACGTCCTGTACGGGGGAGAGGCGGTGCGCGCTGATGCCCGCGGGAACGGCCTGGCCATCCGGGAGTTCAACGCGCACGTGCGGGCCGACCGCCGGATGGAGTCGGTGATGCTCCCGATCGCGGACGGCCTCACGCTCGCGCGCAAGCACTGAGGCATCCTGGGGCGACAACCGCACTCCGAGGAGCCCCAGTTGCCCGAGACGCACGCGCACAGCCACCCGCACAGCCACCCGCACAGCCACCCGCACCTGCGCCACGTCACCTTCGAACGACTGCACAACTTCCGTGACCTGGGCGGTTACCGCTCCGCCGACGGCCGTACCGTCGCCTGGGGGGCGCTCTACCGGGCGGACTCCCTCGGCAAGCTCGCGGGCGGCGACTGGGACCGCTTCCTCGGCCTCGGCATACGGACCGTCATCGATCTGCGTTACCCGTGGGAGATCGAGGCCAAGGGCCGCGTCCCGGAGCCCGGGCGGTTCACGTACGCCAACCTCAGCATCGAGCACCGCCCGTACGACCAGGCCGCGATCGACCCCGGCGTCGACCCCTGGCGGTACCTGGCCGACCGGTTCGCCGAGGTGGCCGAGGACGGCGTCGAGGAGATCCGCCGGGCCATCGAGCTCATCGCCGCCGGTCCCGGCCCGGCGGTCTTCCACTGCACCTCCGGCAAGGACCGCACCGGTCTGATCGCGGCATTCGTCCTGACCCTCCTCGATGTGTCCGAGGAGGAGATCCTGGCCGATTTCGCGCTCACCGAGCTGGCCACGGCCCGCCTGAAGGCCGACTGGCACACCGCCAACCCGGGCCGCACCATGCGCTGGCCCGCGTACGGCCGGGCCCCGGCGACGGTCATGTCCCTCGTCCTCGCCGACCTGACCACGCGCTATGGCTCCGCCGCCGGCTACCTCGCCGACCGGGTGGGGATCACGCCCGGGACGGCGGACCGGCTGCGGGAGCGCCTGCTGCGCTGATCATGGCCGGAATGTGACGAGAGTGAACCGGGCGTGCACTCTTGTCAGTTGAGGCGGGTATCCCAACAATGCGCATGACAACCGGAGGATCTTCGGTTGCATCGTCATACAAGAGGGGAACCCCCACATGCCCCACATGCCCCACATGAACAGGCCTCTTGCGGGCGCCGCGCTCTCGCTGTTCCTGATAGGAGCGGCGGCGGCCCCGGCCGTGGCGTCCGCACCCCAGGACAAAGCCGCCCCGGCCGTCGCCGTGAACTATGCGGGCACCGTCGCGCTCAGCAACTGCTCCGGTTCCGTCGTCCGCGCCCCCGGCTCCCAGCCGACCGACCCCGCGCTCGTCCTCTCAAACGGGCACTGCCTGGAGACCGGCTTCCCCGGGCCCGGCGAGGTCGTCACGGACCAGGCGTCCAGCCGCTCGTTCTCGCTGCTCAGCGCATCGGGCTCGCGCGTCGCGACGCTGCGCGCGAGCAAGGTCGCGTACGCGACGATGACCGACACGGACATCTCGATCTACCAGCTGACCAAGACGTACGCGCAGATCCAGAGCCAGTACGGCATCAGCGCACTCACGCTCAACGACGCGCACCCGGTGCAGGGCACCGCGATCAAGGTCGTGTCGGGGTACTGGAAGCGTACGTACAGCTGCAACGTCGACGGGTTCGCGTACCGCCTCAAGGAGGGCGAGTGGACCTGGAAGGACTCGGTCCGCTACACCTCGTCCTGCAACACCATCGGCGGCACTTCGGGCTCCCCGGTGATCGACACGACGACGGGCAAGGTCGTCGCCGTCAACAACACGGGCAATGAGGACGGCCAGCGCTGCACGGACAACAACCCGTGCGAGGTGGACGAGACCGGAAAGGTCACCGTCCGCCAGGGCATCAACTACGCGCAGGAGACGTACATCATCGTCCCCTGCATCGGCGCGGGCAACAAGATCGACCTGAACCGCCCGGGCTGCACCCTGCCGAAGCCGTAGCACGAGGCCTGAACGGCACGGGCCGCCCGCTCGACGGGGCGGGCGGCCACGGCGGGTCGCAGGTGCGCGCTCTCCCACCCTGTGCCAGCGTTGACCGGTGCGATCCGCTCACGATGCCCTGACCCCGCTCCTGCACAGCGACATCCCGTACCTGGAGAAGGCGCTGCGCACCATCGTGGTGTACGTGCTGATCCTGGTGCTGCTCCGGCTGGTCGGCAAGCGCCAGCTCGCGCAGCTGAGCACCTTCGACCTGGTGGTCATGCTGCTGCTGGCCAACGTCGTGCAGAACGCGGTGATCGGCCCGGACAACTCGGTCGCCGGCGCGGCCTTCGGGGCCGCCGTGCTGCTCGCGGTGAACGCGCTGATGGACCGCCTGGCCGCCCGCTACGAATGGCTGGGCCGCCTCCTGGAGGGCACCCCGACCACCCTCGCCCGCGACGGCCAGTGGCTCACCCCGGTGATCCGCCGCAACGGCCTGCGGGTCGCCGACCTGGACGCGGCGGTCCGCCACCAGGGCGGCGACGACGTCACGGAAACCACGGAGGTCACCCTCGAACCGAGCGGCACCCTGGTGGTCCAGCTGGCGGAACCGCAACAGTCGGCGGACAAGCAGGACGTCGCCGCCCTCCAGGCCACCCTGGCCACCCTCACCCGAAGACTCGACGCCCTGACCGCCAAACTCCCCTGACGAGCCCACGGGTCTTCCAGGACCGCGGTCGGCCGCCGCCTGCCTGCTCCGCTTCAGCGGAAGAGTCCCATGACGCTGTCGTCGAAGCCGGCGAACTCCCGGGCTGCCGCCTCGGACAACGGCCCGTCCGCGCCGGCTACAGCCAGTCGCGCTTTGTGAAGATGACGTACAGGCTGACGCAGACCACTGCCATCAGGAGGATGGCGAAGGGGTAGCCGTAGTGCCAGCGCAGTCGGGCATGCTGGCGAAGTTCATGCCGTAGATCGTGCCCACCAGGGTGGGCGCGAAGAGGATGGCCGCCCACGACGAGATCTTCTTGAAGTCGTCACCCTCAAGCCACTGACCTGCGGAAATCGCCCGAACGGACGGTCCGGCCTGCGACGATCGGCCTTTCCGGCTCTTTCGCTGTGCTGCCCGTTTATGCGGCCGATCCTCCCCAGCCGCTCCCCAACACGGCTTCATTCTCCCCGGATTCTCCCCAGTCGCGGCTGCCTCTGAAGACGGATCGCCGCTGGTCGGGACCGCGATCCCTGGCGTGACCGGCTACGCGACGTAGTGGCAGCGAGGCAGGAGCAGGTGGCCGCCGTTCGCCTGGCGGTACCTGGTGGCTAGGCCCGCCTCTGGCCGGAAAAAGAACCGGCCCTCGGCGTCCGGACGAGACTGGCGGAAGACGATCACCAGGATGAACAGGAGGCGAGGGTCCCGATGAATCCGTACGCGTACGTGCCCGCCGACGATCCGCTCTTCGGCGCGGTCAGGATCGAACTCGACCACGAGGCCGGGACACTGGTCGTGAGCGGGGACGGTCTGCCGCCGGTCGAGATCCGGCGGGCCCCGCACACCGTGCCGGAGAGCCACGTGCCGATCGGGACGCGCGACCCCGAGCACCTCACTCTGCTCGTCGACGGTGCAGAGGAGACCCTGCGGCCGTCCAAGGGATTCCTGACCCGGCGCTCGTACCGGGTCGAGGTCGTCTCAGGGGCGCGGGAGTGCAGCTATCTTCTGGTTCCGGACACCCTCGGTACCAGCAGGCTGCTGCGGGACGAGCGGCTGCTCGGCGTCTTCACATCGAGCGGCGAGGGGCGCGTGTCGGCCGACTGGGAGGCGGCGGGCGAGTCCGAGCGTGCCAGGGACCCGTACGACACGTCCGTGGGGTACGGGCTCGCTGCGGCATTCGGCACCGGTGCCGAACCGATGTGGCAGCTCACTCTGAACGCCGCGCTCGACCTGTGGCCGTGAGAGAACCTCAGTCCTCCGCCGGGGGCAGCAGGTGGGAGCAGGTCGAGCGTGCTACGAACGCGATGCCGTCGTAGTCCTCGGCGGGGATGAGCGGGGCGGTGTTCAAGCGGTAGAGGAAGCGTTGGACGTTGGCGCCGAAGCTGCGCTGCGCGTGCGGGGCGTGCAGCCAGGGCTCGGCGTCGGCGGAGGAACCCGCGGCGCGGAGGTCCGCGTAGTAGTCGCCGGGTACGGCGTGCGTGAGTCTGGCCTCCAGGGAGCGGAGGCCGGTGCCGATGCGGTGGCGCGCCGGCGGCCGCTGAAGGTCGTTGCCACGGCGGGCGAGGAAGGAGCCCTTGCCGAAGAGGAGGGCCAGCGCGTAGTAGGCGTTGCCGTACCGTTCGCGCAGACGGCTGCCGAGGGCCGGCACTCCTTCCCCGTACGTGCCCTTCGCGATGTGCCCGTTGTGCGCCCAGACCATGACGCGCGCCTCGGGATCGTCGTCCACGAGCCGTGCGACGGCCTCGGCCATGTAACGGTCCCGCGCGGCTAACACGCCCTCCTCGCCGACCGAGGCGGCGAAGGGCCGGGTCACCAGGTCGGCGGCGCGGACCAGGATCCGCGCGTGTTCCAGAGCCTCGTCGGCGTCGTCGCGGGTATCCGACCGCCCGGCGTGGTCCGCGACGAGGCTGGCGATCTCCTCGGCGCGCCGCAACAGGGCCTTGTCCGGGTCCGGAAGCGAGCCCGGGCGGGCCCGGGCCAGTACGTCCAGGGCGCCCATGCGCCCGGCCTGATCGGGCGCCGTCCGGCGCAGAAACGCGGCGACGGCCTCAACCGAGTCGGTGCAGAGCTGGGGGTCCGTTCCCACGAAGCGGACCCGGCGCTCTTCGGGCAGGTCGTGGTTGTGGGCGCGCAGCCACTCGACGAGGTCGACCATCTCTCGGGTGCGCCAGGTCCAGAAACCCAGCCGGGCGACGAGCCGTTCGGGGGCGCCCGTGCCGTACCGGACGTACGCGTCGAGCGCGCGGGCGGCGGACTGGCTGGCCTCCATGGCGAGGGTGGTGAACCCCTCCTCACGGACCAGGAACTCCACGATGCGGTGCTTCAGCCGGAAGAACTCGCCCGTGCCGTGGCTGGATTCCCCCAGCCCGACGATCCGTGTCCCCCGCAGTGCCTCGCCCAGGGGTTTCAGGTCCTCCACCGGCGCGCCGGGGGTCAGGGTGCTCAACGGGTTGGCGTGCTCGTTCAGCCATCGGGCGATGTCGTCGGGCACCGTCCTGCCTCTCTTCACCGCGTGCGGGAGGACGGCACGCGGTCGTGCCCCGGCCTCTCTCACCCGTTCATGGGTCGGTTCGTCGCTTCCCGGCAGGCCGCGAGGATCTCCTGGAGGTCCCGTACGGCGTCCGGTCGGCCATGCTCGGAATACACGCCCGCGACGTTGACGACAAGGGAGGGTTTGACCCTGCTGCGCTGCCCCCTGGTCTTGCTGGTCATCCGAGAAGCATTGCAGGCCCAGCTGAGAAGCCGTACGGCTTCCCAGCGCGAAGCTCAGGCGAACGGAGGGCGTGGGGGAGCAGGTGGGAGGAGTGCGGCTCACTCCCTGGTGCCACGCATTCTCCCCAGATTCTCCCCACG
This sequence comes from Streptomyces sp. NPDC086989, assembly GCF_044745505.1. Taxonomy (NCBI): domain Bacteria; kingdom Bacillati; phylum Actinomycetota; class Actinomycetes; order Kitasatosporales; family Streptomycetaceae; genus Streptomyces; species Streptomyces sp. NPDC086989. The sequence continues at coordinate 65,750 of NZ_JBIVAL010000016.1, forward strand.
GGGCCTCTGGGCGTGATCCGAGATTCGCTTGCACTAAGTCGATCAAGTTCGTGCGGTGGATCGCTACAGCCAGTCGCGCTTCTTGAAGATGATGTACAGGCTGACGCAGACCACTGCCATCAGGAGGATGGCGAAGGGGTAGCCGTAGTGCCAGCGCAGTTCGGGCATGCTGGCGAAGTTCATGCCGTAGATCGTGCCCACCAGGGTGGGCGCGAAGAGGATGGCGGCCCAGCTGGAGATTTTTTTGATCTCCTCGTTCTGTTCGAAGCCGGCTTCGGCCAGGGCTCGCATTTCGGCGTTCTGTTGTTGCGAGACCAGGGTCGCGTTGACCGTCAGGATCTCCGTCAGGGCCTGGCGGAAGCCGTCCACGCGTTCGCTGGTGTGGGTGACGTGGTCGGCGACGTCGCGGAGGTAGCGCTGGAGTTCCTCGTCCGTGCCGTACTTCGCGAAGCCGGCCATCAGGGCGTGGAGCATGCCGACCAGGGGGCGGGTGGCGCGCTGGAACTCGACCATTTCGCGGGAGAGTTCGTAGATGCGGCGGGAGACCTCCGGGTCGCCGCGGAAGACCTCCGTCTCGATCTCGTCCATGTCGTTCTGGACTCCCTCGACGACCGGGGCGTACCCGTCGACCACCGCGTCGAGGATCGCGTACAGGGCGGCCTCCGGGCCCAGGGAGAGGAGCTCCGGGGATTCCTCCATGCGGCGGCGGACCGCGGAGAGGTCCGGGGCGGCGCCGTGGCGGACCGTGATCAGGAAGTCCGGGCCGACGAAGACGTGCAGCTCGCCGAACTCGACCTCCTCCGGGGCGTCGAGGTAGCGCGCCGCGCGCAGGACGACGAAGAGGGTCTCGCCGTAGCGCTCCAGCTTGGGGCGCTGGTGGGCTTCGAGGGCGTCCTCCACGGCGAGCTCGTGGAGGTTGAACTCGGCGGCGAGGGAGCGGAGCTCCGGCCCGGTGGGGCGGTGCAGGCCGATCCAGGCCATGCCGTCGGGCTGTTCGCGCAGCCGGCGGAAGGTCTCGGCGAGGGTGGCGGGGGAGGCGATGCGCCGGCCGTCGCGGTAGACGGCCGAGTCGATCACGCTGCGGTGGTCCGGGGCTGCGGCCGGAGCCGGCGCCGGCCGGGGGCCGGCCGGTGGTGCGGCGGGCGGTGTGGCGGACGGGGGCGTGGGCCGGCGCCATCCCGGGCGCTTCCCGGACGGTGAGGGGCGGCGGTCTCGGCGCTCCGGCATCGCAGGTCAGCTCCCGGTCGAATGTGGAAGGACGAGTTGCGGACAGGGGGTGTCCGCAACCGGGGATAGCGTGCTGTCATGGCCTCCAGGACGACGCACGACGATCCCGTACTCGGTACCCGTTCCCTCAACCGTGCCACGCTCGCCCGCCAGCTGCTCCTGAGCCGCGCCGCGATGTCCGCAGAGGACGCCGTCGCGCACCTGCTCGGACTCCAGGCGCAGAACGTGAAACCGCCCTACTTCCAGCTGCACGCCCGGCTCGCCGGGTTCCGGCCCGCCGAGCTCGCGGAACTGATGGAGTCCCGGCGGGTGGTCCGGATGGTCACCATGCGGTCCACCATCCACACCCATACCGCGCAGGACGCGCTGACCTTGCGCCCGCTGGTGCAGGGGGCCCGGGACCGGGAGGTCGGCCACTTCCGCAGGGGCCTCGTCGGGGTGGACCTGGAGCGGCTGGGCGAGCTCGCCCGCGCCTTCGTCGAGGCCGGCCCCCGCACCATGGGCGAGATCCGGGAGGAGCTGCTGGCGTACTGGCCGGACGCCGATCCGCAGGCCCTGTCCGTCGCCGCGCGCTGCCGGCTGCCGCTCGTGCAGGTCACGCCGCGGGGGGTCTGGGGGCGCAGCGGGCAGGTACGGCTCACGACGCTGGAGAAGTGGCTCGGCCCGGCCGCCGCCCCACAGGAGCAGGAGCAGGAGCAGGCGCAGGGGCAGGAGCGGGAGCGGGAGCAGGCGCAAGCGCAGGCGCAGGCCCTCGACGACGCCGTCCTGCGCTACCTCGGCGCCTTCGGTCCCGCCTCCGTCAAGGACATGCAGGTCTGGGCCGGGCTGACCCGGCTGGGGGAGGCCTTCGCGCGGCTGCGCCCGCGGTTGGCCGTCTTCCGCGACGAGAACGGCGTCGAGCTCTTCGACCTGCCCGACGCGCCCCGGCCCGACCCCGGCACGCCGGCCCCGCCCCGCTTCCTCCCGGAGTTCGACAACCTGCTGCTCTCGCACGCCGACCGCACCCGGGTGATCGCCCCCGAGGCCAAAGGGCGCTCCTGGACGGGAAACCAGGCCCACTGCACCCTCCTCGTGGACGGTTTCCTCGGCGGGCTGTGGCGGCTGGCGGAGGGGACGCTCACCGTCGAGCTGTTCGACGAGCCGTCGAAGTCGCAGAGGGACGAGATCGTCGCCGAGGGGGAGCGGTTGATCGCCGGCATGGGGGAGCCGGGCGCCCGCGGCCGCGTGCGCTTCGGGTCAATCCGAGGCTGACGCCGCTCTGGTGGCCCGTACGGCGGGCACGGCACGATGCCTTCCATGACGCACAACTTCGCCGAGAGCGCCACCGCCGAGTTCCTGGCCGTACGCGATTTCCTGCTCGAACGCCGCGGGGACTACGAAGCCGCCCACGCCGGATTCACCTGGCCGCGGCCCGAGCGCTTCAACTGGGCCCTCGACTGGTTCGACCACATCGCCGCCGGGAACGCCGCCGACGCCCTGCGCATCGTCGAGGAGGACGGCACCAGCCGGTCCGTCTCCTTCGCCGAGCTGTCCGTGCGGTCGGACTCCGCCGCCAACTGGCTGCGCGACCAGGGGGTCGCGGCAGGCGACCGTGTCCTGGTCATGCTCGGCAACCAGCGCGAGCTGTGGGAGGTCATGCTCGGCGCGATGAAGCTGCGCGCCGTCGTCATCCCCGCCACCCCGCTGCTCGGCCCGGCCGACCTGCGTGACCGCATCGAACGCGGCCGCGTACGGCACGTCGTCGTGCGCGCCGGGGACACCGGCAAGTTCGACGAGGTTCCCGGCGCCTACACCCGGATCGCCGCCGGAACCGACGTCCCCACCGGATGGCGGCGGCTGGAGGACATGTACGCGGCCGACGCCCACTTCACGCCCGACGGCGAGACCCTGGCCAGCGACCCGCTGATGCTGTACTTCACCTCCGGGACCACCGCGCACCCCAAGCTCGTCGAGCACACGCACGCCTCGTACCCCATCGGGCACCTCTCCACCATGTACTGGATCGGGCTGCGCCCGGGCGACGTGCACCTGAACATCGCCTCGCCCGGCTGGGCCAAGCACGCCTGGTCCAACCTCTTCGCCCCGTGGAACGCCGGCGCCACCGTGTTCGTCCACAACTACACCCGCTTCGACGCCGAGCGGCTGATGGCGGAGATGGACCGGCACGGCGTGACCACCTTCTGCGCCCCGCCCACCGTGTGGCGGATGCTGATCCAGTCCGACCTCACCAAGCTCCGCACGCCCCCGCGCGAGGCGGTCGCCGCGGGCGAGCCGCTCAATCCGGAGGTCATCGAGAAGGTCCGCGAGGCCTGGGGCGTCACCATCCGCGACGGCTTCGGCCAGACCGAGACCACCCTCCAGATCGGCAACTTCCCGGGGGCTCCCGTCAAGCCCGGCTCGATGGGGCGCCCGGCGCCCGGGTACGAGATCGTGCTGATCGACCCCGTCACCGGCAAGGAGTCCCCCGACGAGGGCGAGCTCTGCGTCGACCTGCGGCCGCGGCCCGCCGGCGTGATGACCGGCTACCGGGACGACCCCGAGCGCACCGCCGAGGCCATGGCGGACGGGCTCTACCGCACCGGCGACATCGCCTCCCGCGACGAGGCCGGGTACCTCACCTACGTCGGGCGTTCGGACGACGTCTTCAAGGCCTCCGACTACAAGATCAGCCCGTTCGAGCTGGAGAGCGCGCTGCTGGAGCACGAGGCCGTCGCCGAGGCCGCCGTCGTCCCGGCGCCCGACCCGCTGCGGCTGGCCGTGCCGAAGGCGTACATCGCGCTCGCCGCCGGGTGGGAGCCCGGGCCGGAGACCGCCCGGGTGTTGTTCGCGCACTCCCGCGCGGTGCTCGCCCCGTACAAGCGGATCCGCCGCATCGAGTTCGCGGAGCTGCCGAAGACCGTGTCCGGCAAGATCCGCCGGGTGGAGCTGCGGGAGCTCACCGCGGCCGGTTCGGGGGCGGAGTACGACGAGGCCGAGCTCGGCTGACGGACGGCATCCGGCCATGGGCCGGATGACGTCCGTCGCGCCGCCCCGCGCCGCAACCGCCCCGCACCGCAAGGGCCGGGGCGGGCGGTCCGAGCGTCGGCCCGGGTGCCGCCCGCATCCGGGTCTGCCGCAAGGGCGGCCCGGCACGGTTCCGCGCGGGGGCCCGGCGTGGTGCTGCGCGGGCGGCCCGGCGTGGGGCCGCGGCCCGGTGTGGTGGCGCGGCCCGGGGTGGTGCCGCGCGGGGGCCCGGCCCGTACGGTGCGGTCGCGCGCTTCCTCGTACGGGTCGCCCCGAGTGCCGTTACGACGGGCCGCCCCGCGTGCCGTTACGCCGGGAGCTGAGCCTCGATCGCGGCGACGAGCTCGGCGGACTCGGGCTCGACGGTCGGCCGGAAGCGCGCCACGACCTCGCCGGCGGGGGAGATCAGGAACTTCTCGAAGTTCCACTGGATGTCGCCGCCCGCCTCGCCGTCGGCGTACGCGGTCTTCACCAGCTCCTGGTAGAGCGGGTGCCGGTTCTCGCCGTTGACCTCGGTCTTCTCCAGCATCGGGAAGGTCACGCCGAAGCCGGTCGCACAGAAGGTCGCGATGTCGTCGGCGGTGCCGGGCTCCTGCCCGCCGAACTGGTTGCAGGGCACGCCGATGACGGTGAAGCCCTTGTCCTCGTACGTGAACTGCAGCCGGGCCAGTCCCGAGTACTGCGGGGTGAGACCGCACTGCGAGGCGGTGTTCACCAGCAGGATCGCCTTGCCCTTGTGGGCCGCCAGGCTGGTCGGCTCGTCGGACAGGGTGGTCAGCGGGATGTCGTACAGGCTCATCGGGCGCTCCTCGGCAGGAAAAGGGCAGACAGCAGACCGCAACCCACGTGTGCGGACGTTTGTTCCGAGCCTACGTTCCGGCCCGCGCCGCCCCCTACGCCCCCGCCCCCACCAGCGCCTCCGCCGGGTCGTTGACCGGCTGCGGCACGCCGGTGAGGTCCATGACGAACAGCGGTATCCCGAGGTCGTCCGCGCGGGAGCGGGCCTCCTGGGTGTAACCGGCCAGCGCGAAGTAGACGCTGGTCGCGGAGGCCGTCAGGCCGTTCAGCCAGACGCACTCCACGGCCCGCAGCCCGGCCGGGGCGGTCGTCGGGTCCACTTGTGCCACCAGCCCGGGGGCCCTCAGGTCCACGGCCGTCGAGGGGATCGGCCGCGCATCGGGCTGCCGGACGTCCCGGAAGCCGAGCCACCGCAGGTACAGGGCGGCCGTGGACACCGCGTCGCGGGCGGTACGGATGGTCATCGGACGGAACGCGGGCCGAGCCACGGGCCCTGACGAAGCCCCCGCCGAAGCCGATCCGCCGGGCCCCCGAGGCCCCCCGGGTCCCCCAGGCCCCTGAAGTCCCCCATGCCCCGCAGACCCCGCTGGCCCCGCCGAACCCGACGGACCCCCCGGACCCGTGGGCCCCGCCGGCCCCGCCGCTCCGGACCCGCCGCCGTCCTCCGCTCCCGCAGGTCCCCGTACGGCCGGCGTCGGCCCCGGCCCCGCACCCCGTACACCGGGACGCCGAAGCAGTCCCTCCGGCTGCGGTGCCCCGGTTCCCGGCTCCGGCTCCAGCGGGTGCACCGCGATCCGCGCCACCGTCCCGCAGGAGGCGCAGCCCAGCTCGGGGTGCGGCCACTCGCTCACCCGTGCGCAGGCCGCGCACCGCACCGCCACCCACGCGTCCGACCAGGTGCGGTGCGTCAGCGGCAGGGGCGGCGACTCCAGGTCCAGGGGCGGGGTGACCGGGCTCCCGCAGGCACAGGGGAAGACCGGGGCCGCGTAGTCGTTCTCGCGCAGGCACGCCGGGCAGCGCACCGGTACCGCGTCCGCCATGAGTGTCGGCCCCCTCCGTCGCCGTGCGTACGTCCATGCTCCACCACCTGCCACCGGCGGGGCGGGCGCGCCCCCGATTTTCCGCCGGTTGCCGACGGAGTCCCGGTCTTTCGTACAAGTCGCTTGCGTGAGACGCGGCTTTTGGTGTGTTCCGGGGTGCTCATGCTCCTTGACGTGCCGGGACGCGCCACTTAGCTTGTTCCGTATAGCAGAACAAAACTTCCGGATTGCGGAAACGCCCTGGAAACCGGAACAGTCTGACCGCCAGACCCGCAGGAGAACTCGATGCCTCGTATGACAGCCGCCGCCGCTGCAGTGGAGATCCTCAAGCGCGAGGGTGTGTCGCAAGCGTTCGGCGTGCCCGGCGCTGCGATCAACCCGTTCTACCGCGAGCTCAAGAACGTGGGTGGCGTCAGCCACACGCTCGCCCGCCACGTCGAGGGTGCGTCGCACATGGCCGAGGGTTACACCCGTGCCCAGGCGGGCAACATCGGCGTCTGCATCGGTACCTCGGGCCCGGCCGGCACCGACATGATCACCGGCCTGTACTCCGCGATCGCGGACTCGATCCCGATCCTGTGCATCACGGGTCAGGCTCCGGTCTCGAAGCTCCACAAGGAGGACTTCCAGGCCGTCGACATCGCCACGATCGCCAAGCCCGTCACCAAGGCCGCCACGACGGTCCTGGAGGCGGCCCAGGTTCCCGGCGTCTTCCAGCAGGCCTTCCACCTGATGCGCTCCGGCCGTCCGGGCCCGGTCCTGATCGACCTCCCGATCGACGTCCAGCTGACCGAGATCGAGTTCGACCCCGAGACGTACGAGCCGCTGCCGGTCTACAAGCCGTCCGCGACCCGCGCCCAGGCCGAGAAGGCCCTGAGCTTCCTGCTGGAGTCCGAGCACCCGCTGATCGTCGCCGGTGGCGGCATCATCAACGCCGACGCCTCCGACCTGCTGGTCGAGTTCGCCGAGCTGACCAACGTCCCCGTCATCTCCACCCTGATGGGCTGGGGCATCATCCCGGACGACCACGAGCTGGCGGCCGGCATGGTCGGCGTCCAGACCGCGCACCGCTACGGCAACGCGACGTTCCTGGAGTCGGACTTCGTGCTCGGCATCGGCAACCGCTGGGCCAACCGCCACACCGGCTACAACCTGGACGCGTACCGGGGCGACCGCAAGTTCGTCCACGTCGACATCGAGCCCACCCAGCTCGGCAAGATCTTCGCCCCGGACTACGGCATCGCCTCCGACGCCAAGGCCGCGCTGGAGCTCTTCGTCGCCATCGCCAAGGAGTGGAAGGCCGAGGGCAGGCTGCCCGACTTCTCCGCCTGGGCCGCGTCCGCGCAGGACCGCAAGGCGACCCTGCAGCGCCGTACGCACTTCGAGAACATCCCCATGAAGCCGCAGCGCGTCTACGAGGAGATGAACAAGGCGTTCGGCCCGGAGACCCGCTACGTCACCACCATCGGCCTGTCGCAGATCGCGGCCGCGCAGTTCCTGCACGTCTACAAGCCGCGTCACTGGGTCAACTGCGGCCAGGCCGGCCCGCTCGGCTGGACCATCCCGGCCGCCATCGGCGCCGCCACCGCACAGCCCGAGACCCCGGTCGTCGCCCTCTCGGGCGACTACGACTTCCAGTTCATGATCGAGGAGCTGGCGGTCGCCGCCCAGCACAAGATCCCCTACGTCCACGTCCTGGTGAACAACGCCTACCTCGGCCTGATCCGTCAGGCGCAGGGCGGCCTGGGCATCAACTTCGAGGTCAACCTCGAATTCGAGAACATCAACACCCCGGAGATCGGCGTCTACGGCGTCGACCACGTCAAGGTCGCCGAGGGCCTGGGCGTCAAGGCGATCCGCGTCACCGACCCGGAGAAGCTCGGCGAGGCCTTCGAGCAGGCCAAGAAGCTGGCCCAGGAGTTCCAGGTCCCGGTCGTCGTCGAGGCCATCCTGGAGCGCATCACCAACATCTCGATGAGCAAGACGGTCGACATGAGCGACGTCACCGAGTTCGAGGAGCTCGCGACCGAGCCGGGCCACGCCCCGACCGCGATCCGCCCGCTGGCGGTCTGACCGCCGAGCCGGTACCCGCGGCTGTACGTCACGGCCCCCGGCCCTCCACGAGGAGGGCCGGGGGCCGTTCCCGTTCCCGTCCCTGCGGGGCGAGGCCGCCGATCAGCACCTCGATGCCGAGGGCGAGCCGGGCGGCGGCGGGGACGGCCGTCAACTCGGCGGTGCCGGCAGCCAGATGCGGATACCGGCCGGGGACCAGCCCGGCGAGGCGCTCCTCGATGGAGACCTGGGCGTGGCGGCTGTCCAGCACGTTCTGGAGGGCGTCCGGCCCGTCGCCGGAGGGCGGGTGCTGGCCACGGGCCGGGGTTGTGGCCGTGTGCGCGACGGAGACCTCGTACGTGACCGCGTCGATGTGAAAGACGATCAGATCGCAGCCCCAGGACGCGCGTTGCGGTTCGACCCCACCGGCCAGCAGGAGGCCGAGGATCCGGTCGAAGAGGCCGAGCCAGGCGGGAGAGGCCGGGATGGCGCCGAGTGAGACGCGGCCGATGCCGTGGTGGGCGTTGAGGGCATGCGCCACGTCGGTGACCAGGGCGGCCAGCGGGTCGCGCCAGTCCCCGGGGGCACGGCGGGCTGCGAGGGCATGCACCGGCGGCCCTCGCCGCTCATGACGCCGTGCCTGCCGGCCAACCGGGGCTACACCAGCGGCATCCTGGTCGCGGTCGCCTTCTTCGCCTCGTTCACCGGCCTGATGACGGTGCTGTCCCTCTGCCTCCAGGGCCCGCTCGGCCTCTCGCCCCAGGGCGCCGGGTACGCGATCGCCCCCAGGGCCCTGGGCATCGCCGCCGCCGCGGGCCCAGCGGGTGCACTCGCCCGGCGCCGTGGCCGGGTGGTGATCCAGTGCGGGACCGTCCTCACCGTACTGGGGCCGGGGCTGCTCGCCGCCTGCGCCGGGGGCGTGACGGACGGCTGGCGGCTGGTCCCCGGTACCTTCGCCACCGGGCTCGGCATGGGCCTGGTCATCCCGCCGCTGTTCGACGTGATCCTGGCGGGCGTGGCCGAACCGGAGGTGGGCTCGGCCTCCGGCGTCCTCAACGCCGTGCAGCAGCTGGCCAACGCGGTCGGGGTGGCCCTGCTGGTCACGGTCTGGTCGGCCTTCACGGACCACGGCCGCACACCCGCGGCGGCGCTGACCCCGTCCGTACGGGTTCCCCGCCGGGCCCGGGCGTGAGGGCGACGGTCCGCTCGGCATACTGCTGATATGGACAGATCAACGGCTGTGTGGCGCAACACGACGCACGACTGGGCGCGTTCCGTGGACGTCGACCACCTGGCCCGCATCCGTGAGGACCGGGCCGCCATCGCCCCCGGCGGCCTTCTCCACCTGCTGCTCGAAGTGATGGCCTACGCGGCCGACGAGGCCGGTTGTGTGGGCGGGGGACGGTGCACGGTCACGCTGTACACGGATGGCTCGGTGTCCGTCGCCGACGAAGGCCGGGGCACCGACACCCGCTTCGACGACCACGGCCGGCCGGTGAAGAAGCCGGTGATGGCGACGAAGGACCTCCGGTTCTTCGACCACCCCGACGCGCAGCTCCTGCCCGACGGCCACCCGCGGCGCGGCATGTCCGTCGTCGCGGCGCTCAGCGCATGGCTCGTGCACACCAACCGGCGCGCGGGCGGGGCGTGGGTGCAGCGGTACGAACACGGGGTTCCCGTGACCGGTCTGACACCGGTGGCCGACGACGGCACGACGGGTACGACCGTCCACTTCAGCCCCGCCGGGCCGCTGCCCCCACAGGGCCCCACCCCCGGCGAACTGGCCGCACTCGCCGCGGCCTGGCCGCACCTGGCCGTCGGGATCGACGACCGGCGCGCCCGCTGACGCCCAGGGCCCGGCCCCGAACCCGACCCCAGGGCCCGACTCCAGGGCCCGGCCCCGGGGCCCGCGTCAGGCGGCCGTCAGGGCCCGGCCGTCTGGTCCCGACGCCGTCTGGTCCCGACCCCCGAAGCCAAAGCGCCGAGTCACGGGACCGTCCGTGACTCGGCGCTTTGAGTGTGACCGCCCGACGGAGCGAGGCTGGCGCGACAGGACGTTCGCACCGCCGGGCGGAGTCTTTCCGTGGCTGCCGGTGGGGACCGGCGGCCGGGAGGAACCTCCTCCGTACGAGGGGGACCCTGTGCGTGGCCCCCTCGTACGGAGGAGAGGAGAGGAGTGGCTGGGACCGCGACGGGCGGTGACGAGTGCTCCGGCGTCGTCTCCCTCAGGTCAAGAGACGGGCCTCGGCACCCATGACCACCGCACTGGCTCACACGCCCGTCGCGGTCCTCGTCCTGCCCTCGCCGCGTACCACCCCTCATCCGGGTCCGCGGTTCGGGCTCGGCACCCGGGACCTGACCTCCCGCCAGGTCCCCGGTGCAGCTTGCGGGCTCAGGCGTCGCGCAGGGCGCGGACGGCCTCCTCGACGCGCTTGCCGTAGTCGGCGTCCGCGGCGTGGAAGTGAGCCAGGTTCTTCTCGATGACGTCCTCCAGGGTGACCTGAGACAGGCCGCCGGCGATGTTCGCCACCAGACGCTGCTTCTCGGCCTCCGACATCAGGCGGTAGAGCTCACCGGCCTGGAAGAAGTCGTCGTCCTTGGTGTGGGCCGGGGCCTCGTGGGTGCCCGTGTAGCCGGAGACGGCCTTCGGGGCGCCGAGCGCGAGACCGGTCTCGGCCGGGCCCTGGTACGAGTTGGGCTCGTAGTTCTTGTCGTGGCGCGAGCCGTTGCGCAGCGCCATGACACCGTCGCGGCCGTAGTTGTCGGCCTTCGTCGCCTTCGGGGCGTTGACCGGCAGCTGGGTGTGGTTCACACCGAGGCGGTAGCGCTGGGCGTCGGCGTACGCGAACAGGCGGCCCTGGAGCATCTTGTCCGGCGAGGCGGTGATGCCCGGGACGAAGTTGTTCGGGGAGAAGGCGGACTGCTCGACCTCGGCGAAGACGTTGTCCGGGTTGCGGTCGAGGACCAGGCGGCCCACGCGCTGCAGCGGGTAGTCGCTGTGCGGCCACACCTTGGTGAGGTCGAACGGGTTGAAACGGTAGTCCGCGGCCTCGGCGGCCGGCATGATCTGGACGTAGAGGGTCCAGCTCGGGTTCACGCCGCGCTCGATCGCCTGGAGCAGGTCGGTCTGGTGCGAGTTGGCGTCCTTGCCGACGAGCTCGGCGGCCTGCTCGCCCGACAGGCAGCGGATGCCCTGGTTCGTCTTGAAGTGGTACTTGACGAAGAAGGCCTCGCCCTGGGCGTTGGTCCACTGGTAGGTGTGGGAGCCGTAGCCGTTCATGTGGCGGTAGGACGCCGGTATGCCGCGGTCGCCCATCAGCCAGGTGATCTGGTGCGTCGCCTCGGGGGCGTGCGCCCAGAAGTCCCAGACGTTGTCCGGCTCCTGCTTGCCCGTGAAGGGGTCGCGCTTCTGGGAGTGGATGAAGTCGGGGAACTTGATCGGGTCCTTGATGAAGAACACCGGGGTGTTGTTGCCGACGAGGTCGTAGTTGCCCTCTTCGGTGTAGAACTTCAGGGCGAAGCCGCGCGGGTCGCGGACCGCGTCCGCGCCGCCGAGCGAGTCGGCGACGGTGGAGAACCGCAGGAAGGTCTCGGTCTTCTTGCCGACCGTGTTCAGGAACGCGGCGCTGGTGTACGCGGTGACGTCGTCCGTCACCTCGAAGTAGCCGTACGCGGCCGAGCCGCGGGCGTGCACCACGCGCTCCGGGATGCGCTCCCGGTTGAAGCGGGCAAGCTTCTCCAGCAGCTGCTGGTCCTGGACCAGCAGAGGGCCACCGACGCCGGCGGTGGCGGAGTTCTGGTTGTCGGCGACCGGGGCGCCGGACTCGGTCGTCAGCGTGCGCTTCGACATGGTGACCTTCCGTACGGGAACCTGCTGACGGAAAGCGTCTTCCGTCATGCGGAACAGCCTAATTTCAGGCTGAACGCAGCGTCAACAGTTTGTTGAACAAAGATGAGGAGAGGTGATCCGGACGGTGCCGGCGCTTGGGCGCGACAGGACAGGTGTCAGCACCGGCACCATCCGGAAACTCAGGCCCCCGTGAGGGGGAGGGACGGCCCGCGGAGCGGGCCGCGCCGGCGGGGCCGGTCTCAGACCTGGGCGCCGGAGAGGCGCTCGACCGCGCGCAGCAGGGCGGAGTGGTCCAGCCCGCCGTCACCCTGGGCGCGCAGGGAGGCGACCAGCTGGGCGACGACCGCGCCGACCGGGAGCGCCGCACCGACGTTGCGGGCCGCGTCGGTGACGATGCCCATGTCCTTGTGGTGCAGGTCGATCCGGAAACCGGGCTTGAAGTCGCGGTTGAGGAAGTTGTCCTTCTTGCGGGTCAGGACCGTGGAGCCGGCCAGACCGCCGTTGAGGACGTCGAGGGCGGCATTGAGATCCACGCCGGACTTCTCCAGGAAGACCACGGCCTCGGCGCACGCCTGGATGTTCACCGCGACGATGAGCTGGTTGGCGGCCTTCACCGTCTGGCCGGAGCCGTGCGGGCCGCACAGCACGATGACCTTGCCGAGCGCCTCGAGGATCGGCAGGGCCGCGTCGAAGTCGGCCTGCTCGCCGCCCACCATGATCGACAGGACGGCCTCGATGGCGCCGGCCTCGCCGCCGGACACGGGGGCGTCGATGACGCGGATGCCCTTCTCGGCTGCGTTCTTCGCGAGGTCGACCGAGGTCTGCGGGGTGATCGACGACATGTCGATGATCAGCGCACCGGACTTCGCGTTCTCGAGGATGCCCTCGGGACCGTAGTTGATGGCCTCGACCTGCGGGGACGCGGGCACCATCGTGATGATGACGTCGGCGTCCTTGACGGCCTCGGCGATCGAGCCGGCGGCGGTGCCGCCCGCGGCGGCCAGGCGGTCGAGCTTGTCCTGCTCCAGCGTGAAGCCGGTGACCGAGTAGCCGGCCTTCAGGAGGTTCTCGGCCATGGGGGAGCCCATGATTCCGAGGCCGATCCAGGCGATGTTGGGGAGGGTGCTCATGATGAGGGTCCTTCTCTTAATGCTTCGTACGAAAAGTGCGAGGGGTGCCTGGCTGATCGCCCGGACTTCGTCCGCCTACCGGGCGGCGCGGGCCCCGGCCGGCAGCCACGCGAAGGAGGCGGCCGCGTCGGCGGCCTTGTACTCCAGCCCCACGTAGCCCTCGTATCCGGCCTTCTTCAGCTGGTCGAGCAGCTCTTCGAGGGGCAGCTCGCCGGTGCCGGGGGCACCGCGTCCGGGCTTGTCCGCGATCTGGACGTGCCCGGTCTTGGCGGCGTACTTTTCGATGACCTCGGAGAGGTCCTCATCGTTCATCGCCAGGTGGTACAGGTCGAGGAGGAACTTGGCGTTCCCGAGGCCGGTGGCCTCGTTCACCTTGTCCACCACCTCGATGCCGGCCGGGGCGCTCACCAATGGGTAGAGCGGCGACTCGGGCTTGTTGAGGGTCTCGATCAGCAGGATCGCGCCGACGCGGTCGGCGGCCCGGGCCGCCACGACCAGGTTCTCCAGGGCGAGCTCGTCCTGGACGGCCGGGTCCACGCCCTCGACGCGGTTGCCGTAAAGGGCGTTCAGCGCCTTGCAGCCCACCGAGGCGGCGAAGTCCGCGGCCACGTCGATGTTGGCCTTGAAGCGGTCCGACTCCTCACCGGGTACCGAGACCGCACCGCGGTCCGGGCCCGGCAGCTGTCCGGCGTAGAAGTTCAGGCCCACCAGCTGGGTGCCGGCGTCCTCAAGAGCCTTCTTGAGGGCGTCGAGCTCCTCCTGAGCGGGGGTGGGGGTCTCGATCCAGGGCCACCACAGCTCGACCGCGGTGAAGCCCGCCGCGGCGGCGGCCGCGGGACGCTCCAGGAGCGGGAGTTCCGTGAAGAGGATCGAAAGGTTCACATCGAAGCGCTGGTCCGTGTATCCCATGAGGGGTGTGCGCTCCTTCCGTATTGCGGAAGTTAGTTTCTGCTTGATGGAAGACTGCAAGCAGGGCGCCGCACTTGTCAAGCCCGGACTGCCGAAAAAGAGTGACCGGGAGGTAGCTTGACCAGCGTGCGATTGAGAGTGGAGTTCACGACCGAGCCCTTCGATCTCGAAGAGGCCCCTGCCCATGCCGTGGCCGCTCGCGAGGTCATCCAGAAGGCCCAGCTGGACGCGGTGGACGTCGGTCCGTTCGGCAACACCGCCGAGGGTGAGGCCGACGCGGTGCTGACCGCGGTGACCGCGCTGCTGCGCGACTCGCTGGAGTCCGGCGCCACGCGCGTCTCGCTCCAGGTCAACGTGATCGGGGAGGACACCCCATGAGCGAGCCCCGCGACCACCCGTTCGTCACCGCGGTCAAGCCGCTGGTCGACGCGATGGGCGGCGAACTGATGGATCCGGCCCTGGCGCAGCCCGACGACGTCGTGCTCAGCTGGGAGGGCGAGGACCTGCTGGCCGTCCGGCTGCCCCAGCTGTCCGACTCGCTGGACCACATCCTGGCGGCGCTGGAACGCCGTCACGGCGTACCGTTGTCGCAGCTCGACCGGAAGTCCAAGCAGGACGTCGTGCGGATACTGGAGGCGCGGGGCGCCTTCTCCGTACGGCACGGTGTGGAGACGGTCGCGAGCGCTCTGGGCGTAAGCCGTTTCACGGTCTACAACTACCTGAACAGGGAAAACCCCAATAAAACCAACCAAGCGTGAAGCACCCTGACCCACAGTGACGAGCCGCCGCCCCATTCATCCGGGCGGCGGCTTTTGTGTACGGGAAGTTTCAACAAAGTGTTGACGCCGTGTTGTCGAGGGCGTTAGCTATGCGCAGCCCGTCAAAGCAACAACAGGCCACGGAGGCCTACCGTGACTTCGAGTCCGACCCCGGGTCTCACCCGGTTCAACGCCTTGGACGACAGTGCGGCCACGGCCGAGCTGCACGAGGTGTGCGCCAGTTCGGCATGGGGGAGCAAGCTGCTCGCCCAGCGCCCCTTCGCCGGCGCCGACGCCCTGTTCAGCGCGAACGAGGCCGCCATGGCCGAGCTCACCGCCGAGGACCTGGCCGAGGCGATGGCAGGCCACGCGCCGATCGGCCGGCCGAAGCCGGGAGACCCGACCTCCGCGCGCGAGCAGCGCGGCATGGCCGGCGCCTCGGAGGAGCTCAGGAACGAGCTCCTCGAACTGAACCTGGCGTACCAGGAGAAGTTCGGCCACGTCTTCCTCATCTGCGCCACCGGTGCGACCGGTGAGTTCATGCGGGACGCGGTCAAGGTCCGGATCGACAATTCGCCGGAGCAGGAACGGGAGATCGCCCGCGGCGAGCTCGTCAAGATCAACCGGATCCGCCTGACCCGTCTCGTCGAACTCGTAGGAGAAGGAGAGTGAGCATGAGCGCTGAGACCGCGGCATCGCCGAGGAATTCGGTGTCCACGCACATCCTGGACACCAGCATCGGACGCCCCGCCGAGGGCGTCGCCGTCTCCCTGTCGGCCCGTACGGGGCTCGACGGGGAGTGGGCGGCCCTGGGCGGCTCCGCCACCGATGCGGACGGGCGCTGCAAGGACCTGCCGGCGCTGCCGGAGGGAACCACCCACGTACGTCTCGACTTCGAGACCGAGACGTACTTCGCCAAGAAGCAAGCCGAGGCGCAGCAGGACGCCCCCCGCGTAAGGGACAGCGGTGCGTTCTTCCCCGAGGTCACCATCACGTTTGCGGTGAACCCGGGCGAGCACTACCACGTACCGCTGCTGCTCAACCCGTTCGGCTACTCCGTTTACCGAGGGAGCTAGCATGGCCACGATTCTGGGCCAGAACCAGTACGGCAAGGCAGAGAACCGCGTCGTCAAGATCACGCGGGACGGCGACACGCACCACATCAAGGACCTGAACGTCTCCGTCGCCCTCTCCGGCGACATGGACGACGTCCACTACTCCGGCTCGAACGCCAACGTCCTGCCGACGGACACCACCAAGAACACGGTGTACGCGTTCGCCAAGGAGTACGGCATCGAGTCGGCCGAGCAGTTCGGCATCCACCTGGCGCGCTGGTTCGTGAACAGCCAGGAGCCGATCCAGCGCGCGCGCATCCGGATCGAGGAGTACGCCTGGGACCGGATCGCCACCTCGGACGCCAACTCCAAGTTCATCGGCTCCGACGAGGTCAACCACTCCTTCGTCCGCAAGGGCATGGAGACCCGCGTCACCCAGATCACGTACGACGGGCAGAACTGGGAGGTCATCTCCGGCCTCAAGGACCTGATCGTCATGAACTCCACGAACTCCGAGTTCTGGGGTTACGTGAAGGACAAGTACACGACCCTCCAGGAGGCGTACGACCGCATCCTGGCCACCCAGGTGTCGGGTCGCTGGCGCTTCAACTGGACCGACGACGAGCAGCGGATGCCCAACTGGGAGAAGTCCTACGCCGAGACCAAGAAGCACATGCTCCAGGCCTTCGCGGAGACCTACTCCCTCTCGCTGCAGCAGACGCTGTACCAGATGGGTTCGCGCATCATCAACCACCGTTCGGAGATCGACGAGGTCCGATTCTCGCTCCCGAACAAGCACCACTTCCTCGTCGACCTGGAGCCCTTCGGCCTCAAGAACGACAACGAGGTCTACTTCGCCGCGGACCGCCCGTACGGTCTGATCGAGGCCACGATCCTGCGGGACGGCGCCGACGCGCGCATCCCGGTGGACATGACCAACCTCTGACGTGGCACGCGCGTCCCGGGGCACCGCAGTTGCCCCGGGACCGCAGCGCGCGACACGTTGCAGCTTCCTGAATCGGCACCCGGAGCAACCCCACGGGGCGGCAGTACTGTCAGCTGTCAGGCCCGGCTCCGGCACTCAAATCCCCCGGGTTCTGCCGTGCCCGCACCGCCACTGAAAGCACGAGGAAGTCCCATGGCAGCATCGGCAGCGCATGACGGCGCAGTAGAGCGCATCGTCATCGAGAACTGTGCGATTGCGACCGTCGACGCGAACGACACCGAGTATGCCTCGGGCCACGTGGTCGTCGCCGGCAACAAGATCGAGTCGCTCGGCGCGGGCAGGGCCCCCGAGAACCTCGACAACGTGGTCCGCCGCATCGACGGCACGGGTCACCTCGTCACCCCGGGTCTCGTCAACACCCACCACCACTTCTACCAGTGGATCACCCGTGGTCTGGCCACCGACCACAACCTCTTCAACTGGCTCGTCGCGCTGTACCCGACGTGGGCGCGCATCGACGAGCAGATGGCGTACACGGCCGCCCAGGGTTCCCTGGCGATGATGGCCAAGGGCGGCGTCACCACCGCCATGGACCACCACTACGTCTACCCCAAGGGCTCCGGCGACCTGTCCGGCGCGATCATCCGCGCCGCGTCCGAGATGGGCGTCCGCTTCACCCTCGCCCGCGGTTCGATGGACCGCAGCAAGAAGGACGGCGGCCTGCCCCCGGACCACGCCGTCGAGACCCTCGAAGGCGCGCTCGCCGACACCGAGGCGACCGTCAAGAAGCACCACGACTACTCCTTCGACGCGATGACCCAGGTCGCCGTCGCCCCCTGCTCCCCCTTCTCGGTCTCCACCGAACTGCTCAAGCAGGGCGCCGAGCTGGCCCGCCGCCTCGGTGTGCGCATGCACACGCACGGCAGCGAGACCGTCGAGGAGGAGCAGTTCTGCAAGGAACTGTTCGGCATGGGCCCGACCGACTACTTCGAGTCGACCGGCTGGCTCGGCGAGGACGTGTGGATGGCGCACAGCGTCCACATGAACGACTCCGACATCGCCGCGTTCGCCCGCACCAAGACCGGTGTCGCGCACTGCCCGTCCTCCAACGCCCGTCTGGCCGCCGGCATCGCCCGGGTCCCGGACATGCTCGCCGCCGGCGTCCCGGTCGGCCTCGGCGTGGACGGCACGGCCTCCAACGAGTCCGGTGAACTGCACACCGAGCTGCGCAACGCGCTGCTGATCAACCGTCTGAACCCGGTCCACCGCGAGGCGGCCCTCAACGCGCGCCAGGCCCTGCGCCTCGGTACGTACGGCGGCGCCCAGGTGCTCGGCCGCGCCGACAACATCGGCTCCCTGGAGCCGGGCAAGCTCGCCGACCTGGTGATGTGGAACCTGGGCACGCTGGCCCACTCCTCCATCGCCGACCCGGTCATCGCACTGGTCTTCGGTGCGGCCGCCCCGGTCACCCTCTCGCTGGTCAACGGCAAGCAGATCGTCGAGAACAACCGGCTGCTCTTCGCCGACGAGGACGCCATCGCGGTGTCCACCCGCGAAGAGGCCCAGCGCCTCGCGCGCATCTCCGCGCAGGGCTGAGCCCCCCGGCCACTGCTGGGAGGTGCCTCCAGGAGTCCGGCCGGGGGGGACGGCCCCCGGCCGGCGGCCGCGGACCCGAGCGGGGTCCGCGGCAGCCGTTCCCGGGGAGCGCCCGAGGGATTTCCGAGGGCGCCTCCCGGGGCGGTGACTCGTGCCACCGCTGCTCTTCCCCTCCCACCGCTTTCACCCCTCTGTGGAACCGACTCGGGCGAATCGTTTCCGCATGCCGTGGACCACGGCAGCACCCCACAACTGCACACCCAGGCTCGACTCGCACCGCTTTCGCACCACCTCCAAGAAACCCACGTCCCTGCCGACGTGTCTAACCGACCGGAGGAAGCCGTGGCCGCAGCGCCCAGGTTTCGCAAAGACGCAGTCGCTACACCGGTGGAGAGGCACCCGGTCGACGAGACCCTGCCTCCGCTGAAAATGTTCACGAGCGGTCTCCAGCACGTGGCCGCCATGTACGCGGGTGTCGTGGCCCCGCCCATGATCGTCGGCCCGGCCGTCGGACTCTCCGCCACGGAGACCGCGTTCCTGATGGGCGCCTCGCTCTTCACCGCCGGGCTCGCCACCCTCCTCCAGACCCTCGGGTTCTGGAAGATCGGCGCCAAACTCCCCTTCGTCAACGGTGTCTCCTTCGCCGGTGTGACCCCGATGATCGCGATCGGCAAGGGGGAGGGGGACAACGCCATCCCCGTCATCTTCGGCGCGATCGTCGTCGCCGGCGTCGTCGGCTTCCTCGCCGCCCCCTACTTCGGCAGACTCGTCCGCTTCTTCCCGCCCGTGGTCACCGGTACGGTCATCACCCTGATCGGCGTCTCCCTGCTGCCGGTGGCCTTCAACTGGTCACAGGGCGGCAACCGCACCGCCACCGACTACGGCTCGATGAAGAACATCGGCATGGCCGCCGCCACCCTCGTCATCGTCCTGGTGATGCGCAAGTTCCTGCGCGGCTTCCTCCAGCAGATCTCCATCCTGCTCGGCCTGGTGGCGGGCACGCTGATCGCCCTGCCGCTCGGCATGACCAGCTTCGACGCCGTCAAGAACGCCTCCCTCGTGGGCTTCCCGACGCCCTTGCACTTCGGCGCCCCGCAGTTCCAGGCCGCCGCCGTCGTCTCCATGTGCATCGTCATGCTCGTCTGCATGACCGAGTCCACCGCCGACATCCTGGCCCTCGGAAAGATCGTCGGCCGGCCGGCGGACGCGAGGACGATCGAGGGCGGACTGCGGGCCGACACCCTCGGCAGCGCGCTCAGCCCGCTGTTCAACGGGTTCATGTGCAGTGCCTTCGCGCAGAACATCGGACTCGTGGCGATGACCAAGGTCCGCAGCCGGTTCGTCGTCGCCGCGGGCGGCGGCATCCTGATCCTGCTGGGCCTGTGCCCGATGGCCGCCTCCGTCATCGGCGTGGTCCCGCTGCCGGTCCTCGGCGGCGCCGGCATCGTGCTGTTCGGCTCGGTCGCGGCGAGCGGCATCCAGACCCTGGCGGGCGCCGCCATGGAGAAGGGCGAGAACGCCCTGATCGTCGCCGCCTCGGTCGGCATCGGCCTGATCCCGATCGCGGCGCCGGACTTCTACCACGCCTTCCCGAAGGACCTGCTGGTCGTCCTGGACTCCGGGATCAGCACCGGCTGCGTGGTGGCCATCGTGCTCAACCTGGCCTTCAACCACTTCGGGGCCCGGCGGGCCGCGGCGGCCGAGGGCTGTGCGGAGCCGCTGCCCGCGCACTGAGTCCCGTACGGGAGGACCACGGCACGGCGGCGCGTAGGCCACCCACTGCGGGTGTGGCGTACGGCGCCGCGGCGCCGTTCCCGCACCCGGCGCCCCGGGAGCGTGGCGCGACGTGCGTACCAGGCCCCGCCGGCCAGACGGGACTTCGACGACACGGCCTACCGGTCGCCGGACGGCGGCGGCTCAGCAGGTGCAGTGCCCCCGGCCTCCGTGCGGCCCGGGGACAGGTGCGTGGTGCGCGGGCCGGAGGGGTCGGCCGCAGGGGTCCAGAGCATCAGGTTGCTCATCAGCTCCGCCTGCTCGATGGCGTCGTCGAGCGCGTGGTGGGTGTGCCGGCGGGTGGAGAGGAGTTCGCGCGGCATCCGGCCCTTGACCGCGGCGCGCAGCGGGACCCCCGCCTTCGCCGCGTACAGGGTCTTCATGTCGAGGCAGCCCGAGTGCCCGAAGGGGCTGTCGTCGCCGAAGGCGATCAGGTACCAGTACAGGAAGGTCCAGTCGAAAGAGGCCGGGTAGCCGCACATGACGGGCTGCGCGCCGGCCTCCGCGGCCACCGTGCGCACCCACGCCCGGAAGGCGTCCATGGCCGCGAGGGGGTCGGTGCCCTCGCGGAGCAGCCGGTCCCGGTCGAGCCCGCTGACGGCGAGCGCCTCGGGGACGAACCGGTCGCCGATCGGCCGGAGTTCACGGTAGAACGTGTGCTGCTCGGGGTCCGCGGCCGTATACGAGGCCCCGTCCTGGCGCCCGGCGACGGCGGCCCCCAGGCTGATCATCGAGTAGGGCCCGGGGATCGGGCCGTCGGCCTCGATGTCGACGGAGATGTAGAGGCTGGGGCGTGCGGCGCGGGCGGGCATGGACGGGATCATGCCAGCCCGGAGCCACCGCGCCCATCCGGTTTTCCGGCGCGACAGCCCTTACGCGTTCGCCGGGGCGGCGCTGCGGGGCGAGAGCATCCGGCCCACGATCCCGACGACCATACGGCGGCTCGCGAAGCGGCCGCTCAGGGTCATGATCCGGTTCAGCGCCCCGGAGACCACGCTCGGCGGCGGGCTCTTGCGGTCCAGAGCCCGCAGCGCGGTGCGCACGACCACCTCGGACGTCTGCATCCGGGTGCCGGCGGCGGCGTCCTGCGAACCGACCACGTCGAAGAACTCCGTCCTCGTCGCACCCGGCGACAGGGCGAGCACGCGCAGCCCGGTGCCCTTGGACTCCTGCCAGAGGGCCTCGGTGAAGCTGAGCACGAAGGCCTTGGTGGCGCCGTAGACGGCCATGTTCGGCACGGGCTGGTAGGCGGCCGCGCTCGCGACGTTGACCAGTACGCCCTCGCCCCGGCTGCGCAGTGTGCCGATGAAGGCCCGGCTGATGTCGACCACGGCCGTCATGTTGAGCGCAGTCTCCTGGCGGAGCCGCCGGGGGTCCTCCTCGTGGAAGCGGCCGTACGTGCCGAACCCGGCGTTGTTGATCACGCTGGAGACCGTGATGCCGCGCCGCTCCGTCTCGGCGGCCAGCAGCTCGCCGGAGCCCTCGGCGGACAGGTCCATGGCGATGGTCTCCACCACCACGCCGTGCGCCTCGGACAGCTGCCCGGCGAGCGCCTTCAGCCGGTCCTCGCGGCGGGCGACGAGCACGAGGTCGGAGCCCCGCGCGGCGAGCTGGCGCGCGAACTCGGCGCCCAGGCCGGAGCTCGCGCCGGTGATCAGGGTGGTCCTGCCTCGGTAGTCGACCGCGTTCACGGTGGCCTCCTGGGTGTGGATGTCTGGGCGTGGATGTCTACGCCATCACTCTATGCCTGCCTGGCAGTGACTGCCAACCGGACAGCGGGGCGCAGGTTGGCGGACCGCCTATATGCTGGCCGGATGGGGACCACGGCAACGCAGCAGACCCTCTGGGACCGCTCCCGCCAGGCGGTGGTCGCGAGCATCTACGACACGGCCATGCGGCTCTTCGCCGAGCAGGGCTACGAGGCGACGACGATCGCGCAGATCGCCAAGGAGGCCGGCATCTCCCAGCGGTCGCTGTTCCGGTACTTCGGTACCAAGGAGGACATCGTCTGCGGCGAGCAGGAGGAGCTCGGGGAGCTGCTGCGCGCGACGGTGGAGGCCCAGCCCGCGGCCGCCACGGCGTGGGAGGCCCTGCGCGCGGGCTTCGTCGTCCTCATGGACGCCCACGGAGAGCCCGGGCAGCTGCTGGAGATCACGACGATGATCTTCGACACCCCGTCGCTCCGCTCCCGTTACACCCAGAAGCGGCTGCGCTGGCAGGAGATGGTCCTGCCCGCCGTCGCCGCCCGCATGGGTGCGGGGGAGGGGCTCATCCCCGAGGTGCGCGCCGCGGCGGTGGTCGCGACCGTCTTCGCCTGCGTGGACGCCGCCACCGAGGCCTGGGTCCGCAGCGGCGGGCGCGCCGACCTGCCGGTCCTGTACGACGAGGCGCTGGCTGCCGTACGCGGGTGAGGGCGCGCGGGCGCGCGGGCACACGGGGTGCGCCGGTGCGCGGGTGCACGCACGGGAAGTGCGGCACGTGCGCGTACGGGAAGGGGCGCCCGCGGAGCTCTCCGCGGGCGCCCCACTCCTCACGCCCGGCTCAGGGGGCGGACGTCAGGAACATCCCCGTCTGGTCCGCCCCGGGGGTGTTCTTGCAGCTGGAGGCGGAGGTCGCCGGCTGGGCGAGCGCCAGGTTCAGGCAGCGGCCGGCCGCGAGCTGCCCGAAGTAGTTGGGGTGCATGTCCTCTTGGACGGGCCCCTGCGTCTCGCTGCTGTCGATCCAGCGCGCCCACTCGCTCGTCTTCGCCGACGCGGGGGCCGAGGTGCTCACCAGCTTGCTGGCCCTCGCGCACACCTCGCGGCCCTGCAGCATGTCCCGCAGGTCCAGGAACTGGACGCCCTTGGCGGCGGCCACCCCCTTGAGACGGTTGGCGAGCTGCGGGACGAGCGAGTCGCGCGCCCAGTCCGAATCCCGGTTCCAGAAGGGGCATCCGCCCGTGTTGAGGCGGCTCCAGTCGCTCTGGGTGTACCGGTTCTCCGCGCCCCGCGGGATCGGCGAGGGGTAGGACTGGAGCACGATCCGGTACGAGGAGTCGGTGTACCCGGCGGCCCGCATCACGGCGCGGATCTCGTCCACCGACTTGCCGACGTTCGCCATGACGCCGTCGATCTTCTGGTCCACCGCGTACTGCTGGTCGTCGTAGCAGTAGGAGTTCCACAGGACGAAGTCGAGCGCGCAGTCCTTGATGATGTCGGCGAAGCCGAGGTCGTTGCCGCCGACGGACAGGGCGATGACCTTGACGTTGTTCGCGGCGGCCACGGCGGAGAGCTGATCGGCCTGCGGGGCCTCGCCCTTGAAGGACACGCCGCCGTTGGAGGCGCGGAAGACGTTCTCGGAGGTCGCCCCGGAGCAGGCCAGGTTCACGGCCATGTCGGCGACGGCCCCGGCGCTCCTGACCTCGGCGGAGTCGGAGCGGTGGCAGCCGTCCGCCGTCGTCCCGTACACCTTCGTGGGGTCGTAGGTGCTCCCGGAGACCCAAGCGCGGTCGGTCCCGGTGCGATTGCCGGTGTTGGTCAGGCTGTTGCCCTGCCAGCGGCCGCCCTCGCCGGAGATGTAGCTGTCGCCCATGGACACCACGGCGGTGGGCCCGGCCCCGGGACTGGCCACGGAGGTTCCCGCGGAACCGCCGACCAGAGCGCTGACGGCGAGCGGCAGAACCACCCCGGCCCCGGCGAGTCGTCGCACTCGACTACGGGACCGGTCCTTGCTGGCGTTGCGGAATCCGATCACAGCGGAACTCCTGCGGTAGGCCATGGCGAAGCCGGAGTGAACTCCGGTGCATGGCTGGGGAAGTGGGGGTACCGCCGGCCGGTGGCACCGGAAAGGTGACACGGGCCACGTTGTTACCGCTAGGTAGCCGCAGATTACGATGACGTAACGACCGACCGGTCGTTCGGCCGCGGCCCGTCCGCCGCCCCCGGCCGGATACCGCCGTTCCCCCGCCGCCCGTTCGCGCCGTTCCCCCGCCGCCCGTTCGCGGCGTACTCCCCGCATCGCTCGCGTACTCCCGGCTCCCGTCCGCGGCGTACTCCCGGCGGCCGCAAAGAGGTTGGGCACCGCGCCGTCACCCGGGCGCGGGAACGGCTCCGCCCCCGGTGCCTGGGGCAGCGGGGGCGGAGACGGGTTCGGCTGCTGTGCGAATCAGCCGAAGTCGGGTGGTCAGCCGATGAGCTGGTCGTACGCCGGCAGGGTCAGGAAGTCCGCGTAGTCGGCGTCCAGGGAGACCTGGAGGAGGAGGTCGTGTGCCTGCTGCCACTTTCCGGCCGCGAACGCCTCCTCGCCGATCTCGGCGCGGATGGCGGCCAGTTCCCCGGCGGCGATCTCGCGGGTCAGGTCGGCGGTGGCGGTCACGGGTGCGCCGTCGTGCTCGAACACGACACCGGCGTTGATCCACTGCCAGATCTGCGAGCGGGAGATCTCGGCGGTGGCCGCGTCCTCCATCAGGCCGAAGATGCCGACGGCTCCCAGGCCGCGCAGCCAGGCCTCGATGTAGCGGATGCCGACCTGGACCGCGTTGCGCAGGCCCTCGTACGTCGGCTTCGCGTCCAGCGAGTCGATCGCGATGAGCTCGCCGGGAGCCACCGAGACGTCCTCGCGGAGCCGGTCCTTCTGGTTGGGCTTCTCGCCGAGGACCGCGTCGAAGGAGGCCATCGCGATGGGGACCAGGTCGGGGTGGGCGACCCACGAGCCGTCGAAGCCGTCGGCCGCCTCGCGGTCCTTGTCGGCCTTGACCTTCTCGAACGCGATCCGGTTGGCCTCGGCGTCCTTGCGGGAGGGGATGAAGGCCGCCATCCCGCCGATGGCGTGCGCGCCGCGCTTGTGACAGGTGCGGACCAGGAGCTCGGTGTACGCCCGCATGAACGGGGCCGTCATCGTCACCGCGTTGCGGTCCGGCAGGACGAACTTCTCGCCGCCGTCGCGGAAGTTCTTCACGATCGAGAACAGGTAGTCCCAGCGGCCCGCGTTCAGGCCCGCCGCGTGGTCGCGCAGCTCGTAGAGGATCTCCTCCATCTCGTACGCGGCGGTGATGGTCTCGATCAGGACCGTGGCGCGGACCGTGCCCTGCGGGATGCCGACGTAGTCCTGGGAGAAGACGAAGATCTCGTTCCAGAGGCGCGCCTCCAGGTGCGACTCCGTCTTCGGGAGGTAGAAGTAGGGACCCTTGCCGAGCGCGATGAGGCGCTTGGCGTTGTGGAAGAAGTACAGGCCGAAGTCGACCAGCGCGCCGGGGACCGGGCGGCCGTCGATCTGCAGGTGGCGCTCCTCCAGGTGCCAGCCGCGCGGGCGCATCACGACGGTCGCCAGCTGCTCGGCCGGCTTCAGGGCGTACGACTTGCCCGTGCGCGGGTCCGTGAAGTCGATGCGGCGCTCATAGGCGTCGATGAGGTTGAGCTGGCCGAGGACGACGTTCTCCCAGGTGGGAGCGGAGGCGTCCTCGAAGTCGGCGAGCCAGACCCTGGCGCCCGAGTTCAGGGCGTTGACGGTCATCTTGCGGTCGGTCGGACCGGTGATCTCCACGCGGCGGTCGTTCAGCGCGGCCGGCGCCGGCGCTACCTTCCAGTCGCCCTCGCGGACCTGTGCGGTGTCCGGGAGGAAGTCGAGGTGGGAGGTGCGGGCGATCTCGGCGCGGCGCTCGCCGCGGCGGGCGAGGAGCTCGTCGCGGCGGGGCGTGAACCGCCGGTGGAGCTCGGCCACGAAGGCGAGAGCCGCCTCGGTCAGGACTTCGTCCTGGCGGGGCAGGGGCTCGGCGTCGACGATGGCCGGCGACGACGGCGCTGGTGCGGACATGTCTGTCACTCCTTCAGCGGCGGTGCCTGGCGGCCGCGGGGGAATGCTCGCGCAGGACGGCACGCAGTGCCGCCGGGTGTGGAGAGTTCCGGGATACGGTCGCGGGCGCCGTCTGGGGGTTCAGGGCGCTTCTGACCAGTGGATAGTAATTTCCTTATGGTGGAAGTTCAATGGTTTGTTGATGTCGAGATTCTCCGGGTCGACAGAACCCGCCGCCAGGTGGCCCTCAGTGCCACTCCCGTCACTGCCCGCTCAACTGCGCCCGGCCGCCGCTCAAGCCAGTCGTGCCAGGTCGGGCGGGGTGTCGATGTCGAAGGCCTCGGCGATGTCCCCGCACTCCACCAGCGTGAGCTCGTCGGCGTGCTCTGTCAGGTGCACCCGCGCGCCCTTGTCCCCCTTCGCCGTCGCCGTGATGTCCGCCCAGCGGTCCGAGCCGAAGAGCACCGGATGCCCGCGCTCCCCGTCGTACGCCGCCGCGACCAGGCTCGCGGGGGAGCGGTACGCCTCCCGGACGCGGGCCACGGCCGCCGGCCCGATGCCCGGCTGGTCCACCAGCGAGACGAGGGCCGCGCCGGCGCCCGTACCGGCGAGCGAGGCGAGGCCCACGCGCAGGGACGAGCCCATGCCCTCCGCCCAGTCCGGGTTGTCCACGACCACGCAGCCGGTCAGGTCCGCCCGCTCGCGGACCTCGGCCGCGCAGGCGCCGAGCACCACGTGGACCGGGCCGCAGCCCGCATCGCGCAGCACCCGCACGGCGTTCTCGACCAGCGGACGGCCGCGGTACGGCAGCAGGGCCTTCGGGCGGCCCCCCAGCCGGCGCCCGCCGCCGGCGGCGAGGAGCAGGCCGGCGATCACGGGGCCAGGGGCCGGGGACTGGGGGGCTGGGGTCGCGTGGGATGACATGACAGCGATTCTCGCCCCTGCACCGCCGGGCGAGGCCGCCGCGCCAGCAGGCGCCGTACTGCCGCCAGCCCGGCCGCCAGGCGCAGCGGCTCGGAGACCCGCTGCTCGGCAGCAGCGGCCAGGGCGCGTTCTGCACGGTCGGTCAAGGGGTACGACATGGCGGTCTCCTTGCCAATCGGGGGCCAATACCGCGAGTCTGACCCTCGATTGGTCTGGTCGGCAGAGCCAATCAGGGGAGGTTGGCATGGCAAACGGGCGAATCGTCCAGACGGCGGACAGGACCCTCGGCAGTCGTCAGCTCGCGGCTCTGCTGCCCTCCGGGGTGCTGGCCCGTCCCGGATACCGGGCCCTCGCCGACGCCGTGCGGACCCTGATCCTCGACGGCCGGATCGCCCTGCACGTACGGCTGCCCGCCGAGCGCGAGCTCGCCGAGGCGCTCGGCGCCAGCCGGGCCACCGTCACCGGGGCCTACGACCTGCTGCGCGAGAGCGGCTACGTCCGCAGCCGGCGCGGCTCCGGCACCTGGACCGAACTCCCCGAAGGCCACGGCCCGGTCGGCGCGCACCTGATCGTCGGCTCCGGGGGCTACCAGGCCGACGGCGACCCCGGCATCGACCTGGCCATCGCCGCCATGGGCGCCCCCGCGGACAGCCTCGCCCAGGCCCTGGCCTGGGCCGCGCCCCGGCTGCCGGGACTCGCCCGGAGCCCCGGCTACCACCCCTTCGGGCTGCCCGACCTGCGCCGCGCCGTGGCCGAGCGGTTCACCCGGCGCGGGCTGGCGACCCGCCCCGAGCAGATCCTGGTCACGGCCGGCGCCCAGCAGGCGTTCTCGCTGGTCGTGAACTTGCTGTGCGGGCCGGGCGACCGGGTGGTGACCGAGAACCCCACGTACGCGAACGCCCTCGACGCCCTGCGGCACGCGCGGCTGCGCACCGGGTCGATCGCCGTGTCCGACGCGGGCTGGGACATGGAGATCGCCGAGTCCACGCTGCGCCAGACCGTGCCCAGGCTGGCGTACGCGGTCCCGGACTTCCACAACCCGACGGGCCTGCTCATGCCGCCGGAGCAGCGGCTGCGACTGCTGTCGGCGACGCGGCGGACCGGGACCTGGCTCGTGGTCGACGAGACCATCGCCGACATCGCCCTGGACGTGCCGGCGCCGGCGCCGCTGGCCTCGCTGGCACCCCGGGGCGGAGCCGACCACGTGGTGACGATCGGCTCGCTCAGCAAGACGCACTGGGGCGGGCTGCGGGTGGGCTGGGTACGGGCCACCGCGAAGATGATCACGGAGCTGGCGGCGGTGAAGGTGGCCGCCGACATGACGGGCTCGGTACTGGACCAGCTGGTGGCGCTGCCCCTGCTGGACGGCCTGGAACGGACCCTGCCGGAGCGCCTCGCGCAGCTGCGGCGGCAGCGGGAGGCGCTCGTGCGAGCCCTGGAGCGGCACGCTCCGGAGTGGTCGTGGCAGCTGCCCCCGGGCGGGCTGTCCCTCTGGGTGGACCTGGGGGAGCCGGTCAGCTCGGCGCTGGCGGAGCGGGCGGCGGCCGACGGGGTGCACATCGGGCGCGGCGCCCGCTTCGGGGTGGACCCCGGGACGTTCGAGCACCGGCTGCGGATCCCGTACACCCTCCCGGCGGACCGCCTGGACGAGGGCGTCCGCCGCCTGGCGGCCGCCCTGCACGACGGGGTCCCGCTGACCCCGTCGGTGGAGCGGCCCCACTGGGTCGCCTGAGGGCTGCCCCGTGATCCCGGCGGGCACCGGACACCCCTCGGGCCGGCTTGCGCAAGCCCCGGATGGGGGCGTCGGCCGCCGGACGGAACATCAGGGCCGCGGGCCGGGCGGGCCGGTTACCGGGTGCGGATCAGGCGGCGGGTGGCGGCCGCGGCCACCGCCGAGGTGCGGGAGTCGACGCCGAGCTTCGCGTAGATGTGCACCAGGTGGGACTTGACCGTGGCCTGGCTCAGGAAGAGCTCCTTCGAGATCTGCTGGTTCGACAGCCCGTCCGCGACCAGCTGGAGCACCTCCAGCTCCCGCTTCGTCAGCGCCTCCGCGGGCGTGCGCATCCGGTCCATCAGGCGCAGCGCCACCGCGGGGGCCAGCGCCGACTGTCCGGCCGCCGCCGTGCGGACGGCGGCCGCGAGCTCCTCCGGCGGGGCGTCCTTCAGCAGGTAGCCCGAGGCGCCCGCCTCGACCGCCGCCAGGATGTCCGCGTCCGTGTCGTACGTGGTCAGCACCAGGACCCGGGGCGCCCCCGGCCGGGCGGTGATCGCCGCGGTCGCCGCCGAACCGTGCAGGCCCGAACCGAACTGGAGGTCCATCAGGACCACGTCCACCGGCTCGGAGGCGGCCAGTTCCACCGCCCGCTCCGCCGTGGCGGCCTCCGCGACCACCGTGAAGTCCGGCTCGGTGTCCAGCACCGCACGCAGCCCGGCCCGGACCACCGGGTGGTCGTCGGCCAGCAGCAGGCGGATCGTCATCAGGGGGCCTCCAGGGGCAGCGGCAGCGTGACGGCCACGGCGGTGCCCTGGCCCGGTGCGGACTCCACGGTGAACAGCCCGCCCAGCGTCTCGGCCCGGGACCGCATCGCCGGCAGCCCGAACCCGCCCTCGCCGGAGGGCGCCGACGACGGGTCGAAGCCGGTCCCGTCGTCCACGACGTCCAGCGTCACCGAGGCGTCCATGAAGGTCAGGGTGATCTCGGCGCGCCCGGCCCCCGCGTGCCGCACCACGTTGGCCAGCGCCGACTGCGCGATCCGCAGCAGGGCCACCTCGTACGGGGTGGGCAGTACCCGCGGCGCGCCGCTGAGGCAGAAGCGGACGCGCGGCCCCGGAGCCGCCGTGCACAGCCGCTCCAGCGCGGCGGCGAGGGAGCCGTGCTCCAGGTCCGGCGGGGTGAGCGCCCGTACGAAGCGACGCGCCTCGGCGAGGTTGTCCTGGGCGGCCTCCCGGGCCGCGCCGATGTGCGCCAGCGCTGCCGCGCGGGGGTCGACGGGATCTCCCCCGGCTGCGCCGGCCGCGGCTGCGGACCCCGCGTCGCCCGGGCCCTCAGGCGCGTCCGGCCGGCCCGCCGGGGCCGGCTCCGCCAGCGAACGCTCCGCCGCCCGCAGCAGCAGCTGGATCGAGGACAGCCCCTGCGCCAGGGTGTCGTGGATCTCCCGGGCCAGCCGCTCCCGCTCGGCCAGGATCCCCGCCCCCCGCTCGGCCGCCGCCAGTTCGGCCCGGGTCGCGATGAGCTCCTCGATCAGCTCGCGGCGGCGTTCGCTCTCCCGGTACAGCGCCTGGTAGCCCAGTACGGTCGCCACCGCCACGGCCCCGCCGAGCAGCGGCCCGAGGAAGGCGCCGGGCGTCACCGCACCGCTGTGCGCGAGGAAGCCGCCGATCGCCGCGCACGCGGTCGCCGCGACGGCCGCCACACCCCAGCGCAGCCGCAGCAGGTGCAGTTCCAGGAAGTACAACGGGAAGGCGATCCACAGCCCGTCGGGGGAGACCACCAGCAGCCCCGCCCAGGCCGCGCCGAGTCCCGCCAGCCAGAGCGCCCCGGCGCGCGGGGAGCGGCGCACCGAGGGCGCCAGCACACCGGCCGTGTAGACGGCGGCCAGCACCGCGCAGGCGGCGACCACCCAGCCGGCGCGCGGCGCGGAGTCGGTGACGGCCCGCCCGGCGCAGAGCGCGAGCAGCCCGAACAGCAGCGCGTGCAGGCACAGCCGCAGGACGCGCGCGACGGGGGTCAGGGGGCGGGGAGTGGGGGATTCCGGATCAGCCATGGCCCGACCAGCGTAAAGGCGGCCCCGCGCCCGCCGGTCAATCGAAAGTTTGATGTCCGGATGCGTCCTTCGATACCAGGATCGCTACCGTGGCGCGATGCCCCGTGTCCCTGCGGGAGACCAGGGTGGGGACCATGTTCGTCGCATGGAGAGATCTACGGTTCGCCAGGGGCCGCTTCGCCCTCATGGGCTCGGTCGTACTGCTGATCACACTGCTGGTCGGCCTGTTGTCCGGGCTCACCGCGGGCCTGGCCCGGGAGAACGTCTCGGCCGTCACCGGGCTGCCCGCCGGCCGTCTGGCCTTCGCCGCCCCCGCCGGGGACCAGAAGGTGTCCTTCACCAACTCGCAGGTCCCCGAGAGGGCCTGGCGGGCCTGGCGCGCACAGCCCGGCGTGAAATCCGCCGAGCCGCTCGGCATCCGCACCACCAATGCGGCGGCCGGCGGGCGCACCGCCGCGGTCTCCGCCTTCGGCGTCGACCCGGCCGGACCGCTCCCGCCGCGCGGCAGCGGTCTCGCACCGGGGCGGGTGGTGCTCACCGAGAAGGCCGCGAAGGAGCTCGGGGGCCTGACCGCCGGCGACAGGCTGAGGATCGGCCCGCTGGAACTGACCGTGGTGGCCGTCTCCGGCACCGCCGCCTACAGCCACACCCCGGTCATCTGGACGGACCTCGGCGACTGGCAGCGCATCGGCAACCCGGGCACCCCCGCCGACACCCTCGCCACCGTGATCGCGCTCGACACCACCGCCTCCGCCGACCTCGCCGCCGGGGACGCGGCGGCCGCCACCAAGGCGCAGACCATCGACGAAGCGCTCGGCGCCATAGGGTCCTACCAGGCCGAGAACGGCTCGCTCCAGCTGATGCGCGGCTTCCTCTTCATCATCTCCGCCCTGGTCATAGGGGCCTTCTTCACCGTGTGGACGATCCAGCGCAGCGGCGACATCGCCGTGCTGAAGGCACTGGGCGCCTCCACCCCGTACCTGCTGAAGGACGCCCTCGGCCAGGCCGTGGTCATGCTCGCTATCGGCACCGGGCTCGGTACGGCACTCGCCGCCGGGTTCGGCGCGCTGATCAGCGGGGGCGACGTGCCCTTCGTCCTCGACACCGCGACCGTGCTGGTGCCCGCCGCGATCATGATCGTGCTCGGCGCGCTGGGCGCCGCCCTGTCCATCCGGCGGATCACCGCCGTCGACCCCCTGACCGCCCTCGGGAGCGCCCGATGACCCTGCTCGTGCACGACGTCACGCTCACCTATCCGGACGGCGAGGGTCGGCTGACCGCGCTCGACCGGGTCCACCTGGAGGTCCCGGCAGGCACCCTGGCCGCGGTGATCGGCCCCTCCGGTTCCGGCAAGTCCAGCCTGCTGGCCGTCGCCGCAACCCTGGTCACCCCCGACTCCGGGCAGGTGGTGGTGGCCGGGCGGGACACCGCACGGCTGAGCGCCGCCGAGAAGGCCGCCCTGCGCCGGGAGGAGATCGGCATCGTCTTCCAGCAGCCGAACCTGCTGGCCTCGCTCACCGCCGCCGAACAGCTCCAGGTGATGGCCCACCTGTCGGGCCGCCCCGCGCGGACGCTGCGCCGCCGCGCGCTGGAACTGCTGGACGCGGTGGGGCTCGCCGACAAGGCCGACAAGCGCCCCCACCAGCTCTCCGGCGGCCAGCGCCAGCGCGTCAACATCGCCCGCGCCCTGATGAACGAGCCGGCCGTGCTCCTGGTCGACGAACCCACCAGCGCCCTGGACCACGAGCGCGGCGCGGCCGTCCTCGACCTGCTGGTCACCCTGACCCGGGAGCGTTCCACCGCGACCGTGCTCGTCACCCACGACCACGCGCACCTGGAACGGATGGACCTGACGGCGACGATGACCGACGGCCGCCTGACGGCGCCGGAGTCCGAGACGGCCCCGGAGTCCGAGACGGCCCCGGCCGCCTGAGCACCCGCCCGTACGCGAAGGCCCCGGCCCCCTCCGCCGTGAGGGGGGGCCGGGGCCTTCGTACGCACGGACCTACGCGGGGCTCTGGCTCTGCAGCGCCACCGACAGCTCGGCGGCGACGTTCTGCAGGATCGGCACGAAGGACTCGGCGACGGCCTCGGTCACCCGGCCGGCCGGACCCGAGATGGAGATCGCGGCGGCGGTCGGCGAGTTCGGCACCGACACGGCGAGGCAGCGGACTCCTATCTCCTGCTCGTTGTCGTCGACCGCGTAGCCCGCCCTGCGGACCTGCTCCAGGGCCTCCAGGAAGCCCTCGGGGGTGGTGATGGTCTTCTCGGTCGCCGCCGGCATCCCCGTCCGCGCCAGCAGGGCCCGCACCTCGTCGGCGGGGGTGTGCGCGAGCAGCGCCTTGCCCACGCCGGTGGAGTGCGGCAGCACCCGGCGGCCGACCTCGGTGAACATGCGCATGGAGTGCTTGGAGGGCACCTGGGCGACGTAGACGATCTCGTCCCCGTCGAGCAGGGCCATGTTGGCCGTCTCGCCGGTCTCCTCCACCAGACGGGCCAGGTACGGACGCGCCCAGGTCCCCAGCAGGCGCGACGCGGACTCGCCGAGGCGGATCAGCCGGGGCCCGAGGGAGTACCGTCGATTGGGCTGCTGCCGCACGTAGCCGCACGCCACGAGGGTGCGCATCAGGCGGTGGATGGTGGGCAACGGCAGACCGCTGGCGGTGGAGAGCTCGCTGAGGCCGACCTCGCCCCCGGCGTCGGCCATGCGTTCGAGCAGATCGAAGGCGCGCTCAAGGGACTGGACGCCACCGCCGCCGGCGGTGGGCTTGGCGGAAGCGTCGGTGGTGCTGGCGCTGGACGTCGGCACGGCGCGGTCCTTTCGGTGCTGGCAGGCAAGGAAGCAGCCTACCGGTCGGTCGGCGTCGGCCCTAGAGCCGGGTCGAAGCCGTCCCCGCCGGTCAGAGGGGGTTTGTCCGGGTGGTGGACGTCCTCGGGAAGTTACCTGCCCACCCCCCGGTGGTGATAGCTACATTCTGGATAGTGAAATCTTAATTCCATCCTGTGGAAACATCCAATTGCGGCACTCGTGTGTCGGTGCTCTGTCCGGGCG
Organism: Streptomyces sp. NPDC086989; assembly: GCF_044745505.1. Taxonomy (NCBI): domain Bacteria; kingdom Bacillati; phylum Actinomycetota; class Actinomycetes; order Kitasatosporales; family Streptomycetaceae; genus Streptomyces; species Streptomyces sp. NPDC086989. The sequence goes on from NZ_JBIVAL010000016.1 coordinate 99,396, forward strand.
CTCTTGACTGGCCCCGGATCGGCGGCGAGACTCCGTCAACAGAACGTTGAATTTCGCTCTGTGGAAGTAGATGGGGAGGTTCCGGCGTGTCCGACGACGTGGAACTGGTACTGCGCTCGACTCGCGTCATCACCCCCGGCGGGACGCGCGCCGCTTCGGTCGCCGTCGCCGCCGGGAAGATCGTCGCCGTACTGCCGCACGACGCCGAGGTGCCGGCCGGCGCCCGGCTGGAGGACTTCGGCGACGACGTCCTGCTCCCCGGCCTGGTCGACACCCACGTGCACGTGAACGACCCGGGCCGCACCGAGTGGGAGGGCTTCTGGACGGCCACCCGCGCCGCCGCGGCCGGAGGCGTCACCACGATCCTCGACATGCCGCTGAACTCACTGCCGCCGACCACCACGGTCGACCACCTCCGCGTCAAGCAGGAGGTCGCCCGGACCAAGGCGCACGTCGACGTCGGCTTCTGGGGCGGCGCCCTGCCGGACAACGTCAAGGACCTGCGCCCGCTGCACGACGCCGGCGTCTACGGCTTCAAGTGCTTCCTGTCGCCCTCCGGCGTCGAGGAGTTCCCCGAGCTCGACCAGGAACGGCTGGCGGCCTCCCTCGCCGAGATCACCGGCTTCGGCGGCCTGATGATCGTGCACGCCGAGGACCCGCACCACCTGGACTCCGCGCCGGCCGTCCCCGGCCCCAAGTACGCCGACTTCCTCGCCTCCCGCCCGCGCGACGCCGAGAACACCGCGATCGGCAACCTGATCGCCCAGGCCAGGCGGCTGAGCGCGCGCGTCCACGTCCTGCACCTGTCCTCCTCCGACGCGCTGCCGCTGATCGCCGCCGCCAAGGCCGAGGGCGTCCGGATCACCGTCGAGTCCTGCCCGCACTACCTCACCCTCACGGCCGAGGAAGTCCCCGACGGAGCCAGCGAGTTCAAGTGCTGCCCGCCCATCCGTGAAGCCGCCAACCAGGACCTCCTGTGGGACGCGCTCGCCGACGGCACCATCGACTGCATCGTCTCCGACCACTCGCCCTCCACCGCGGACCTGAAGACCAGCGACTTCTCCACCGCGTGGGGCGGCATCTCCTCCCTCCAGCTCGGCCTGCCGGCGATCTGGACCGAGGCCCGCCGCCGCGGACGGACCCTGGAGGACGTGGTCCGCTGGATGTCCGCGGCCCCGGCCGCCCTCGCCGGCCTGGCGCAGAAGGGCGCGATCGAGGCCGGCCGTGACGCCGACTTCGCCGTGCTCGCCCCCGAAGAAACGTTCACCGTGGACCCGGCCGAACTCCACCACCGCAACCAGGTCACGGCGTACGCGGGCAAGACCCTGCACGGCGTCGTGAAGTCCACGTGGCTGCGCGGCACGCAGATCGCCGACCACGGCACCCCGACCGAGCCCACGGGCCTCCTCCTCGAAAGGCAGAACTGACCAGTGGCACAGCGTTCATCTGTACTGGCTTCCTTCACCGGTAACGCGAACCCGTACGGAGGCGGCGACCCGTACGCGGACTACCGCACCGCGGACTTCCCCTTCACCCAGTACGCGAACCTCGCCGCCCGTGAGCTGGGCGCCGGTGTCATCGCCGCGAACGACGAGTTCTTCGCCCAGCGCGAGAACCTGCTGATCTCCGAGGCCGCGCACTTCGACCCCGAGGACTTCGGCCACAAGGGCAAGGTCATGGACGGCTGGGAGACCCGCCGCCGCCGCGGCGTCTCGGCCACCCAGCCCTGGCCGACCCCCGAGGACCACGACTGGGCGCTCGTGCGCCTGGGCGCCCCCGGCGTCATCCGCGGCATCGTCGTCGACACCGCCCACTTCCGCGGCAACATGCCGCAGGCCGTCTCCATCGAGGGCACCAACTGGGCGGGCGCCCTGGCGCCGACCCCGGAGGAGCTCCTGGGCGACGACGTGAAGTGGACGACCCTGGTCGAGCGCACCCCGGTCGGCGGCCACGCGGCCAACGGCTTCGCGGTGGACGCCCCGCAGCGCTTCACGCACCTGCGCGTCAACCAGCACCCCGACGGCGGAATCGCCCGCCTGCGCGTCTACGGCGAGGTCCTGCCCGACCCCGCGTGGCTCGACGCGCTCGGCTCCTTCGACGTCGTGGCCCTGGAGAACGGGGGCTCCGTCCAGGACGCCTCCAACCGCTTCTACTCCCCGCCGACCAACACGATCAACCCGGGCCGCTCCCGCAAGATGGACGACGGCTGGGAGACCGCCCGCCGCCGTGACAACGGCAACGACTGGATCCGCTACCAGCTGGTGGCCGACTCCGAGATCCGCGCCGTGGAGATCGACACCGCCTACCTCAAGGGCAACTCGGCCGGCTGGGCCTCGCTGTCCGTCAAGTCCGGCGAGGAGGGCGAGTGGACGGAGTTCCTGCCGCGCACCCGCCTGCAGCCCGACACCAACCACCGCTTCGTACTGGACACCCCGGCGGTCGGCACCCACGTCCGGATCGACATCTTCCCGGACGGCGGCTTCTCCCGCCTGCGCCTGTTCGGCTCGCTGACGGAGGCCGGCGCGGCCGCGCTGACCGCCCGTCACCAGGAGCTGGGCGGCTGACGCGGGCCGCACGACCGCCCCGGGGGCCGACACCCCCGGGGCGTGCGCAACAAGCCCGTGGGGGCGCACCGTTCGACGGTGCGCCCCCACGGCGTACCCGCCCCGCCGGCCCGCTACCCTTCGGCTGTCGCAGTCACCCGGGGGAGGGCGAGACCATGGCAGCCGAAGGGCCGCGCACGAGGGAGCAGCGCCGCGAGGACACGCTGAGCCGGTTCGAGAAGGACGTCGACGTGTGGGTGGCCACCGCGGACGCCGAGGGGGTGCCCTGCCTCGTACCCCTGTCCTTCCGGTGGGACGGCGCGACCTTCCTGATGTCGACCGGCAGCAACCTGCCCACCGGCCGCAACCTCACCGCGAGCGGACGGGTGCGGCTGGCCTTCGGCGCGACCCGCGACGTGGTGCTCGTGGACGGCACCGTGACCCGGCTGGAGGCCGCGGAGCTCGGCCCCGGCGAGATCGAGGCCTTCGCGGCCCACTCCGGCTTCGACCCGAGCGGACTCAAGACGCCCTACCCCTACTTCCGGGTCACACCGGTGTGGATCCAGGCCTGGCGCGAGGCCGACGAGATCGAGGGCCGGGACCTGATGAAGGACGGCCGCTGGCTCTGAGGAAGCGGCCGGGTCCGGCGACCGCGGCCGCCGGACCCGGCGCTACGCCGCGAAACCGCCGTCGACCGCGAACTCGGCGCCCGTCACGTAGGCGGCGTCCGGGCCGGCGAGGAAGGACACCAGGGCCGCCACCTCCTGCGCGGTGCCGAATCGCCCGAGGGCCGTCAGCGCGCTCTGCGGGGCGGCGCCGGGACCCTGCGCCGGGTTCAAGTCCGTGTCCACCGGGCCGGGGTGCACGAGGTTCGCGGTGATCCCGCGCTCGCCGAGCTCCCGGGCCAGTGCCTTGGACATGCCGGTCAGCGCGGCCTTGCTCATCGCGTAGAGGACCCCGCCCGGGCCGGGGACCCGCTGGACCATGCAGCTGCCGATGGTGACGATCCGGCCGCCGGATCCCATCCGCGCCGCCGCGGCCTGCGCGGTCAGGAACGCGCCGCGCACGTTGACCGCCAGCACCCGGTCCACGTCGTGCAGGGCCAGGGCGTCCAGCGGCCCGAGTACGCCGATGCCCGCGTTGTTGACGAGCGCGTCGATCCGCCCGAGCCCCCGTACGGTCTCCTCCACCGCGGCGACCGCCCGTGCCGGGTCGCCCACGTCGGCCCGGACCGCCAGGGCGCGGCGGCCGAGCGCCTCGATGCGGTCCACGACCCCCGCGGCGGCGTCCGCGCCGTGGACGTAGGTGACCGCGACGTCGAGGCCGTCCTGCGCCAGCCGCAGGGCGGTGGCCGCTCCGATCCCCCGGCTGCCGCCGGTCACCAGTGCCACCGTGCCGCTGCTGCCCATGGTCTTCCCCTTTGCTCTCGTCCGACAAGTCGTTGCGGGTTCAATGAAAACGAGCGTCGGGGGGAGGGCGCTGGCGGGAATCGGACGTCGCGTTCGTGCGCGTCGCCCCGATGAGTTCCTGGGCGCCCGGGAGTCTGAACACGTGCAGTGGACACCGGACACAAGGAGCGCAGAACCATGGGCAAGCTGACCCTCACCACCTTCGTGACCCTCGACGGCGTCATGCAGGCCCCCGGCGGGCCGGAGGAGGACCCCAGCGGCGGGTTCGCGTACGGAGGCTGGCTGGTGCCGTTCAGCGACGAGGGCATGGGGACGTTCATGAACGAGGTGTTCGACCGGGCCGCGGCCTTCCTGCTCGGACGCCGCACGTACGAGATCTTCGCCGACTACTGGCCGAAGGTGACCGACCCCACGCACCCGATCGCGAGCCGGCTCAACGGGCTGCCGAAGTACGTCGCCTCGACCACCCTGGAGGACCCGGCCTGGGCCGGGACCACCGTCATCGACGGCGAACACCTCCAGAGCGAGATCATGCGGATCAAGGACGCGCTGGAGGGGAGCCGGGAACTCCAGGTGCACGGCAGCGGGGCGCTGGCCCAGTGGCTGCTGGTGCGGGACCTCGTGGACGAGCTGAACCTGCTGGTGTTCCCGGTCTTCCTGGGCGCCGGGCAGCGGCTGTTCCCCACGGGCGGGCTGCCGACGGCCTACGAACTGGCCGCGTCGCGCACGACGCCGAACGGCACGGCCATCCTCACGTACCGCCCGACGGGCCGGGCCACGTTCGGCACCTTCGTCTGATCCGGCGGCCGCCGCCCGCCGCCCGCCGGGCCCGGGAAGGACGGCCCGGCGGGCGGCGGTGTGCACGGGCCGGCTGTGGTTCCGGTCGGCGGTGGCTCCGGGCGGTGTGGCGCGGGGCGGTGGTGAAAGCGCTCGACCGCCATGATCGGCTCCGGTACGGTGAGCCCCGCCCGTGGGAGCCGCCGAAGTCTCCACCCGCTTCACGCCGCTGGAGAGTCCCCGGTGAGCTCGTCCGCCCTTCTCGCCCGCACCGCCGCGCCCCGCCGGGCCTGGCTCGCCGACCTGCCCGTGCTGGCCGTCGCCGTCGTCTGGGGCGGCAGCTACCTCGCCGCCAAGGGCATCACCACGGCCCACACCGTCATCGCCGTCCTCGTCCTGCGCTTCGCACTCGTGCTGCCCGTCCTCGCCGTCGCCGGACGGCGGCGACTGCGGGCGCTCACCGCCCGGCAGCTGCGCGGCGCGGGCCTGCTGGGTCTCGTACTCGGCGGGATCTTCCTGCTGGAGACCTACGGGGTCGTCCACACCTCCGCCACCAACGCCGGGCTGATCATCAGCCTGACCATGATCTTCACCCCGCTCGCCGAGGCCGCCGTACGGCGCGAGGCACCCCCGGGCGCCTTCCTCGCGGGCGCCGCGGCCTCCGTCGCCGGTGTCGTCCTGCTCACCCAGGGCGCCGGGTTCACCGTCCCCGGCGTCGGCGACCTGCTCGTTCTCGGCGCGGCCCTCGCCCGGACCCTGCACGTCCTTCTGATGGCCCGGAGCACGGCCGTCCAGGGCGCCGACCCGCTGTCGCTGACCACCGTTCAGCTCGGCGGCGCCGTGCTCGTCTTCGCCGTACTGGCCGCCGTACCCGGCACGGGCGAGCTCCCCCTGGCGGCGGCCGCCGCGTTCGGGCCCGCCGAGTGGGCGGGACTCGCCTTCCTCTCCGTCTTCTGCACCCTCTTCGCCTTCTTCGTGCAGATGTGGGCCGTACGACGCTCCTCGCCCTCCCGCGTCAGCCTGCTGCTCGGCACCGAACCCCTGTGGGCGGCCGCCGCGGGCATCGCGATCGGCGGCGAGCACCTGGGACCGGCCGGCCTCGCGGGCGCCCTGCTCGTCCTCGGCGGAACCGCCTGGGGCCGTCGAGCCGTGACCGGCTGACCCGGCGGCCGGGGGACGTCGGTGGCCGAAGGGCGCTGACGAGTGACCGGAAAACGCCGGGTCCCGTACTGACCGGTCACATTAGTGTGACCGCATGCCCTTACCGGACATCAGCGCGAACGACGCGGACTTCCTCACCGACCCCTACTCCTTCTACGCCCGGCTGCGCGCGACGGGGCCGGTGCACCACGTGGAGGTCACCGCCGAGTACGCGCCCACCTATCTGGTCGTCGGCTACGACGAGGCCCGCCAGGCCCTCGCCCATCCCGGTCTGGCGAAGGACTGGAGCAGCGGCGCGATCCTGCCGGGCATCACCGCCACCCAGGCCAACCGCAACATGCTGGAGGCGGACCCGCCGCACCACACCCGGCTGCGCCGCCTGGTCGCCCGCGAGTTCACCTCCCGCCGCGTACAGGCCATGCGGCCCCGCGTCCAGCAGATCACCGACGACCTGCTCGACGCGATGGCCGCCCGCCCGCAGCGCACCGCCGACCTGATCAAGGCCCTCGCCTTCCCGCTCCCGATGACCGTCATCGGCGAACTCCTGGGCGTCCCCGGCCTGGACCGCGAGCGCTTCAGCTACTGGTCCAAGGAGGTCGTCGCCCCCACCTCCGCCACCCCGAGCACCACCGCGCACCACAAGCTCGGCGAGTACCTCGCCGAACTCGTCGCGGCCAAGGCGAAGGACCCGGGCGACGACCTGCTGAGCGCACTGATCCGGACCCGGGACGAGGACGGCGACGCCCTGTCCCCCGAAGAGCTGATCGGGATGGCCTTCCTGCTGCTGGTCGCCGGCCACGAGACCACCGTCAACCTGATCTCCAACGGCACGCGCGCCCTGCTGGCCCACCCGGACCAACTCGCCGCCCTGCGCGCCGACTACGACGGCCTGCTCGACGGCGCGGTCGAGGAGATGCTGCGCTACGACGGCCCGGTCCAGAACGCCACCTACCGCTACGCCCGCGAGGACATGGAGCTCGGCGGCACCGCCATCCCCGCCGGGGCCACCGTCCTCGTCTCGCTGGCCGGAGCCGACCGCGACCCCGGGCGCTACGGCGACCCCGACACGTTCGACATCCGGCGCGCGCCGCAGGGACACCTCGCCTTCGGGCACGGACTGCACTTCTGCATCGGCGCCCCGCTCGCCCGGATGGAGGGCCGCATCGCGATCCGCGGTCTGCTGGAGCGCTTCCCGGACCTGGCCGAGGACCCGGCCGGGGGCCCGCCGGACCACCTCGGGGGCAGCCTGATCCGCGGCGTGACCCGGCTGCCGGTGCGCTGGTAGCCGCCGCCCGTGCCCGGTTCCGTACCGCCCCGGCCCCCGCGCCCGCCCGCGCGGCCCCCGCTCCCGCCGCGGGGCGCCTCACAGGTCCGGCAGCTCCGCCATCTTGACCGGGCGCCGCTCGCGCCGCGACAACTCGCACGCTTCCGCGATCCGCAGCGCCGCCAGCGCCTCCCGGCCGTCGCACGGGTTGGGGCCCTCGCCGCGCACCAGCCGGACGAAGGCCGCCAGCTCCGCCTCGTACGCGGGGGCGAACCGCTCCAGGAACCCCGCCCACGGCTTGCTCGCCGGGGGCGGGCCGTGCGGTTCGGTCGAGGCGATCGGCGTCCGGTCGTCCAGCCCCGAGGAGACCTGGTCGAGCTCCCCGGCCAGCTCCATCCGTACGTCGTACCCGGCGCCGTTGCACCGGGTGCCCGTACAGGTGGCCAGGGTCCCGTCGTCCAGGGTGAGGACGGCCGCGGCGGTGTCCACGTCGCCGGCCTCGCGGAACACCGCAGGACCCGCGTCGGACCCGGTCGCGTACACCTCCGTCACCTCGTGCCCGGTCACCCAGCGGACCATGTCGAAGTCGTGCACCAGGCAGTCCCGGTACAGCCCCCCGGAGGTCGCCAGGTACGCGGCGGGCGGCGGCGCCGGATCGGCCGTCGTCGTCCGCACGGTGTGCAGGCGGCCCAGGGCCCCGGAGCGCACCAGCTCCCGGGCGGTGCGGCAGCCCGCGTCGAAGCGGCGCATGAAGCCCAGCTGGAGCACCCCCTCGGCGGCGGTCACCTCGCGCAGCACGGCCAGTGTCCGGGCGAGGTCGCCGGCCAGCGGCTTCTCGCAGAACACCGGCAGCCCGCCGCGTACCGCCCGCAGGACCAGACCGACGTGCGCGTCGGTGGAGCAGGCCACGACCACGGCGTCGACGCCCCAGGTGAAGACCTGCTCCACGGACGGCGCGGCGGTCGCGCCCAGCCGGTCGGCGACCCGCGCCGCCCGCGCGGGATCGGCGTCGGCGAGCAACAGCGAGCCGGCGTCCGGGTGGCGGGCCAGTGCCGCCGCGTGGAAGGAGCCGATCCGGCCCGTTCCGATCACCCCGATGCGCATGCAATCAACCTGGCCCCCTCACCGGGGGCTGTCAATCCGCCCGACCGTACCCGTATGGCCGAGATGGGCTCGAAGGACCCGATGACCGCACATGGTGCACTGTGGCGGATACTGAGCGGCTGGAACCGTAATGACCGCTTTGGTAGCAGCGGACCGCACAAGACGCAGGACGAGGGAAGGGCACGCAGACGTGGCTAGGGTTCGGACAGGGGTGCGCGTCGTGGGCGCGGTGCTCGCGGCGGCACTGGGAGCCTCCCTCGTGGGCTGCAGCAGTACGGGCGGAAAGCGCGCCGAGGAGCGGGCCAAGGCCGCCCAGGCGGGCCGCCCCGCCGTGTCCACCCCGCGCTGGACCTTCGCGATGGTCACCCACGCGGGAGACGGCGACACCTTCTGGGACATCGTCCAGAAGGGCGCCAAGGAGGCCGCGGCCAAGGACAACATCAACTTCGTCTACGCCCACGACGACCAGGCGCAGCAGCAGGCCCAGTTCGTGCAGAACGCCATCGACCAGAAGGTCGACGGGATCGTGGTGAGCCTGGCGAAGCCCGAGGCGCTCAAGGACGTCATCGGCAAGGCGGTCAAGGCCGGCATCCCGGTGATCACGGTCAACTCCGGTTCCGCGCAGTCATCCGAGTACGGTGCCCTCACCCACATCGGCCAGGACGAGCAGATCGCCGGCGAGGCGGTCGGCAGCGAGCTGACCAGGCGCGGGAAGAGGAAGGCCGTCTGCGTCCTGCACGAGCAGGGCAACGTCGGGCACGAGCAGCGCTGCGCCGGGGCGAAGAAGACGTTCGGCGGGACCATGGAGAACCTGTACGTCGAGGGCACCAACATGCCCTCCGTCCAGGCCGCCATCCAGGCGAAACTCCAGGCCGACCCGTCCGTCGACGCGATCGTCACCCTCGGCGCCCCCTTCGCCCCGACGGCGATCAAGGCGAAGGACGCGGCGGGCAGCAAGGCGGAGGTCGACACCTTCGACCTCAATGAGTCCGTCGCCCGCGACCTGAAGTCCGGCGCCCTCGGCTTCGCCGTCGACCAGCAGCCCTACCTCCAGGGCTACGAGGCCGTCGACCTGCTGTGGCTCTACCGCTACAACGCGGACGTGCTCGGCGGCGGCCGCCCGGTCCTGACCGGCCCGCAGATCGTGACCGCCGACGAGGCGGCCAAGCTGGAGCAGTACATCAAGCGGGGCACCCGATGAGCACGGCAACGGCCGTCGACGAGCGGCTCGCCCCCACCTCCCTGGTCCGCAGGCTGCTCGGCCGCCCCGAGCTGGGCGCGGTCGTCGGCGCGGCCGCCGTCTTCGTCTTCTTCTCCTTCGCCGCGCCGAGCTTCCTGCAGGCCTCCAGCCTGAGCACGGTCCTGTACTCGGCCTCCACCATCGGGATCATGGCCTGCCCGGTGGCCCTGCTGATGATCGGCGGCGAGTTCGACCTGTCCGCCGGGGTCATGGTCACCACGTCGGCACTGGTCAGCTCGATGTTCAGCTACCAGATGACCGCCAACGTGTGGGTGGGCGTGGGGGTGTCCCTGCTGGTCACCCTCGCCATCGGATTCTTCAACGGGTTCATGCTGACCCGGACCCGGCTGCCCAGCTTCATCATCACGCTCGGCACGTTCCTGATGCTGACGGGCCTGAACCTGGGCTTCACCAAGCTGATCAGCGGCTCCGTGTCGACCAAGACGATCGCCGACATGGAGGGCTTCTCCTCCGCCCGTGCGCTCTTCGCCTCGCAGTGGAACGTCGGCTCGGTCACCCTCAAGGTCACCATCCTGTGGTGGCTGGCCCTGGTCGCCGTCGCCACCTGGATCCTGCTGCGCACCCGCGCCGGCAACTGGATCTTCGCGGTCGGCGGCGGGGCGGACGCGGCCCGCGCGACCGGCGTCCCGGTGGTCAAGACCCGGATCGGCCTCTACATGGGCGTGGCCCTGTGCGCCTGGATCTCCGGCCAGCACATCCTCTTCTCGTTCGACGTCGTCCAGTCGGGCGAGGGCGTCGGCAACGAGTTCCTCTACATCATCGCGGCCGTCATCGGCGGCTGCCTGATGACCGGCGGCTACGGCTCCGCCATCGGCTCGGCCGTCGGCGCGTTCATCTTCGGCATGACCAGCAACGGCATCGTCTACGCCCAGTGGAACCCCGACTGGTTCAAGTTCTTCCTCGGCGCGATGCTCCTGCTCGCGACGCTGCTCAACGCATGGGTCCGCAAGCGGGCGGAGGCGAAGTGACCATGAGCGCGATGACCAAGGCCGCGGGCCCGGCCCTCGTGAAGCTGACCGACGTCAGCAAGTTCTACGGCAACATCCGCGCCCTCCAGGGGGTCTCCCTGGAGGTCCACGCGGGCGAGATCACCTGTGTCCTCGGCGACAACGGCGCCGGCAAGTCCACGCTCATCAAGATCATCGCGGGGCTGCACCGGCACGACGCCGGCAGTTTCGAGATCGAGGGGGAGGAGACGGTGCTCGCCAACCCGCGCGCCGCCCTCGACCACGGCATCGCCACCGTCCACCAGGACCTGGCCGTCGTCCCGCTGATGCCCGTCTGGCGCAATTTCTTCCTCGGCTCCGAGCCCACCAGGGGACGCGGCCCGTTCCGCCGCCTCGACGTGGACATGATGCGCAGGACCACCCGCGCCGAGCTGCTGCGCATGGGCATCGACCTGCGCGACGTCGACCAGCCGATCGGCACCCTGTCCGGCGGCGAGCGCCAGTGCGTGGCCATCGCCCGCGCCGTCTACTTCGGCGCGAAGGTCCTCGTCCTGGACGAGCCGACCGCAGCCCTCGGCGTGAAGCAGTCCGGCGTGGTCCTGAAGTACGTCGCCGCGGCCCGTGACGCGGGCCTGGGCGTGGTCCTGATCACCCACAACCCGCACCACGCCCACCTGGTCGGGGACCGGTTCGTGCTGCTCAAGCGCGGCACCATGGCGGGCAGCCACACCCGCGACTCGATCACCCTGGACGAGCTCACCCGGCAGATGGCGGGCGGCTCGGAGCTGGACGAGCTGAGCCACGAGCTGGAGCGGGTGGCAGAATCAGGACCGGACCACCCGGCCGGAGCAGCCGATCCGGCATCCGGCACCACCGCACCCTGAGGGACGACACGACTCGATGAGCACGTACCGGGACTTCACGCTCTCCCACCGGGGGTCGGCGCGAGGCACCGTCCTGCGGACCATCGGGACCCGTGAGCGCCGGTCGCACCTGACCGCCCCGCGCGTCCCGACCGTCGGCATCGACATCGGCGGCACCAAGGTGATGGCCGGCGTCGTCGACGCCGACGGGGTCATCCTGGAGAAGATCCGCACCGAGACCCCCGACAAGTCCAAGAGCCCCAAGGTCGTCGAGGACACCATTGTCGAGCTGGTGCTCGACCTGTCCGACCGGCACGACGTCCACGCGGTGGGCATCGGCGCGGCGGGCTGGGTCGACGCCGACCGTTCGCGCGTCCTGTTCGCCCCGCACCTGGCCTGGCGCGACGAGCCGCTGCGCGACGCGCTCCAGTCCCGGCTCGCGGTCCCCGTCATGGTGGACAACGACGCCAACACCGCCGCCTGGGCCGAATGGCGCTTCGGCGCCGGGCGCGGCGAGGACCACCTCGTCATGATCACACTCGGGACCGGCATCGGCGGCGCCATCCTCGAAGGCGGCCAGGTCAAGCGCGGCCGCTTCGGGGTCGCCGGCGAGTTCGGCCACATGCAGGTCGTGCCCGGCGGACACCGTTGCCCGTGCGGCAACCGCGGCTGCTGGGAGCAGTACAGCTCCGGCAACGCCCTGGTCCGCGAGGCCCGCGAGCTGGCGGCCGCCGACTCCCCGGTCGCGTACAACATCATCGCGAGGGTCGGCGGCAACGTCGCCGAGATCACCGGGCCGCTCATCACCGAGCTGGCCCGCGAGGGCGACGCGATGTGCGTCGAGCTCCTCCAGGACATCGGCCAGTGGCTCGGCGTCGGCATCGCCAACCTCGCCGCCGCCCTCGACCCGTCCTGCTTCGTCATCGGCGGCGGCGTCAGCGCCGCCGACGACCTGCTGATCGGGCCCGCCCGGGACGCCTTCCGGCGCCACCTCACCGGCCGCGGCTACCGCCCCGAGGCCCGCATCGCCAAGGCGCAGCTCGGCCCCGAGGCCGGCATGGTCGGCGCCGCGGACCTGGCCCGGCTCGTCGCACGCCGCTTCCGCCGCGCCACGCGCCGGCGCGTGGAGCGCTACGAGCGCTACGCGCAGTGGGGGCTGATCGACTCCCCGGCCACCGCGGAGCGCAAGGCGGCGCAGACCAAGGCGGCAGAGGCCGCGGCCCCCGAGCGCACGGCCCCCGAGCGTGAAGTCGCCGGAGCCCGTGAAGTCGCCGGAGCCGCAGGCCCCGAGCGCACGGCCGCCGAGCGTGAAGCCGCCGGGGCTGCCGAAACGACCGAGGGGGCCCGCCCCGAGGCCGGCGGGCTCCCCGAGGGGGACGCGCAGTGACCCCGCCCTCCCTGCCCCACCAGGCGCCGCCCCCCGACGAGGGCGCCGCGCCGCCCCCGGTGGAGGACCGGCGGCACGTCGTCAGGCGCCGCTGGATCACCGCGATCATCATCCTGCTGCTGGTCGGCGTGCCGGCGGGCTACCTCGCCGTGTCCGCCCAGCAGAGCCGGGAGAGCGGCCGCGACAAGGCCGCCAAGGTCGGCGCGACCAAGGTGCGCCCGGGCTGGCCCTCCAAGGTGCAGCGCAGCATCTACGAGGTGCCGATCCCGCCGAAGGCTTGGCGGGTCGGGTTCCTGGAGACCAACAACTGGCGCACCAGCCGGCTGTACGTGCAGTTCGCGGTGACCCCCGCCGACCTGGACGCCTTCCTCGCCGAGCTCGGCACCAGCCGGGCCGGGCTGACCCGCGAGGTCTCGATCGGGGCGCACGACGCCGCGGTCGCCGGCTGGAGCTGGGGTCCCGACAACGCCTGGTACGGCACCACCCTGGAGCAGCCCGGCCCGCGCCCCACCCGGGACGTCACGGTCGACCTCACGGACCCGGCGAAGCCCAGGGTCTACGTGGTGTCCACGGCGGTCCCGTAGACGTGCCCGTACCCGTACCCACTCCGCCCCGCCGCGCCCGCCGCTAGGCCCTGTCGTCAAACTCCCGTCGTCGCCCGCGGGGCAGACGGCAGTTTGACGACAGGGCCTAGCCTGGGATCATGAAGCTCATCAAGCGGCTGCACTCCTGTGTCCAACTGGAGAAGGACGGGCGCGTGCTCGTCATCGACCCGGGCGCGTTCAGCGAGCCCGGCGCGGGGCTCGGGGCCGACGTCCTGCTGGTCACGCACGAGCACCCCGACCACTTCGACGAGGGCCGGCTGCGGGCCGCCCTCGACGCGAACCCGGCGGCCGCGCTGTGGACGCTGCGCAGCGTCGCGGAGCGGCTGGCCCCGGCGTATCCGGGCCGGGTGCACACCGTCGGCCACGGGGACGCCTTCAGCGCCGCCGGGTTCGAGGTCCAGGTGCACGGCGAGCTGCACGCCGTGATCCACCCGGACATCCCGCGGGTCACCAATGTCGGCTACCTCGTGGAGGGTTCGCTCTTCCACCCCGGGGACGCGCTGACCGTGCCCGAGGTGCCCGTGGACACCCTGATGCTCCCCGTGCACGCGCCCTGGAACAAGGTCGCCGAGGTGATCGACTACCTGCGCGAGGTCAAGCCGCGCCGGGCCATCGACATCCACGACGCCTACCTCTCGGACATCGCCCGGCCGATCTACGACCACGCCCTGGCCGCACTGGGCGGCACCGAGCACGGGCGGCTCGCCGCCGGGGACGCCGCCGAACTGTGACTGTCGGTGCCGGGCGGTAGGTTGGTCGGCATGCGTATCGCCACGTTCAACGTCAACTCGATCACCGCCCGGCTGCCCCGTCTGCTGGCCTGGCTGGAGAGCTCCGGCACCGATGTCGTGTGCATCCAGGAGACCAAGTGCTCCGCGGAGCAGTTCCCGCACGCGGAGCTGCGCGAGCTGGGCTACGAGTCGGCCGTCAACGCCACCGGCAGGTGGAACGGCGTGGCCCTGATCTCGAAGGCCGGCCTGGACGACGTGGTCATGGGCCTGCCCGGCGGCCCCGCCTACGAGGGCGTCCAGGAGCCGCGGGCGATCTCCGCCACCTGCGGCGGAGTGCGCCTGTGGTCGGTGTACGTGCCGAACGGCCGCGAGGTCGAGCACGACCACTACGGCTACAAGCTGGACTGGTTCCGCGCGCTGACCACCGCCGTCGCCGAAGACGCGGCCGGGCCGCGCCCGTTCGCCGTGCTCGGCGACTTCAACGTGGCCCCCACCGACGAGGACGTGTACGACCCGGCGGTCTTCGAGGGCCTGACCCACGTGACCCCCGCCGAGCGCGCCGCGCTGGAGGCACTGCGTGCCGCGGGCCTCTCCGACGTGGTGCCGCGCCCGCTCAAGTACGACCGCCCGTACACGTACTGGGACTACCGCCAGCTCGCCTTCCCCAAGAACCGGGGCATGCGCATCGACCTGGTGTACGGGAACGAGCCCTTCGCCAAGGCCGTCACCGACGCCTACGTCGACCGCGAGGAGCGCAAGGGCAAGGGCGCCTCGGACCACGCCCCGGTCGTCGTGGACCTGGCGCTGGACGCGTAGCCGGTCCCCGGGCGGATCCCGCGCGCCCTGTGGCCAGCGCGGGATCCTGGTGCCAGGCTGGTCCGTATGAACATCCCCTTCCTGGACCACTGGCTGAACCGGCACCAAACGGAACGGGGTGCGGGGCTGGCCGCCGCCCTCGCGGACGATCCCGAGAACGTCAACGAGTTGTTCTCGGAATGCGAGATGCTGCGCGTCCACGCGCGGGCGGCCGGACTGGAACTCGACGAGAGTCCGGCCTCGTTGGAGGCGCTCGACCAGCTGATGCCCCGCTGGCGCCGGGACCCGGAGGTGGTGCCCTGGCTCGGCAACGACGCGGGCTTCTACCTCGGCACGGTGATCATCCGGACCAGGCTGGGCGCCGCCTGGCAGGTCTGGCCCAACGGCCAGCCGGTGATCCGCCTGGCCTCGGGCCGCGAGCTGAACGTGGTGGAGTCGGGGGTGTCGTGGGCGATGACGGGGTCCCCCGAGCTGTCCCAGGCGTACGCCGAAGCCTCCGAGGGCTGACCTCCACGGGCCCCGTTCGATGTTTATGTCGCCTTTAGGCGTGTCGAGCGGAAGCGCCCTTCCGCCGCTGGATAGTTTGCGCTGACCTCGACACTCCGACAGGTGGGCAGGGCAGCGCATGGCCGTCGATCGGTTGATCGAGCTGCGGAACGTCAACAAGCACTACGGGGCCCTGCGCGTCCTCCAGGACACCGACCGCACGCCGGCGGTCCGCCGGTCAAGGGCCCGCAGCCCGAGGACCCGGCGGTGGACAAGGTCGCGACGGGCTTCCGGCTGCCCCGGTCGCCCACCCGGAAGAGGGCCAGGAAGCGCGGCCGCCTGGTGGTCGGCGCGAAGGAGCGCCCCGCGCCGGAACCCGGAACGGTGCTGCCGGGCGGTTCACGGTAGCTCCGAAGAGCCGCCCCGTCCGGCAGCAGCCGCAGATCACTGCTCGCGCAGAGGTACCGAGGAGTACGAGGGATCGGTGCACGGCGAGGAGAAGGTCAGCTGCGCCGGTGGGGTCGTGCTCGTGCATCAGCCGTTCTGCGGCGTGCCGCTCAGGGCGCTCTTGGCCTTCCACTCGTCCCAGGACAGGTTCCACTCGCCGTAGCCGTTGCCGATGTCGGCCTTGCCCTTGGAGCCTTCGCCGGAGACCTCGACCAGGTCGCCGACCTGGGCCTCGGCGAAGAGGGCCTTCGCGTCGGAGTCGCTCATCCCGACACAGCCGGAACTGGTGTTGGCGCGACCGAAGTTGCCGGTGTTCCACGGCGCGGCGTGGATGTACATGCCCGACCAGGTCACCCGCATCGAGTAGTCGACCATCTTGTCGTAGGAGTCACCCAGGCCCACCGTCTGGGAGTCCATCCGGATGGTGCCCTCCTTGGTCATCAGCACCATCTTCCCGAGCCAGGAGGCCTTCTTGCCGCCGGGCGTGCCCGCCGAGACCGGGATGGTCTTCACCGTCTGGCCGTCCTCGGTCACCGTCATCTTGTGGGTGTTCAGGTCGACCTGGAGACGGCGGTCCTTACCGATCTTGAACTCGGTGTTGTAGTCCTTGACGAACATGCCGCCGCCCTGGCCCGAGTCCACCCCGTTGAGGTTCATCTCGACCTTGACCTCGGTGCCGGACTTCCAGTAGTCCTTCGGCCGCCAGTCCACCCGGTCGTTGCCGGTGTAGTCCTTGAACCAGCCCCAGGAGCCCTCGGTGTTGTTCGAGGTGGTGACCTTCAGGTGCTTCTCGACCTCGGCCTTGTTCTTCACCGGGTTGTCGAAGACGATCGAGACCGGCTGGGCCACGCCCACCACGCCGTTCGCCTTGCCCGGGTTGATCGTGACCTTGTTGACCTTGTCCGCGGCGACCGTCTTGAACTGGGCGTTCGCGCTCTGGCTGTCGGTGTTCTGCGCCTCGACCTTGTACTCGGTGCCCGGCGAGGCGTTGCGCTCGGAGGTCCACGTCCTGCCGTCGTCGGCTATCTTGCCGGGCAGTTCGTTGCCCTTGCCGTCGGACACCTTCACCAGGGCCAGCTTGCCCTCGGCGAGGGTCACCTTCACCGGCTCGCCGGGCTTGGCCTGATCGCCCGTGAGGTTCACGGAGATGGCCATGTCCGGCTTCTTCTTCATCTCCCCCTTGCCGGAGTCGGTCCCGCCGCCGCTCCCGCCCGAGCAGGCGGTCAGCGCTGCGGCCATGAGTGCGGTCCCGGCCAGCATGGCGTGGCGACTGCGTGCGATACGGCGTGTGCGGCTCAACGAAACCCCTCCAAGTAATGATCGATCGCAAAAGGAGATGCGAACGGCACGACTGTAGGTTGCGCAATCCGCCGAAAAGATTCGTCCGCCTCTTGTGACGTGCACCGCAGCAAAACGGTCATCGTCCGGTCACAATCGCCGCGCACCGCGGTCATGGACACCTGTGAGAGTCCTGTGCGTCCCGCTTCCCCGGACGTACAGGAAGGCCGATCCGCCGTGTGCGCACTGCTCGTGACCCCCGCTCACCGAAACCAGTCCCCGGACCGGGAACTGAGCGTGCGTTCCCTGTCCGTTCCGGAATACGAGGCCTTCCTTTCGCGAAACCGGAATGCCAGCTTTCTCCAGTACCCGTCCTGGGCCGCCGTAAAGGACCAGTGGCGCTCGGAAAGGGTCGGATGGCACTACCCGGACGGGCAGATGGCCGGCGCCGGACTGGTCCTCTACCGCCAATTCCCCGGCACCCGGAAATACTTCGCCTACCTCCCCGAGGGTCCCGTCGCCGACTGGTCCGACCCGCACATCGACCGGTGGCTGGAGCCCCTCAAGCGCCACCTGCGCGCGGCCGGCGCGTTCGCCGTCCGGATCGGGCCCACGCCCGCCTACCGCCGCTGGGACGCCGCCGCCGTCAAGTCCGCCACCGGTCCCGGCCGGCAGGTGTCCGATGTGCTCGCCACCGAGGTCGACCCCGTCGGCGCGGCCCTCGCCGACCGGCTGCGCACCCGTGGCTGGACCCGCTGCGGAGGCGAGGACGACGGCGACGCCCAGCCGCGCCACGTCTTCCGCGTGCCGCTCGCGGGCCGCTCCGTCGACGAGCTGTGGTCCGGCCTCAACCAGGAGTGGCGGCGCAACGTGCGCAAGGCGGAGAAGGCCGGCGTGGAGACGGTCCTCGGCACCGCCGCCGACCTGCCCGAGTTCTACCGGCTGCTGCGCATCACCGAGGAGCGCGACGGGTTCCGCCTGGGCCGCGCGCTCTCCTACTACCAGCGGCAGTACGAGGCCCTCAACGCCGAATCGCCCGGCCGGATGCGCCTCTACCTGGGCATCCACGAAGGCGAGATCCTCGCCGCGCACACCATGATCGTGGCCGGGCGCCGGGTCTGGTACCAGACCGGGGCCTCCGCCGACCACCGCCGCGAGGTCCGCCCCAGCAACGCCCTGCAGTGGCGCATGATGCGGGACGCCCACACCCTCGGGGCCGACGAGTACGACATGCGCGGGGTACCCTCCACTCTCGACCCCGACGAACGATCTTTCGGGCTGCTGCGCTGGAAGCTCGGCACCGGCGGGCAGGTCGTCGAAACCCTCGGCGAGTGGGAGACCCCGATGGACGGATACACCAACACGGCCCTGTACAAGGGCTTCCAGGCCTACATGGCCCGCCGGTGACCACCACCGACACCCGGCCGGCACCCGGCCCGGCCGCCGACGGCGCGTCCGCCGACGGCCCGGCCCGGCCGGCACCGGCGAAGACGTCGGTGCTGCGCAGCGGCGCGCTCATGGCCGCCGGCTCGATCGTCTCCCGCGCCACCGGCTTCGTCCGCTCCGCCGTCGTCGTCGCCGCACTCGGCACCGGGCTGCTCGGCGACGGCTACGCCGTCGCCAACACCGTCCCGAACATCCTGTACATGCTGCTCATCGGCGGCGCGCTCAACGCCGTCTTCGTCCCCGAGCTGGTCCGGGCCGCCAAGGAGCACGAGGACGGCGGGGCCGCCTACACCGACCGGCTGCTGACCGCCTGCACCGCGGTGCTCGTCGTACTGACCGCCGTCGCCGTGCTCGCCGCACCGCTGATCGTCTCCGCGTACACGCCCTACACCGGCAGCCAGGCGAGCACCACCGTCGCACTGGCCCGGTACTGCCTCCCGCAGATCCTCTTCTACGGCCTGTTCACCCTGCTCGGCCAGGTCCTGAACGCCCGCGGCCGGTTCGGCGCGATGATGTGGACCCCGGTCCTCAACAACGTCGTGATCATCGGCGTCTTCGGGCTCTTCCTCCACGTCTCCCACGGCGCGGCGGACGGCCTGACGGCCGCCGAGACCCGCCTGCTGGGCCTGGGCACCACGGCCGGCATCGTCATCCAGGCCCTCGCCCTGGTCCCCTCGCTGCGCTCCGCCCGCTTCCGCTGGCGCCCCCGCTTCGACTGGCGCGGCCAGGGCCTGGCCCGCCCGCTGCGCAACGCGAGCTGGCTGGTCATGCTCGTCTTCACCAACCAGATCGGCTACTGGGTCGTCACCCGGCTCTCCACCGCCACCGGACACCGCGCCGTGGAGGCCGGCCTCGCGGGCGGCGCCGGGTACACCGCCTACAGCAACGCCTACCAGCTGTGGATCGTCCCGCAGGGCATCATCACCGTCTCCCTCGTCACCGCCCTGATGCCCCGGATGAGCTCGGCGGCGGCCGAGGGCGACCTCGGCGGCGTCCGCCGCGACGTCTCCTACGCGCTGCGCTCCAGCGCCGCCCTCGTCGTCCCCGCCGCCGCGCTGTTCGCCGCGCTCGCCCCCTGGATCATGGGCAGCGTCTTCGGGTACGGACGCACCGGCGCCGCCGACATCGAGGTCATGGCGGGCATGCTCGTCGCCTTCGCACCCGGCCTGATCGCCTTCTCCGGGCAGTACGTCCTCTCGCGCGCCTTCTACGCCCTCTCCGACACCCGGACCCCGTTCTTCCTGAACCTGGTCATCGCCGGCCTGAACGCAGGCCTGTCCGCCGCCGCCTACCTCCTGCTGCCACCGCGCTGGGCGGTCACCGGCATGGCCGGCGCCTACTCCGTCGCACTGTTCGCGGGCCTCGCGGTGACCGCGTACACCCTCTCCCGGCGGCTCGGCCCCCGCACGGGAACCCGTACCGAACGGCGCACCACCGCCGCCCGCACCCACCTTCGGCTGCTGACCGCCTGCCTGCCGGGCGCCGCCGCCGGGTACGCGGCCGCCCGGGCCGCCGACGGCCTCGGCGACTTCGCCGCGATCGGCGCGGGAACCGCGGCCCTCGCACTCGTCGTCGTACTCCTCGCCAGGCCGCTGGGCCTCACCGAGATCACCGATCTGCTGGACTCCCTGCGGCGCAAGACCGGCCGGCTGGACGATCCGAAGTCGGCGAAACACCCTGGATAATGACCGGATGCCACGCGTACTGCTGATCGAGGACGACCCTTCCATCCGGGAAGGAGTCGCCCTCGGCCTGCGCCGCCGCGGCCACGAGGTGGCCGCCGCCGAGACGGGTGAGGCGGGCCTCGCCCTGATGACGGGCTTCAGCCCCGAGCTGGTCCTGCTCGACCTCATGCTGCCCGGGATGAACGGCGTACAGGTCTGCCGCCGCATACGCGAGACCAGCCAGCTCCCGATCATCATGCTGACCGCCCGCGGCGACGACTTCGACATAGTCGTCGGCCTCGAAGCCGGCGCCGACGACTACATCGTCAAACCCGCCCGCACCGAGGTCATCGAGGCCCGCATCAAAGCCGTCCTGCGCCGCCTCGGCGCCCCGGCCGGCAGCCGCCCCGACATCGAGTTCCACGGCGAGCTGGCCATCGACCGCGCCGGGCTGACCGTCGCCAAGAACGGCGAACGCGTCCCCCTCGCCCCCAGCGAGATCAAACTCCTGCTGCACCTGTCCGCCTCGCCCGAGCAGGTCTTCTCCCGCCAGCAGCTCCTCGAATGCGTCTGGGACCACAGCTACCACGCCGACGCCCGGCTCGTGGACGCCTGCGTACGCCGCCTGCGCACCAAGGTCGAGGACGTCGACGGCAGCCCCCGCTACATCCAGACCGTGCGCGGCTTCGGCTACCGGTTCGGGCCGTTGTGAGGCGCATCGCGCCCCTCGGGCTGCGCACCCGGCTGATCGCGGCCTTCCTGCTGGTCGCCGCGATCACCGCGGTGACCACCGCGGCACTGACCTACCAGCAGGCACGCACCGCCGTCCTCAAGCAGAGCCAGGACACCGCCGTCAGCACCCTGCGCGACCAGGTGGAGAACCAGCCCCTCCAACTGCCGCTGGACCAGGCCCAGCTCCAGCGGGTCGTCAACGACATCGCCAAACGCGGCAAACCGCACCCGTGGAACATCTTCGCCGAGTACGGCACCCTGCGCGCCTCCAGCACCACCACCGCACCCACCTCCACCCTGGTCACCGAACAGCTCCGCCGCCAGGTCACGGCCCATCCGCACGGCGCCTTCCAGCGCGTGACCGACGCCTCCGGCAACCCGTACCTCGCCGTCGGCATGCCGGCCGTCTGGCTCCACAGCGACGTCCGGGAACCCACCGGCGTGGTCGTCTTCGCGACCATGCCGCTCACCACCGAGGGCAAGACCGTCGAGGCCATGGTCGAAGCCGCCAAGCGCGGCGCCGTCCCCGGCCTCGCCATCGCCGTCGTCCCCGCCCTGCTCGCCGCGCGCAGCGTGCTGCGCCCCGTACGGGACATGCGCCGCGCCGCCCAGCACCTGGGCCGCGGCCGCCTCGACACCCGGATCGAGGTCCGCGGCGCCGACGAGCTCGCCGGACTCGCCCGCACCTTCAACGAGACCGCCCGCGCCCTCGAACGGTCCGTGAGCGAACTGCGGGACGCCGAGACCCGGGCCCGCCGCTTCGCCTCCGACGTCTCCCACGAGCTGCGCACCCCGCTGTCGGGGATGCTCGCCGTCACCGAGGTCCTGGACGAGGACGCCGAGCGCCTCGACCCCGACACGGCCGCCGCCCTGCGGCTGGTCAGCTCCGAGACCGGCAAGCTCGCCGTCCTCGTCGAGGACCTCATGGAGATCTCCCGCTTCGACGCCCGCGCGGCCGAGCTCAACCTCGACGACGTGGACGTGGCCGAGGCCGTCCGCAAGACCCTGGAGCTGCGCCACTGGGACGACGAGCGGGTGGTCACCGAACTGCCGTCGCAGGTCCGCGCCCGGCTCGACCCGCGCCGCTTCGACGTGATCCTGGCCAACCTCGTCGGCAACGCACTCCGGCACGGCGGCGCCCCCGTCCACGTCACCGTGCGCACCGAGGTACGGCCCGGCGGCCCCCGGCTGCTGATCGACGTCGCCGACAGCGGGCCCGGCATCGCGCCCGAGGTGCTGCCGCACATCTTCGACCGGTTCTTCAAGGCCGACGCCGCCCGTACCCGCTCCGCGGGAAGCGGCCTCGGCCTCGCCATCACCCTGGAGAACGTCCGGCTGCACGGGGGCACCCTGCACGCCGCGAACGGACCCGCCAGGGGAGCGGTGTTCACGCTCGACATGCCGCTGGAGGCCGACGCATGACCCGGACACGTACGGCCGCGGCCGCCGCCGCGGCCCTGCTGCTGGGCGGGCCGCTGCTCGCCGGATGCGGGATCAAGCCGACGGGCGTCATCGAGAGCGGGGCCGCCGCGAAGGTGATCATCCCCGGCCCGGGCACCCTGGGGACCGTGTACTTCGTGATGCCCGACGGACGGCTGGCCCCCGTACCCGAGCAGGACCAGCCCGCCAAGTCGCCGGTGTCCGTCCTCATGCGGCTGCTCATCGGCCCCCTCGACGAGGAGAAGGCCGCGGGCCTGGGGACCCGGGTGCCCGCACCCGCCGACAGGAAGCCCCCCTTCGGCCTCTCGGCCAGCGTCTCCGGGGACGTCCTGGAGGTCCGGCTGCCGTTCGCGGTCGCCGGCCTGTCCGACACGGCCCGCCGCCAGCTCGTGTGCACGGCGGCCTCCACCAACCCGAAGTACACGGTGGTCCTGCGCGGCACCGACACCTCGGTCGGACCCGCCCGCTGCGAACTCGACGACTGACCGTCCCCTTGCGGCAGGGCGGGCGCTGCGGCCACGGTGACCCCATGGACCCCGCCGCCGTGCCATCCGCCCAGGTACCCGCAGCCCCCGTGCCCGACGTCTTCGACCCCCGGATCTACGCCGCCGGGATCCCGCACGAGAGCTACCGGCTGCTGCGCGACCGGCACCCCGTCGCCTGGCAGGAGGAGCCGGAGGTCCGGGGCTGGCCCGCCGGTCCCGGATTCTGGGCGGTCACCCGGCACGCCGACGTCGTCCGCGTCCTGCGCGACCACACCACGTACTCCTCCTGGCTCGGCGCCACCCAGATCCGCGACCCCGACCCGGCCGACCTGCCGTTCCTGCGGCGCACCATGCTCAACCAGGACCCGGCGAAGACGGCGGGCGGCCACGGGAGGCTGCGCCGGCTGGTCTCCCGCGCCTTCACCCCAGCCCGCGTCGACGCGTTCGCCGGCCGGGTCCGGGAGCGGGCCCGCACCCTGCTCGCCGCCGCCCGCGCACAGGCCGAGGACGGAGCCGCCGACCTGGTCCGCACGGTCACCGACGAGTACGCCCTGCTCAACCTCACGGACCTGCTCGGCGTTCCGGCCGCCGACCGGGACCTCCTGCTGCAATGGACCGTACGGATCATCGGCTACCAGGATCCCGAGGACGCGCCCGCGCCCCTGCTCGGCGCCGACGGCAAGCCCCTCAACCCGCGCTCCCCGGCGCTGCTGGGCGAGATGTTCACGTACGCCCGGGAACTGGCCGCCCACAAACGCACCCACCCGGGCGACGACGTGATGACCGCGCTCGCCGAGGCCGGACTCGACCCCCCAGAGCTCGAGATGTTCTTCTTCCTGCTCACCGTCGCGGGCAACGACACCGTACGCAGCGCAGCCCCCGGCGGCCTGCTGGCCCTGGCCGGCGACCCCGGCGCGTACCGGCTGCTCGCCGACGGGCGGGCCCCGCTGGACACCGCCGTCGACGAACTGCTGCGCGTCCACCCGCCGGTGCTCAGCTTCCGCCGCACGGCCGCCACCGACACCGAACTCGCCGGACGGCGGATCCGCGCCGGTGACAAGGTGGTGGTCTTCCACGCCTCCGCCAACCACGACGAACGCGTCTTCACCGACCCCGGGCGCCTGGACCTCGGCCGGACGCCCAACGCGCACGTCTCCTTCGGTGACGGCCCGCACGTCTGCCTCGGCGCCCACTTCGCCCGCCTCCAGCTGCGCGTGCTCTACGAGGAGTGGCGCGCGGCCATGCCCGCCCCGGAACTCGCGGGCCCGCCGCGCCGGCTGGTGTCGAACTTCATCAACGGGATCACGCGGTTGCCACTGCGGGTGTCCGGGCCTGCCGGGTGACGTCCGCGACCAGCTCCGTCACGTCCGGCCCGTAGGCATCGGAGTTGATCACCTTGAGCAACAGGCAGAACGAGTCGCGGCCGTGCCTGCGCGCCAGCTCCCTGTGGTGCTTGGCCAGGTAGCGGGCGGCCGCCTGGTTGCTGTTGGCGGTCTGCCCCGACAGCAGGAACACCGGGCGCGTGCCGCGCTCCGTCACCAGACGTGCCAGCACGACGTGTTCGACCATGCCCTTCTCCCAGAGGTACCTCTCCCCGCCCACGCTGATCGACCCCCGCTCCGGGCCCGGATCGGTGCTGACGTCGACCTGCACACCCGGCAGCAGCGAGGCCAGATGGGCGGTCGTACGGGAGTTGGAGGCGGGGCCGCCCACACAGAACTCGGTGCGCTCGCCGAACCCCTGCCGGGCCGCGTCGTGCGGCACGATCTGCACGGTCGCCCCGCAGTCGCGGATCAGGCCGGATATCTCCAGCAGGGCGAAGGCGTCGTTACGGTGCAGTGACGAATCCTTTCCGCCCATCTGGCGGTTGACCACGAAGAGGCAGTCCGATCCGGTCGGCAGCCCGAAGAAGGCCTGCTTGCGGCGCAGGTCGCGGCGCCACAGATAGGTCCGGGTGAACCAGCCGAAGCCGCCGCTGACGGCGGTGGCCACCACCCCGAGCACGATGTTGCGCACGTCGTCGTTCATGCGGCGGATGCTAGCCCCCGCGAGGTCTTCCTGACGCGGGGGGTGCGGTGAAGTTACAGTGCCGAGTTCAGGCCTGTCCGGTGGGGTCCGACAGGCCGTCGACTGGAGGTTCGGATGCGTCGCTCGGCCACACGTCAGTTAGCGCTCGCCGCCCTCGCCGGGGCGCTGGTCTCCACCGGCGCCGCGGCCCCGCCGTCGCAGGCGGCGGGCGGCACACCCGCCAAGGTCCCGGTCGCCGTCGGGTACGGCGGGGCCGTCGCCAGTGTCGACGCCGACGCCTCGGCCGCCGGCCTCGCCGTCCTGCGGTCCGGCGGCAACGCCGTGGACGCCGCCGTCGCGACGGCCGCCGCGCTCGGGGTGACCGAGCCGTACTCGGCCGGCATCGGCGGGGGCGGCTACTTCGTCTACTACGACGCCGCGTCCCGCCGGGTGCAGACCATCGACGGCCGCGAGACGGCGCCCGCCACGGCCACCGCCGGCCTGTTCCAGGAGAACGGCGTCCCCATCCCGTTCGCCGAAGGCCAGACCAGCGGCCGCTCCGTCGGCGTCCCCGGCACCCCGGCCACCTGGAAGAGCGCCCTCGACGCCTGGGGCACCCGCCCGCTCGGCAAGCTGCTGAAGCCCGCTGAGAAGCTGGCCCGCGACGGGTTCACCGTCGACGCGACCTTCCGGGCCCAGACCGAGCTCAACCAGGACCGCTTCAAGGACTTCCCCGACACCAGGAAGCTCTTCCTGCCCGGCGGCGCCCTGCCCGTGGTCGGCTCCACCTTCAAGAACCCCGACCTCGCGGCCACGTACGCGGAACTGGCCCGCAAGGGCACCGGCGCGCTCTACCGGGGCCCGATCGCCGAGGACATCGTCCGGGCCGTCCGCACACCCCCCGTGGACCCGGCCGCCACCCGCACCGTCCGCTCCGGCGACCTGACCGCCGACGACCTGCGCGCGTACGAGACCAAGCGCCAGGCCCCGACCCGGGTCGGCTACCGGGGACTCGACGTGTACAGCATGGCGCCCTCCTCCTCGGGCGGCACCACCGTCGGCGAGGCGCTCAACATCCTGGAGCGCACCGACCTCTCGAAGCTGTCCGAGACCCAGTACCTGCACCGTTTCATCGAGGCCTCACGGATCTCGTTCGCCGACCGGGGCCGCTGGGTCGGCGATCCGGCCGCCGTGAACGTGCCCACGAGGGAACTGCTCTCGCAGGGGTTCGCCGACTCGCGCGGCTGCCTCATCTCCCCGGACCGGACGCTGACCAGCCCGCTCGCCCCCGGCGACCCGCGCCACCCGGCGGCCTGCGGCGGCTCCGGACAGGCCGCCCCGACCACCTACGAGGGGGAGAACACCACGCACCTGACGGTCGCCGACCGCTGGGGCAACGTCGTCTCCTACACCCTGACCATCGAGTCCACCGGAGGCAGCGCGATCACCGTCCCGGGCCGCGGCTTCCTCCTCAACAACGAGCTGACCGACTTCTCCTTCGCCCCGGCCGCCCCCGGGGTCCCGGACCCGAACCTGCCCGGGCCCGGCAAGCGGCCGCGCTCGTCCATGTCCCCGACCATCGTGCTCGACGACGGTCGGCCGGTGCTCGCCGTGGGCTCCCCGGGCGGCGCCACCATCATCACCACCGTCCTGCAGACCCTGACCGGGCACCTGGACCGGGGCCTGCCGCTGGTCGACGCCATCGCGGCGCCGCGGGCCAGCCAGCGCAACCAGACCACCACCGAGCTGGAACCCGGCCTGTGGAACAGCCCGGTGCGCGCCGAGCTGGAGGCGCTGGGCCAGGGCTTCCGGCAGAACCCGGAGATCGGCGCGGCGACCGGGGTCCAGCGGCTCCCGGACGGGCGCTGGCTGGCCGCGGCCGAGACGAGCCGGCGGGGCGGGGGCTCGGCGATGGTGGTCCACCCGCAGGGCAAGCCGTAGGGAACCCGTACGACGCGACCCGGGGAACCCTGGGGACCCCGCGGAACCCGCAGGGAGCCCGTACGGGATCACAGGGCCGTGAGGATCCTCGGGCCGTCGGCGGTGATCGCCACCGTGTGCTCCGCGTGTGCGGCGCGGCTGCCGTCGACGGTCCGCAGGGTCCAGCCGTCGCCGTCGCAGCGGTAGTCGTCCGTACCGCCCGCGACCAGCATCGGCTCGATCGCGAGGACCATGCCGGGGCGCAGCTTCATGCCGCGTCCCGGCCGGCCCTCGTTGGGCACGCCCGGGTCCTCGTGCATCCTGCGGCCGATGCCGTGGCCGCCGAACCCGTCCGGTACGCCGTATCCGGCGGAGCGGCAGACCGTGCCGATGGCGTGGGCGATGTCGCCGATCCGGTTGCCGGGCACCGCGGCGGCGACTCCGGCGGCGAGCGCCGCCTCGGCGGTTTCGATCAGGCGCAGGTCGGCGGGGCGCGGCCGGCCGACGGTGAAGCTGACCGCCGCGTCACCGACCCAGCCCCCGAGCTCCGCCCCGCAGTCGATGCTGACCAGGTCGCCGTCGCGCAGCCGGTAGCCGTCGGGGACGCCGTGCACGATCGCGTCGTTGACCGAGGTGCAGATCACCGCGGGGAAGGGCACCGGCGCGAACTCCGGCCGGTAGCCGAGGAACGGCGAGCTCGCACCGGCCCCGGCCAGCACCCCGCGCGCCACCCGGTCCAGGTCCTCCAGGCCGACCCCGACCCGGGCGGCCTCCCGTACGGCGGCCAGGGTGCGGGCGACGACCCGGCCCGGGGCGCGCATCGCTTCGATCGACTCTGCTGTCTTCAGTTCCACCATGCCAATAACTATACCGGTATAACTTTAACGGGATAGTTATTGGGGGAGGGGGTAGGATGGCGGCCATGGTCCGCACCCCACTGACACCCGAAGAGCGCGAGCGCGGCGAGCGCCTGGGCGCACTGCTGCGCGAGGCCCGCGGCGGCCGCAGCATGGTCGAGGTCGCCGCGAGCGCCGGGCTGTCCGCCGAAACCCTCCGCAAGATCGAGACCGGCCGCGCGCCGACGCCGGCGTTCTTCACCGTGGCCGCCCTCGCCGAGGCGCTCGGCCTCTCCCTCGACGACGTGCTGCGCCGCTGCTCCTTCGTGCCCGCCTGACCCCCGCAAGGCGTCCGGCTGACCCCGCCAGGCATCCGGCTGACGTCTGTCAGAGCCCCGTCCGGCCCGCGGACCTGCGGGTTTCTTTCGGGCGGGCCGGCGGGCCGAACGGCCCAATCGGCGGTGCGGGCCGGCGGGAGCGGGGCAGGCGTGAAGGCGTGTCAGCCTCGAACGCATCCCAACGGCTCGGATTCGCCCTGCTCGGCGCCCTGCTCGCGGCCGGCCTGCTGCTCGCCGCCTGCGCGGTGCCGCAGGGGCCCGCCCGGGACAGGAAGCCGGGTGACGCGGCCTTCCATGCCCCGGGTGGCGTCGTAGGCTCCCGGAATGACTCTCGATGAGCTGAACCGGGGCAAGTACGTCAGCCTGACCACGTTCCGCAAGGACGGCACACCCGTGGCGACACCCGTGTGGGCGGTGGCCGACGGCGGCGAGCTGTACGTGTGGACGCGCACCGACTCCTGGAAGGTGAAGCGGATCCGCAACAACGGGCGGGTCACGGTCAGCGCGTGTGACGTGCGCGGCCGGGTCGCGGAGGGAGCGCCCGCGGTGGAGGGGGAGGCGCGGCTGCTGGACGAGGCGGGGCTCAAGCGCGTGCGCGCGCTGATGCTGCGCAAGTACACGTGGCAGTTCTGGCTGCTGGACGTACCGGCCATGCTGGCCCGTGGCGGAAAGCGGCCGCACACCGCGATCGCCGTCAAGCTTTGAGACTCCCGTAGCCCGCCCGTAACACCGGTGGGGTCCAATGCGGCCATGGAGACCGCGACTTCGCTGGCGATCGGTCAACTCTCTTATTACTTACGAGGGTTGACGCAGAGACTCGATCCGGGGACGGGCTGGTACGGGGAGTTCCTGCGCAGGGATCCCGAGGGCCTGCGGGCCTGTCTGGACGGCGCGGCGATGCCGCCGTGGGACGTGGTGGAGTCGCTGCTCGGCGACCTCGCGCGGATCAGGGGGGCCGAGTCCGCGGCCCGGGAGACGCAGCACGCGGCCCGACTGCGGGCCGCGGCGGTCACCGCGTGGGACCGGCTGCCGGGCGGCGTGCGGGAACTGCAGACCCTGCTGGCGGCGACCGCCGACCAGCAGGCCGCCTCGGAGGCCGCGGCCCACGCGCTGACAGCGCGACTGGCCGCGACGACGGACCGGACCGAGGCGGACGCGCTGGCCGCGGAACTCGCCTGGACCCGCGACGACGCGGCCCGGGCAGCGGCCCGCCACCACGACCTCGCGTCCCGCCTCTCCGCCCTGGCCCCGCCCGCATCCCCGGCGGCTCCGGGCCGACCGGGCGCCCCGGGGCCCGGGCAGGCCACGGTCGACGCACCCCACGGGACCCGCCCCGCGCACGCCCCGGCGAGCACGGCGCAGCCCGGCGGCCCCTGGCCCACCGGCCCGACGGTTCCGGGCACGGGCACGGGGTTGGGCTCGGGGCCGGGTTCGGGCGGCGGGGCGCAGGCCGGGGCGTGGGGCGCCGGAGCCGGCGCCGGCGGGCCGCGGAGCCCGGGCCCCGGGGCCCCGCACGGTGGCGAACGGCCCGCCGACGGGGCGGACTCCGGGCCGGGCGGGCCGTGGGCCGCAGCGGCGGGGGACGGGCCGCTGCTCGGCGTTCCGCGGCAGCGCGAGGCGGGGGAGGAGCAGCCCGAGCCGCCCATCGGTCCGGCCGAGGGGCGTCGGCTGCGCGGGGGCCGCCGGGCCGGCGGGGCCCGGAACGCGGGCGCCGCCGAGCCCGCGCCCGTGCCCTTCACCCCGCCGCCCGGACAGCCGGACGGGTCCGTCGGCCCGCCCCGCGGCGCCCGCTTCGCCCACTCCACCGCGCCGGAACCCCGGGCCGCGCTCGGCCGGGCCCGCTTCGCCCCGCCGCGGCCGGACGGGCAGGCCGGGAGCGAGAGCGGGGTCGCGCCGGAGCAGGCCGCCCCGCCGGAGGGGGCCGCCGCGCCGGAACACACCGTCCCGGGGGAGGCCGCCGGGGTTCCGGAGGCGGGCCGGATCGCGGAGGTCGTCCGGGAGTTGGCGGGACTGCGGGCCGAGGGGCGCAGCGGGGAGGCGCACGTCCTGCTGTGCGAGGCCGCCGCCTGGCCCGCCGAGCGGCTGCCCCGCTTCGCCGACGAGCTGCTGCGGGCCGGGCTCGGCGCGGACTGGGCCACGCTGCTGTGGGAGGCGGCCTCGCTCCCGCCCGAGCGGCTCGCCGCGGCCGCGGCCGCCCTCGGCGAAGCCGGCCGCGGCGCCGACTGCGAGGCGCTGCTGCGCCAGGGCGCAGCCCGCCCCGCCGACGAGATCGCCGACGCCGCCCTGGCCCTGGCCGGAGCCGGCCGCCTCGCCGAGGCCGACGCCCTGCTCGGTGCGTTCGTCAAGGTCCGCACCGCCGAGGAGGCGGTCCGGCTCGCGCGCCGTGCTCCCCGGTGGTTCACCCCCCGGCTGCTCCGGGCCGCCGAGGCCCTGTCCGTCACGCACCACCGTGACCTCGTACACGCCCTGCGGATTGCGAAACCGTCCGTCTCCTGATCGCAATAGATCGCGCGGTGGCGTAATGCGATCGACTACGCCAACCGTGCAAGGCGCTCTTGCCCCACGGTGTGACGCGGCCTACGTTCTACTCCCTACGGACACCGTCTACGTGCGTAGAACTCGGCGTTCCCGTCGCGAGGAGCAGCTCATGGCCCAAGTCGTCCGCGCCGCACTCGTCCAGGCCACCTGGACCGGAGACACCGAGTCGATGATCGCCAAGCACGAGGAGCACGCCCGGCGGGCCGCCGCCGACGGTGCGCAGATCATCGGCTTCCAGGAGGTGTTCAACGCCCCCTACTTCTGCCAGGTCCAGGAGCCCGAGCACTACCGGTGGGCCGAACCCGTCCCCGACGGCCCCACCGTCCGACGGATGCAGGAACTCGCCCGGGAGACCGGCATGGTCATCGTCGTCCCGGTCTTCGAGCTCGAATCCGAGGGCTTCTACTACAACACCGCCGCCGTCATCGACGCCGACGGCAGCTACCTCGGCAAGTACCGCAAACACCACATCCCCCAGGTCAAGGGCTTCTGGGAGAAGTACTACTTCCGACCGGGCAACCTCGGCTGGCCCGTCTTCGACACCGCCGTCGGCCGCGTCGGCGTCTACATCTGCTACGACCGCCACTTCCCCGAGGGCTGGCGCGCCCTGGGCCTGGCCGGGGCCCAGCTGGTCTACAACCCCTCCGCCACCCACCGGGGACTGTCCTCCTACCTCTGGCAGCTGGAGCAGCCCGCCGCGGCCGTCGCCAACGAGTACTTCGTCGCCGCGATCAACCGCGTCGGCCAGGAGGAGTACGGCGACAACGACTTCTACGGCACCAGCTACTTCGTCGACCCCCGCGGCCAGTTCGTCGGAGAGGTCGCCAGCGGAAAGGACGAGGAACTCCTCGTCCGGGACCTCGACTTCGACCTGATCAAACAGGTCCGCGACCAGTGGGCCTTCTACCGCGACCGCCGCCCCGACGCCTACGGAGGGCTCGTACAGCCGTGACCAACCCGATCCCCCTGCACACCCGCCACCAGTCCGTCCTGCCCGACTGGCTCGCCCTCTACTACGACCGCCCCATCGAGCTCACGCACGGCGAGGGCCGCCACGTCTGGGACGCGGACGGCAACCGCTACCTCGACTTCTTCGGCGGCATCCTGACGACGATGACCGCCCACGCCCTGCCCGAGGTCACCAAGGCCGTCTCCGAACAGGCCGGGCGGCTCATCCACTCCTCCACCCTGTACCTCAACCGCCCGATGATCGAGCTGGCCGAGCGGATCGCCGCCCTGTCGGGCATCCCCGACGCGCGGGTCTTCTTCACCACCTCCGGCACCGAGGCCAACGACACCGCCCTGCTGCTGGCGACCGCGTACCGCCGCTCCAACCAGATCCTGGCGATGCGCAACAGCTACCACGGCCGGTCCTTCTCGACCGTCTCCGTCACCGGGAACCGCGGCTGGTCCCCGACCAGCCTCTCCCCGCTCCAGACGTACTACGTGCACGGCGCCGTCCGCAGCCGGGGCCCCTTCGCGCACCTGGGCGACGCCGAGTTCACGGCCGCCGCCGTCGCCGACCTCGAGGACGTGCTCGGCCAGGCCCGCGGCGGCGTCGCCGCCCTCATCGCGGAGCCCATCCAGGGCGTCGGCGGGTTCACCGCCCCGCCCGACGGCCTGTACGGGGCCTTCCGTGAGGTCCTCGACCGGCACGGCGTCCTCTGGATCAGCGACGAGGTGCAGACCGGCTGGGGCCGCACCGGAGACCACTTCTGGGGCTGGCAGGCCCACGCCCAGAACGGGCCGCCGGACATCCTCACCTTCGCCAAGGGCATCGGCAACGGCATGTCCGTCGGCGGCGTCGTAGCCCGAGCCGAGGTGATGAACTGCATCGACACCAACTCCATCTCGACCTTCGGAGGTTCCCCGGTCACCATGGCCGCCGGCGTCGCCAACCTCGCGTACCTGCTGGAGCACGACCTCCAGGCCAACGCCCGCCGCGTCGGCGGCCTGCTCCTGGAACGGCTGCGCGCCGTCTCCGCCTCCGTGCCCGCCGTACGGGAGGTCCGCGGCCGGGGCCTGATGGCCGGCCTGGAGCTGACGAAGCCCGGCACCGACGAGGCCGACCCGGACGCGGCCGCCGCCGTACTGGAGGCCGCCCGCGAAGGCGGCCTGCTGCTCGGCAAGGGCGGCGGGTACAACACCAGCGTGCTGCGCATCGCGCCGCCGCTCTCCCTCACCGTCGCCGAGGCGGAAGAGGGCGCCGAGATCCTCGAACGGGCCCTGCACAGCATCGTGTGACCGGGAGGCGCCGCACATGTCCATCCGCACCCTGATCCGCGGCGGCCTCGTCGTCACGGCCGCCGACGAACTCCACGCCGACGTCCTGGTCGAGGACGGCCGCGTCGCCGCCCTCGCGGCCCACGGCTCCGCGGCCGCCGGCGCCTGGACGGCCGACCGCACGATCGACGCCGGCGGGAAGTACGTCATCCCCGGCGGGGTCGACGCCCACACCCACATGGAGCTCCCCTTCGGCGGGACCGCCGCCTCGGACACCTTCGAGACCGGGACCCGCGCCGCCGCCTGGGGCGGCACCACCACCATCGTCGACTTCGCCGTGCAGAGCAGGGGCCAGTCCCTGCGGCAGGGGCTCGACACCTGGTACGACAAGGCCGACGGCAAGTGCGCCGTCGACTACGCCTTCCACATGATCCTCTCGGACGTCAACGAGGGGACCCTGAAGGAGATGGACCACCTGGTGGGGGAGGGCGTCACCTCCTTCAAGCTGTTCATGGCCTACCCCGGAGTCTTCTACAGCGACGACGGGCAGATCCTGCGCGCCATGCAGCGGGCCTCCGGCAACGGCGGGCTCATCATGATGCACGCCGAGAACGGCATCGCGATCGACGTCCTCGTCGAACAGGCCCTGGCCCGTGGCGAGACCGACCCCCGCCACCACGGAGAGGTCCGCAAGGTCCTCCTCGAAGCCGAGGCCACCCACCGGGCGATCCAGCTCGCGCGCGTCGCCGGATCCCCGCTGTACGTCGTCCACGTCTCGGCGCAGGAGGCGGTGGCCGAGCTCGCCGCCGCCCGCGACAAGGGCCTGCCGGTGTTCGGCGAGACCTGCCCGCAGTACCTGTTCCTGTCCACCGACAACCTCGCGGAGCCCGACTTCCAGGGCGCCAAGTACGTCTGCTCCACCCCGCTGCGGCCGAAGGAGCACCAGGCCGCCCTCTGGCGGGGCCTGCGGACCAACGACCTCCAGGTGGTCTCCACCGACCACTGCCCGTTCTGCTTCCGCGGCCAGAAGGAGCTCGGCCGCGGCGACTTCTCGAAGATCCCCAACGGGCTGCCGGGCGTGGAGAACCGCATGGACCTCCTCCACCAGGCCGTGGTGGACGGGCACATCAGCCGCCGCCGCTGGATCGAGATCGCCTGCGCGAGCCCGGCCCGGATGTTCGGCCTCTACCCCCAGAAGGGCACGATCGCGCCCGGCTCCGACGCCGACATCGTCCTCTACGATCCGCACGCCGAGCAGGTCATCTCCGCCGAGACGCACCACATGAACGTGGACTACTCGGCGTACGAGGGCAAGCGGATCACCGGCCGCGTCGACACCGTGCTCTCCCGCGGTGAACTCGTCATCGACCGCCGCGAGTACACCGGGCGGGCCGGCCACGGGGTGTTCATCCCCCGCTCCACCTGCCAGTACCTCTAAGGGGCGGCCGGGGCCCGCACGCCCCGGCGCCCGCACTCCCCAGCAAGGAGCGACGCATGGACTTCGGCCTCGTCCTGCAGACCGACCCGCCCGCCTCCCAGGTCGTCAGCCTGATGAAGCGCGCCGAACGCAACGGCTTCCGCTACGGCTGGACCTTCGACTCCGCCGTGCTGTGGCAGGAACCCTTCGTCATCTACAGCCAGATCCTCGCCAACACGCAGAAGCTCCACATCGGCCCCATGGTGACCAACCCGGGAACCCGGACCTGGGAGGTGACCGCCTCCACCTTCGCCACCCTCAACGACATGTACGGCAACCGCACCGTCTGCGGCATCGGCCGCGGCGACTCCGCCATGCGCGTCGCCGGCAGGGCCCCCAACACCCTGGCCCGCCTCGGCGAGGCCATCGAGGTGATCCGCGACCTCGCCGAGGGCCGCGAGGCCGTGGTCGACGGCAAGCCGTTGCGGATTCCATGGATCAAGGACGGGAAACTTCCGGTCTGGATGGCCGCGTACGGTCCGAAGGCGCTCGCCCTGACCGGTCAGAAGGCCGACGGGTTCATCCTCCAGCTCGCCGACCCCTACCTGACCGAGTGGATGGTGAAAGCGGTACGGGAGGCCGCGACCGAGGCGGGGCGCGACCCGGCGTCGGTCACCATCTGCGTGGCGGCCCCGGCGTACGTCACGGCGGACGACTCGCCGGCCGCCCTGGCCCACGCCCGCGACCAGTGCCGCTGGTTCGGCGGGATGGTCGGCAACCACGTCGCCGACCTCGTCTCCCGCTACGGCGAGCACTCCTCGATGGTCCCGGACGAGCTCACCGAGTACATCAAGGCCCGCCAGGGCTACGACTACAGCCACCACGGCCGCGCCGGGAACCCCTCCGCCGACTTCGTCCCCGACGAGATCGTCGACCGCTTCTGCCTGCTCGGCCCCGCCGGGGCCCACGTCGACAAGCTCCGCCACCTCCAGTCCCTGGGCGTCGACCAGTTCGCCGTCTACGACATGCACGACAACCGCGAGGCCACCATCGACGCGTACGGCACCGACGTCATCCCCACGATCAACGCCTGAACCTCCGGCCCCCTCGCCTGACGGCTGCAAGGCCGGGCACCGCTGCAACGCCGTGAGCTGCCGTCAGGCCGGCCGAGCCGTCGTCCCGGCGCCCGGAGCCCGACCGAGACCCCCACCGACCCGAAGGGACGCGCGCACATGCCGGACCACACGATCGGCGACACCAGGGACCGCGTGGAGCTCGCTCCCGGAGAGGTCCCCTCCGACGGCCGATTCGCAAACCCCGACCTCCTCCCCGTACCGGTCGAGGCCAGGCGCTGGACGACGTACAACTTCACGGCCCTGTGGGTCGGCATGGCCCACAACATCCCCTCCTGGCTGCTCGCCTCCGGGCTGGTGGCCCTGGGGATGGACTGGAAACAGGCCGTCTTCACCATCGCGCTGGCCAACCTCATCGTGCTCGTGCCGATGCTGCTCATCGGGCACGCCGGGCCCAAGTACGGGATCCCGTTCCCGGTGCTGGCCCGGGCCCCGTTCGGGGTGCGCGGAGCCAACCTGGCCGCGCTGATCCGGGCGGCCGTGGCCTGCTGCTGGTTCGGGATCCAGACCTGGATCGGCGGATCCGGGATCTTCGTCCTCCTCGGCAAGATCTTCGGCGGCTGGGAGGACGCCGCGAAGATCGCCGGCCAGCCCTGGCCGCTGTGGCTGTGCTTCATCCTCTTCTGGGCCCTCGAACTCGCCATCATCTACCGGGGGATGGAGGCCCTGAGACGCTTCGAGAACTGGGCCGCGCCGTTCGTCATCGTCGGCGCGCTGGCCCTGCTGGTGTGGATCGGGGTCAAGGCGGGCGGCTTCGGCGAGCTGCTCGACCAGCCGTCCAAGCTCGGCTGGGGCGAGGACTTCTGGCCGGTCTTCTTCCCGTCGCTCATGGGGATGATCGCCTTCTGGTCCACCCTCTCGCTCAACATCCCCGACTTCACGCGCTTCGGCGCCGGCCAGCGCAGCCAGATCCTCGGACAGACGCTCGGGCTGCCGACGACGATGACCCTGTTCGCGCTGCTGTCGGTGTTCGTCACCTCCGGTTCGGAGGCGGTGTACGGCGCCCCGATCTGGGACCCGGTGGAGCTGGTCTCCAAGACCGACAGCGTCTTCGGGCTGCTCTACGCCCTGGTCACGGTGCTCGTCGCGACGATCTCGGTGAACATCGCGGCCAACGTCGTCTCCCCGGCGTACGACCTGGCCAACCTGGCGCCCCGCCGGATCGACTTCCGCCGGGGCGCACTGATCACGGGCGTCGTCGGCGTCCTGATCATGCCGTGGAAGCTGACCTCCACCCCCGAGCTGTACATCTACACCTGGCTCGGCCTCGTCGGCGGCCTGCTCGGCACGGTCGCCGGCATCCTCATCGCGGACTACTGGGTCGTGCGGCGCACCCGGCTGTCACTGCCCGACCTGTACCGGGAGGGCGGCCCGTACTGGTACACGGGCGGCTGGAACATCAGCGCGGTGGCGGCCTTCGTCGTCGGCGGCGTCCTGGCCATCGGCGGCTCCCACTCGGCCCCCGGCCAGGGCCCCTTCCCCGAGGAGGGCCTGATCCCCTTCCTGAAGCCCCTCGCCGACTACGGCTGGGCGGTCGGCGTGGCCTCGGCCTTCCTCCTGTACACGGCCCTGATGATCCGCCGGCATCCCGACCGCTGACCGGCGCCACCCGCAGTACACCTGGAGGCCGGCCGGTGGACGCGACGGGCGGAGGGGTTTGTCAGCCGGGCGTGGTGTGATGGGGGCATGATCGAAGAGTTCCTGGCCCAAGACCTGTCCGCGGTGGAAGAAGCGGTCCGCAAGGCTGCGGCGGTGGAGATCATGCCGAGATTCCGGCAGCTCGCCGAGCACGAGGTGGACCAGAAGAGCGGTCCGCACGATCTCGTGACCATCGCCGACCGCAAGGCCGAAGAGCACCTCACGGCCGCCCTGACGCGCCTGCTGCCCGGCTCCGCCGTCGTCGGGGAGGAGGCCGTGCACGCCGACCCGACCGTGTACGGGGCGCTGCGCGCCGACGCGCCGGTGTGGATCGTCGACCCGGTGGACGGCACCCGCCAGTTCGTCGGCGGCGACCCCGCCTTCTGCACGCTGGTGGCCCTGGCCCACCGCGGGGAGATCCTCGCCTCCTGGACCTTCGCCCCGGCGCTGGACGAGCTGGCAACCGCCGTGCGCGGGCGGGGAGCGTACGTCAACGGCGAGCGGATCCACAGCGGTTCCCCGCAGCCCGGCGCCGAGCTGCGGGTCGCCATGGCCCACCCGCTGTACACCTCCGAGGAGGACAAGCGGACCCTGGCCCGGCTCGACGTGCCCGGGGTCACGGCCCGGCCCTGCGGATCCGCCGGCCTGGAGTACCTGAAGGTGGCCCGCGGCGAGATGGACGGCCTCGCCTTCACCTGGCCCTCGGCCTGGGACCACGCGGCCGGACTGCTGCTGGTCGCCGAGGCGGGCGGAGCGCAGAGCACCGTCGCCG
Organism: Streptomyces sp. NPDC086989; assembly: GCF_044745505.1. Lineage (NCBI taxonomy): Bacteria > Bacillati > Actinomycetota > Actinomycetes > Kitasatosporales > Streptomycetaceae > Streptomyces > Streptomyces sp. NPDC086989. The sequence goes on from NZ_JBIVAL010000016.1 coordinate 137,064, forward strand.
GAGTCCCCTTCCGCATCGACCGGGACAACGCGCTGCCCTTCGCCGTGGGCCGTGACGAGGCCACCGCCCTGCGGATCCGCGACCTGCTGCGCGGCATCTGACGGGCACGGCCCGGGGCCCGCGTGGACGGGCCGAATATCCTGGGAGGGCAGCCGCCACCGGACGAAGGAGTCTCAAGGTGCCGTCGATTTTCGATGCGGTCGTGGTGGGGGCGGGTCCCAACGGGCTGACGGCCGCCGTCGAGCTGGCCCGGCGCGGCTTCTCGGTGGCCGTGTTCGAGGCCGCGGAGACGGTCGGCGGCGGGGCCCGAACCGAGGAGCTCACCCTCCCCGGCTTCCGGCACGACCCCTGCTCGGCCGTCCACCCGCTCGGCGCCGGCTCGCCGGTGTTCGCCACCATGCCCCTGAAGCGCTACGGGCTGGAATGGCTGCACGCCCCGCTGCCCATGGCCCACCCCTTCGACGACGGCACGGCCGCCGTGCTCTCCCGCTCCGTCTCCGAGACGGCGGCCTCCCTCGGCCCGCGCGACGCGGGCACCTACCGCCGCCTCGTCGAGCCGTTCCTCGGCAGATGGGACACCCTGGCCCGGGACTTCATGTCCCTGCCGTCGACCGCCCTGCCCCGCGACCCCCTCACGCTGGCCCGCTTCGGGCTCGCCGGGCTGCCACCGTCCACCTGGCTGCTGAACCGCTTCCACGAGGAGCGGGCCCGGGCCCTGTTCGCCGGGCTCGTCGCGCACGTCATCGCCCCCCTCGGCGGGATCGGCACCAGCGCCGTCGGCCTCGTCTTCGCCCTCGCCGCACACGCGGGCGGCTGGCCCATGGCCCGCGGCGGCTCACAGTCGATCTCCGATGCCCTCGCCGCGTACCTGCGCGACCTCGGCGGCACCCTCCACACCGGCTTCGAGGTCAAACGCCTCGACGACCTGCCGCCGGCCCGGGCGTACGTCTTCGACACCTCGCCGACCGCGCTGGCCCGGATCGCCCGCCTGGGACGCGCCTACGACGGCTACAAGTACGGCGCCGCCGCCTTCAAGCTCGACTACGCCCTGTCCGGACCCGTCCCCTGGACCGCCGAGGCGCCCCGCCGGGCCGGCACCGTCCAGATCGGCCCGCGCGCCCGCGACATCGACGCCGCCCTCCAGCTGGCCGCGGGCGGCCGGGCCCCCCGCACCCCCTTCCTGATCACCGCCCAGCCCAGCCTGGCCGACCCCGGCCGGGCACCCGAGGGCAAGCACGTCTTCTGGGCGTACGGCCACGTCCCCGCCGGGTGGCGCGGGAACCTCACCGACGCCGTCGAGCGCCAGATCGAACGCTTCGCGCCCGGTTTCCGCGACCTGGTGCTGGCCCGCGCCACCGCCGGCCCGCCGGAACTCGCCGCCCGCAACCCCAACTACGTCGGCGGCGACATCGCCTGCGGCGCCGCCTCCGGGCTGCAGCTGCTGCTGCGCCCGAAGTTGTCCCTGTCCCCGTACACGACGGCCCACCCGGCCGTCTTCCTCTGCTCCTCCGCCACCCCGCCCGGCCCCGGCGTCCACGGCATGTCCGGCCACAACGCGGCCAAGGCGGTCTGGCGTCACCTGCGAAAGGCACCCTGATGGTGCGCATCACCCTCGTCCGCGGGGACATCACCGCCGAGCACGCGGACGCCGTCGTCAACGCGGCGAACTCCTCGCTGCTCGGCGGCGGGGGAGTGGACGGAGCCATCCACCGGCGCGGCGGCCCCGAGATCCTGGAGGCCTGCCGGGCGCTGCGCGCCTCCCAGTACGGCAAGGGCCTCCCGACGGGCCGGGCCGTGGCCACCCCGGCGGGCCGCCTCCCGGCCCGCTGGGTGATCCACACGGTCGGCCCGGTCTGGTCGCGGGACGAGGACCGCTCCGCGCTGCTGGCGTCCTGCTACCGCGAGTCCCTGCGCGTCGCGGCCGAGCTGGGCGCCCGCACGGTCGCCTTCCCGGCGGTCTCCACGGGCATCTACGGCTGGCCGATGGACGACGGCGCCCGCATCGCGGTGGAAACGGCCCGCGCGTCGGCGTCGCCCCCGGTGGAAGAGGTCCGCTTCGTCCTCTTCGACGACGCGGCGTACACGGCGTTCCAGGCGGCTCTCGGCTGATCGCGGCGACCATGGAGTGATCACCGGATCGGTGGATCGGGGCGGGTGTGTCCGTGGGGGTCGATAGGCTTCGGGGATGAGCCCTGTCGACGCCCCCACCGAGACCCCCGATGCCCTGGAGGTGCTGCACCGCGTCTTCGGATACGACTCCTTCCGCGGCGAGCAGCAGCAGATCATCGAACACGTGGCAGGCGGCGGCGATGCGCTGGTGCTGATGCCCACCGGTGGCGGCAAATCGCTCTGCTACCAGATCCCGGCGCTGGTCAGAGACGGTACGGGCGTGGTGATCTCGCCGCTGATCGCGCTCATGCAGGACCAGGTGGACGCGCTGACCGCGCTCGGTGTGCGCGCCGGGTTCCTGAACTCGACGCAGGACCCGTACGAGCGGCAGGCCGTCGAGCAGGCCTTCCTCGCCGGCGAACTGGACCTGCTGTACCTGGCCCCGGAGCGACTGCGCACCGAGGGCACGCAGCGGCTGCTCGACCGGGGGAGGGTGTCGCTCTTCGCGATCGACGAGGCGCACTGCGTCGCCCAGTGGGGCCACGACTTCCGGCCCGACTACCTCGCCCTGTCCATGCTGCACGAGCGCTGGCCCACGGTGCCGCGGATCGCGCTGACCGCGACGGCCACCGAGGCGACGCACGCCGAGATCGCCGCCCGGCTCGGCCTGGCGGAGGGCGACGCCCGGCACTTCGTGGCCAGCTTCGACCGGCCCAACATCCAGTACCGGATCGCCCCGAAGAACAACCCCACGCGGCAGCTGCTGGAGCTGATCCGGACCGAGCACGACGGGGACGCGGGCGTCGTCTACTGCCTGTCGCGGGCGTCCGTCGAGAAGACCGCCGCGTTCCTGGTGGAGCACGGCATCGACGCCGTCGCGTACCACGCGGGCATGGACGCCCGGACGCGCGCGGCGAACCAGGCGCGCTTCCTGCGGGAGGACGGGATCGTGGTGGTGGCCACGATCGCGTTCGGCATGGGCATCGACAAGCCGGACGTCCGTTTCGTGGCGCACCTGGACCTGCCCAAGTCCGTCGAGGGCTACTACCAGGAGACCGGCCGCGCCGGGCGCGACGGCGAGCCGGCCACGGCCTGGCTCGCCTACGGCCTCCAGGACGTGGTGCAGCAGCGCAAGATGATCGAGGGCTCCGAGGGCGACGAGACGCACCGCCGCTCCCTGGCCGGGCACCTCGACGCGATGCTCGCGCTCTGCGAGACGGTGGACTGCCGCCGGGTGCGGCTGCTGGCGTACTTCGGTCAGTCGGCCGCCGGGCCCTGCGGCAACTGCGACACCTGTCTGACCCCGGCCGAGTCCTGGGACGGAACGGTCGCGGCGCAGAAGCTGATGTCCACGGTGTGGCGGCTGGCCAAGGAACGCCGGCAGAAGTTCGGCGCCGGCCAGATCATCGACATCCTCCAGGGCAAGAAGACGGCCAAGGTCATCCAGTTCGACCACGACGCGCTGTCGGTCTTCGGGATCGGGACCGACCTGAGCACCGCGGAATGGCGCGGGGTCGTACGGCAGCTGCTGGCCTCGGGGCTGCTGGCGGTCGAGGGCGACTACGGGACGCTGGTCCTGACGGAAGCCAGCGGCGAGGTGCTGGGCGGGCGCCGCAGCGTCCCGATGCGCAAGGAGGCGGCGCCGGCCGCGGCGGCCCGCAGGTCCTCCGGTGCGGGCTCCGGCTCCGGGAAGGCCGGGCGGGTCCCGGCCGACCTGCCGGCCGCGGCCGTGCCGGTGTTCGAGGCCCTGCGCGCCTGGCGGGCCGCGACCGCGAAGGAGCAGGGCGTGCCGGCGTACGTGGTCTTCCACGACGCGACCCTGCGGGAGATCGCCACCCGGCTGCCGGGCACGGCCGAGGAACTCGGCACGATCAGCGGGGTCGGCGAGGCGAAGCTCGCCAAGTACGCCGAGGGGATCCTGGCCACCCTGGCCGGGACCGACACCCCTGAGCCCCCGTCCACCCCCGAGCCCCCGTCGCCCCCGGCGACGGCGCAGGCGGCCCCGGCGGAGCCCCCGGCCCCGTACGCCGAGGAGGAGCCGCCCTTCGACTTCGAGGACGCGGACCCGCCCTGGGACGACTGGCAGTAGCCCGGCCCGCCGGTCCGGGAGGAGGAGCCGGCGGTCAGCCCGCACCCTCGAAGTCGTGGGGCGGCTCCCCGTACGGGTCCTCCTCCCCGGTCCCCTCGGGCTGCGCGCTGCACGGGGGGCACAGCCGCGCGTACTCCGCCATCACCTCCTCGACCGTCTCCCGCTGCTTGCGCTCGCAGGCCTTCCTGCGCGTCTCCTCCTTGCACAGCAGCTCGGCGCGGGCGCCCTCCAGTACGGCGATCGCCTGCCAGCCCCTGAGCACGCACAGCAGGGCCCTGCACAGGCAGTCGACGAACGCGGACACCGTGGCGAAGCCCCGCCAGGCCTCCGTGATGCGGCGCAGCAGCACCAGGAGGCGGGCGTAGAGGCGGACGACGTCCTTGCCCAGCACGGCGTCGCAGACGTCGGCCAGCAGCTGGGCCGCGTCCGTCTTGATCTTCGCCGCGCGTTCGGGCAGCGCCGTCAGCTCGCCGTCCAGACCGGTGAAGCAGGCCGCGGCCGCCAGGGTGTCCGCCGTGTACCGGGCGATGCGCGCGGAGAGCGTGGCGACCGTGTCGTCCGGGCCGACCGTGTCGTCGAACGCGCAGCCGCAGTCGTCCACGCAGCAGCCCCAGCCGCCCGTGCACCTGCGGATGTCCTCGAAGACCTCGTCGACGGCCTGCTGCAGACAGTGGCGCTGCTCGTGCGTGACCCGGCAGCGGATCTGCTCGCGGACCTCGGCGAGCGTCGCCGCCGCCTCGTCCAGATCGGTCCTCGCGGCCAGCCGGGCCTTGGTGTACTCGGTCCGGGCGCTGTTGAACTTATCCTGGAACTCCCGCAGTTGAGGCAGGTGTTCCTGGGTGACCTCGGCCCGGCGCTGGATGCCCGCGGCGATGCAGGCGAGCGCGTCGACCGCGCCGGGGTCGCAGCCGCCCGTGCCGGTGCCGGCCGGGGGGTGGTGCGCGGTGCTGCTCATGGTGGGCTCTCCTGGGTGAGGGGGCAGGCGCACCCGAGTGTGGGCCGGGCGGTGTCACCGGCCCGTCGCCCGGCCATCGCCGCCCGCACTCGCCGTCCGCCCGCACACCGCCGTCCGCTCGCACACCGCCGTCCGCCCGCGCAACGCCCCCGTGACGGGAGGGGCCGCAGCATCGGCCCATGGCTGGATACCGGGCACTCGCCGCCGTGGGGCGCAGCGTCGTCGCGCTGCTCAACCGGCGCTTCGCCGAGGAGATCCCTGCGCCGGGGCGCCGCCCGGAAGCCGTCCTCGCCGGGCCCGTCGACTTCGACAAGGTCGAAACGCCCGGCTCCCTCATCCGCAACCCCGCCGTGTCCGTCTACTGCTACCGCCTGAGCATCGACCGCGAGACACGGCCCGCGCTGGCCGCGATGGCCGCCCAGGACGGGCTGCCCCGGCTGCCGCTGCGGATGCACCTGATGATCGCCGCCTGGGACCAGTCCGTGGAGGCGGAACTCGAATGGCTGGGGCTCGTCGCCCGGATCCTGGAGAGCGAGGGCCTGCTCACCGGACCCCTGCTCGACCCGAGCGGGGGCTGGCTCGCCGGGGACTGCGTCCAGGTCGTCCCCGACGAACTCGCCATGGACTCGATGAGCGAGGCCTTCCAGGCGATGACCACCGACTACCGGCTCTGCCTGCCGTACCTCGCCCGCGTCATCCGGATCGACGGGCCGGCCGGGCCCACCCCGGGCGAGGTCACCGTCGTCGCCGCCGGATCCTCGCCGGAGCCGGCCCGATGACGCCCGCGGACGCCCCGCCCGGGCCGGCCGGCGGCCGCCCGGACCGGCGGATCACGGTGGAGGCCGGCGCCGTCGACGTGCTGCACCGGCTCGCGCTGGCCGTCCGGCCGCTCGACGCCAGGAGCCGCGCCCCCGCCGGGCCGGGCCTGCGCGTGGGCTGGGAGAGCACCCCCGTACCGGGCCGCCGCCGGCACGCGCCGGACCCGGTGAGGCCGCTGGAGGGTCACGGCGCCACCGGCTTCGTGCTGCGCCACACCACCGCGGGGGCCCTGCCCGCCGCCGTCACCGTACGCGTCGACGACCCCGCCCGGCGCTGGATACCGCGCCGGTTCACCGTGCCGCTGTGGACCCCCGCCGAACTCTCCGGTGCCGACGAACGGCCCCCCACCGCACCCCATGTCCCCGCCGGCGCCCGCCTGTTGATCCCCTGGCTGCTGCCCGGCCCCGGCTACCCCGTCCCCCAGGGCACGACCGGCCTGCGGCTGCGCGTGACCCGCCCCGACGCCGCCCCCGTGCGCTGGCCGCGCGTGGACGCCTTCGGGCCCGGCGGGGTCCCCCTCGGCTGGGCCCACGGCGACGAGCACGGGCAGGTGCTGCTGCTGATCGACGGGGTCGGCGTGCTCCCGTACCCGGGGCCGTCCCGGTTCCCCGTCGCGCTGCGCACCCACGCCCCCGACCCGCCGCCGCCCGGTCCCGTCGCCGGTCCGCCCCCCGCGCCGTCCGCCGATCCGCTGGCCGGCCTCGTCGCCGAACCGCTCGTCCGCAGCGCCAACCCGCCCCGCCCCCAGGACCTGGACAACGAGGTCCTGCGCGGCACCGCCCGCCCCGCCGGGTACCGCACCGCCGCCGCGGACACCGTCCGCACCCTCACCGTCGGCCGGGTGGTCCACGCCGCCGACCTGCCCCACACCCCGCCCGACCCGTGACGGAGGAGACCCGTACATGCCCGAGTACCTGACCCCCGGCGTCTACGTCGAGGAGACCAGCTTCCGCTCACGGTCCATCGAGTCCGTGCCGACCAGCACGTTCGGGATGGCCGGCCGCACCGCCTACGGACCCGTGCCCTACACCCTGCCCGGCGGTCCCACCGTGCTGCCCGGCCCGGTGCTCGTCACCAGCTTCACCGAGTACGAACGGGCCTTCGGCGGGCTGCGGATCGGCGAGGACGACTGCCTGCTCGCCCTCGCCGCACGGGCGTTCTTCGCCAACGGCGGCCGCCGGCTCTACGTGTCCCGGGTCTTCCCCTTCGTCCGCACCGGCACCGCCGAGGGCGCGCCCACCGCCGTCGACGCCAACTTCGCCTCCCTGGCCGTCCCCGCCCAGGGCACCCCGCTGCTGTACTGGCGGGCCCGCTGGCCCGGCTCGGCGGGGGCCGGGATCTCCGTCGCGGTGACCTTCCGGCGCGGCAAGAACATCCTGATCGCCGGGAGCGACGGCACGCTCCGGCTCACCGGCGTGCAGGAGGGAGCCGCCGTGGAGGTCCTCCCGCTGACCGGCGGGAACGTACCCTCCCCGGCCGACGGCACCCCGCCGGTGCCCGACCGGGTCAGGACCGTCGTACGCCGCGCCGACGGAGTCCTCGGGTACCTCAGGGGACAGGACTTCGAACCCGTCGCGGCCGGATTCGCCGCCTTCCACCTGACCCTCGCCGTCACCGTACGCCTGGGCGACCGCATCGACGTCTACAACGAGCTGGAACTCGACGACCGGCACCCCCGCTCGGTGGGCAACGTGCTCCAGGCCTCCGATCCGGCCGACGAGTTCTCCCTCGTCTGGCTGGACACCATCAAACCCGCCGCCGGAGCACCCCCGCCGGCCCCCGGCGCCCGGCTCGCCGCACTGCTCACCCTCGCGCAGCCCGGAGCCCACCTGACCCGCGGCGGCGACGGGCTGGATCTGACGGCGCAGGACCTGGGCGGCAAGGAGGCCAACCCGGACAGCCTGGCCGACCCCGCCCGCGGGCTCGGCGCGCTCGCCGAGATCGACGACATCGCCATCGTCGCCGCCCCGGACACCGTGACGCTGAAGGGCGACGAGCAGAAGACCGCGGTGGACCTCCTCATCGGACACTGCGAGCGGCTGCGCTACCGGATGGCGATCGTCGACCCGCCGCGTGACAGCTCGGTCTCCGAAGTGCGCCGGTTCCGCGCCCAGTTCGACACCAGCCACGCCGCCCTCTACTACCCGTGGGTGCGGATCACCGATCCGGGCCGGCGCCCCGACCCGGGCGCACCCTCGCCGGTCCTCGACGTGCCGCCCTCCGGGTACGTCGCCGGCGTCTACGCCCGCAGCGACCTCGAGCGCGGGGTCCACAAGGCCCCGGCCAACGAAGTCCTCCTCGGCATCACCGACTTCACCTCCAACGTGACCTACGACCGGCAGTCGGTCCTCAACCCCGAGGGCATCAACGCCCTGCGCCTCTTCGAGGGCCGGGCCCGGCGCGTGTGGGGCGCCCGCACGATGAGCTCGGACCCGGAGTGGAAGTACGTCAACGTACGCCGGCTGTTCATCCAGCTGGAGCACTCCATCGACAAGTCCACCCAGTGGGCGGTGTTCGAGCCGAACAACGAGCGGCTGTGGGCCTCCGTCCGGCAGACCGTCGAGGACTACCTGATCTCCGTCTGGCGGACCGGGGCCCTGCTCGGCACCAAGCCCGAGGAAGCCTTCTTCGTCCGCTGCGACCGCACCACCATGACCCAGAACGACCTCGACAACGGACGGCTGATCTGCCTGATCGGCGTGGCACCCACCTACCCCGCCGAGTTCGTCGTGTTCCGCATCGGACAGTTCACGGCCGACGCCCAGCGCAGCTGACGCCCGCGCCGACACAGGGAGAGAACCCATGGCCACGCGCAACAACCCGTACGGAGCCTTCAACTTCCTCGTCAAGCTCGGCGACACCGGCGGCGAGGACCAGATCGCCGGCGGCTTCTCCGACTTCAGCGGAGCCGGGAACGAGGTGAAGTTCTCCGAGTACCGCAACGGCAACGACCCCGAGAACCACGTCCGCAAGATCGCCAACACCAACACGACGAACGACGTCACCCTCAAGCGCGGCATCATCGGCGACCTGCGGCTCTTCAACTGGATCAAAGCCACGCGCGAGGGCGCCCACGACGCCCGCACCGTCACCGTCACCCTGCACGACGAGGGACGACAGCCCGTCTGCGCCTGGGTGCTGCGCGCCGCCCAGCCCAAGAAGTGGGTCGGCCCCACCCTCACGGGCAAGGGCGGCGGAGAGGTCGCGATGGAGGAGCTCCACCTCGTCGCCGAACGCATCGACTTCCAGTCGCTGTGACCCCCGCCGGACTGCGCCTCGGAGCGCCCGGGGTCCTGCGGGACGCCCGCCGGCCGCCGCCCTCTTTCCGGCCGGAACGCCTGGATGTCGCCGGGTTCGTCGGCGTGGCACCCCGCGGGCCCGTCGACGAGCCCGTCGCCCTCGACCGCTGGAGCGACTACCAGCGCCACTTCGGCGGCTTCGAGGGGCCCGGCCTGCTCCCGTACGCGGTGCGGGCCTTCTTCGCCCAGGGCGGGGTCCGGGCGCACGTACTGCGGGTGGGGCCGCTGCCCCGCGCCCCGCACCCCGCCGCCGAGCAGGCCCGCGCCCTGCACCGGATCACGCTGGCCCGCGCGGACGCACCCGGCGCCGACCCCGGCCGCGGAGCGCCCTGCACCATCGGGCTGTGCGCCCGCAACGAGGGGAGCTGGGGCGGGGGGCTCACGGTGCGCTGGGAGTTCAGCGGCACCGGGCAGTTCACGGCCGCCGCGACCGGCCGGGACCTGGCCCTGCCCGAGGGGCGCACCCCGCCGGCCGGCTCCGTGCTGCGGGTCCGGGGTCCGGGGCTGCCGGCGGCCGGGAGCTTCTTCCGCGTCCTCGAACTGGCCGAGCGGCAGGACGCGTCCGGGGCGCGCACCCGGGTCGCGGTCCTGGACCGGCCGCCCGGCGGCGGCTCCCGCGCGGGGGCCGGTGCCCCGGCCGGTGCCCCGGCCGGTGCGGCGCCGGCCGTCGAGGCCGAACTCGTCACCGCCACCGTCACCGTGGCCGACGGCGACCCCGCGCACCCCCGCCAGGAGCGGTTCGCCGAACTCGGCCTGGGCCCCGCGCACCCCCGGTACGCCGCCTCCGTACTGGCCGCCGAATCACTGCTGGTGACCCCCGACGGGCCCTGGCCCGCAGCGCTCCTGCCACCCGACGCCTTCCTCGGCTCCGCCCTCTCCCGCCCCGTCCGCCCGGGCATGGACCGCTGGGAGTCCATCGGCGCCGACAGCTTCCAGGGGCCGCTTCCCCCCGAACTGCTGCCCGTCGGCGGCGCCGAGAGCGCCGAGGACCCGGTGTCCGCCGACGTCGTCGGCATGGACCGGATGGCGCTGGTCGCCGAGGTCGCGCTGCTGTGCGTACCCGACCTGCTCTGGCAGTACGGCGAGAGCGTCCCCGTCACCGAGACACCGGCGCGGGAGCCCGCGGACAGCTTCGCGCCGTGCCCGCCGCCGCCCGTCCCCCTGACCCTGCACCCGGCCCGGCCGCGCGGCCTGCTCCTGGACGGCGCCGCGCAGCTGCCCGAGATCCTGCGGCGCCAGCAGCGGCTCGTCGCCCTGGCCGAACGGCAGCGGCGGTTCGTCGCCCTCCTCGACGTTCCGCCGGGGCTGCCCGTCCGCGCCGTCGCCCGCTGGCGCGCCGCCTTCGACAGCTCGTACGCCGCCGCCTACCACCCCTGGCTCGGGACCGTCGCACCCGACGACCCGGACCACCGGGCCGTGCACGTCCCGCCCTCCGGCTTCGCCGCCGGGATCATCGCCGAGCGCGAGCGGAGCCTCGGACTGCCCTGGGGTCCCGCCAACGCCCTGGCCGCCGACGCCGTGACCGCCCTCCAGCGCCTCCGGGACACCGACTGCGACGAGCTGCACCTCCTCGGCATCGACGTGTTCCGCGCCGAGCGCGACGGCTACCGGCTGGCCTCCGCCCGCACCCTCTCCCGGGACCCCGACTACCTCCAGCTCAGCGTCCGCAGACTGATGACCATGCTGCGCCTCGCCCTGGACCGGCAGGCCCGGGCGCTGGCCTTCGAACCCCACACCCCGCAGCTGCGCGACGAACTGCGCGGAGCCGTCGTACACCTGCTGCGCGGCCTGTACCGCAGCGGGGCGTTCGCGGGCGACAGCGAGGAGGGGGCCTTCTTCGTACGCTGCGACGAGCGCCTCAACCCCGGCTGGTCGCAAGGGCTCGGACGGCTCGTCGCCGAGATCGGCGTCGCCCCCGCCCGGCCCCTGGAGTACCTCGTCCTGCGGATCGCGCAGGACGCCGACGGCGCCGTGGCGGTGACCTGAGATGAGCGTGCCCGAGCTCGTACAGACCTTCAGGTTCCGGGTGCGGCTCATCCGCAGCGCCGCGCCCGGCCGGACCGCCGAGCCCCCGCCCGCCATCCCCCGTCCCCCGTCCGAGGCCGCCGCGTCCGGGTCCGGCCCGCTGGCCCCCGCCGCGTCCGCCCCCGGAGCCGCGGACGGGTCCCCCGACCGGCTCGGCGACGGAGGGTTCCAGGAATGCGCCGGGCTGGCCCTGGAGGCGGACGTCCGCGAGTACCTCCAGGGCGGCGCGAACGACGAAGTGGTGCGCCGGGCCGGACGGGTCAGGCTCCAGCCGATCGTCCTCAAACGGGGCATGCTCGTCGCCGCCGGCGGCGGGAGCGCCGATCCGGCCCTGTGGGACTGGCTGCACGGCATGGTCGCCGGCGGTGCCCCCGTCGCCCGCTACGACGGACACGTGGAGGTGCTCGACCCGGCGGGCCAACGGGTGGTCGCGCACTGGACGTTCGTCCGGGGACTGCCCCTGAAGATCACCGGACCGACGCTCAACGCCAGGACGGGGGAGATAGCCGTGGAGGAACTGCACATCGCCCACGAGGGCCTGCGCCTGGAGCGGACCCCGTGACGGCCCTGGTCCACGCCACCCTGCAGCGGCTCACGGTGACCGCGCAGCCGGGCAAGGACCAGCCGCCGCTCGTCAGGGAGGCCGAGGGCAGCAAGCCGCTCCCCGTCCAGTTCAACCCGGCCACCCTGCGGATCAGCCGCAACAACAACGTGGACCGGGGCGGGGCGACCACGAAGAACCAGAAGGTCCAGCACCCGGCGCAGGAGGGCTCCACCCTCACCTTCGACCTGGAGTTCGACACGGCCGAACAGCGCGCCGGCGGACAGTACGTCGACGTACGCCGGTGGACCGCCCTGGTACGGCAGTTCGTCGAACCCCCGGCGAAGGCCTCCGACCCGCCGCCCGCCGTCCGTTTCGTCTGGGGCACCCTCCGTTACAACGGCATCGTCACGCAGGTCAACGAGGAACTCGACCACTTCGCCCCCGACGGGACCCCGCTGCGGGCCAAGGTCGCGGTGACCGTCGTCGAGCAGAACTTCGCCTACCAGGCCCACGCCGAGGGCCCCGGCACCCGTGACGCCCGCAGCGCCACCGAGGCGGGCGACCGGCCGGCCGGCGCCGCACCCGGTACGTCCGGCACCAGCCGGCCCCGCCAGGTCGTCCAGGCCCGGGACGGGGAATCCGCCCAGCAGCTGCTGTCCCGGCTCGGGCTCGACCCGGCGGCCTGGCGCGGCGCCATGAGCGGACTCGACAGTCCGCTGACCCTGGCCGCGGGAGCCACCGTCCAGCTGGGCGCGGAAGTCTCGGCGGGATTCGCCGCCGCCGGGATCAGCCTCTCGGCGGGCTACGCCGGAGCCGCCGCACCCACCTCCGTCGAGGGCCTGGCCGCCGCACTGGGCCTGACCGCGCCACCGCAGGCCGGTGCGCCGGCGGCGCCGGGCCACGGGGCAGGGGCCGGGTCAGGGGCCGGAGCCGGGGCGGATCCCGCGCTCGCCGGATTCGTGATCAGCGCCGGGGGCGGGATCGCCGCGTCCACGGAGCTCGTGACGGGCGCCGCGGTGGACTCCGCCACCGCACGGGCCCGCGCCGGCTTCGAGGTGCCGCCCGCGCCGGACCGCCCGCCGGGGGGACGGGACGCGCAGGCCGGGGCGACGGGCCCCGCCGGGTCCCCGTACCGGGCGCCCGGACGCGGCCCCGGCCTGCCCGGACCGGCCGGGTACGCCCCGCGGCCGGAGCTCGACCGGCGCGCCCTCGGCTACGGCCGCGGCATCCCGCTGCGGGCCCGCGCCGACCCCGGCACCCTCGCCGAGGTCCGGGCCGGCGGCGGACGCAGCCTCGCCGACCGGGCCCGGCGCGAGGAGGTCCCGGCGCCCGACCCCGGGGCCGCCCCGTGGGAGCGGCTGCCGCCCGCCGCGCCCGGCCGGACCGCCGCCGACTGCGAGCAACGCGGCCGTGACGCGGGCCCGACCACCCTGAGGTGGACACCGCGAGGAGGCCCGCCATGAGCGTGTACATCGGAGAGCTGCACACCGAAGTCGTGCCCGCGGGCGGCTCCGCACCGCCGCCGGCCGGCCCGGACGGGCCCGCCGGGAGGTGGGCGGCCGCCGAACACCACCGCGAGGCCTGCGAGCGCGCCGCCTGGCTCGCCGCCCGCGTCGCCGCGGAGGGCTTCGATGACTGACGCGGCGCTCGCCGTCGTATCGCCCGTGTTCGAGGTGGGCGGCGCCCTCGTCAAGGACCTCGCGCGGGACTGCGTACGCCTGGAGGTCGCCGAAGGCGTCGAGGGGCTGCGCACCCTGCGCGCGCACTTCCTCGCCGTCGGCGCCGGGGCCAAGGGCCCGCAGGACCGGCTGCGGCACCTCGACGGGTCCACGGTCGGCCTCGGCAGCGCGCTCAAGGTCGCCCTCGGCCCGCCGTCGCGCCAGCGGTACGTCTTCGAAGGCGTCGTCTCCGGCCTGGAACTCGTCCTCGGGGACGGCGAACCACCACTCGTCCTCGTGCACGCCGAGGACGCGCTGATGAGGCTGCGGATGACCCGCCGGATGCGCACCTACCGCGACACCACCGACGCGGGGCTCGCCGAGGAGGTGGCCCGTGAGCACGGGCTCGACGCCGACGCGGACGTCCCCGGACCCCGCTACGACGTCGTACAGCAGCTCAACCAGAGCGACCTCGCCTTCCTGCGGGAACGGGCCCGGCTGGTCCAGGCCGAACTCTGGGCGGCCGGCCGCACCCTGCACTTCCGGCCCCGCGGCAGCCGCGGCGCCACCCCCCAGACCCTCGTGTACGGCGGTGAGCTCATGTCCGTGCGGCTCTGCGCCGACCTGGCCCACCAGCGCAGCGAGGTCGTCGTCACCGGCTACGACGCCGACCGGCGCGAGATCGTCGACGAACGCGCCGGCCCCGAGGCCGTGGAGGCGGAGACCGCCGACGGCCGCACCGGGGCACGGCTCCTGGCCCGGGCACTGGGCCCGGGCACCAGCCTGCGGGTCCGCGAGGCCGCGCTGACCGCCGAGGAGGCCGCCGCCTGGGCGCGCGCCGAAATGCTGCGCCGCGGACGCCGGTTCGTGACCGTCGCGGGCACCACCAACGGCAGTCCGGACCTCGTCGTGGGCGGGCGCCTCGTGCTGCGTTCGGTCGGCGCGCCCTTCGAGGGGGAGGGGTACCACGTCACCCGGATCCGCCACACCTTCGACGCGGACCACGGCTTCCGCACCCGCTTCGACGCCGAACGCGCCGGCATGAACGAGGTGGTCTGATGGCCCTGCCCGCTCCCGTGGACGGCTCCGCCCCCGGATACTTCGGCGTCTACCCGGCGTTCGTCACCGACATCGTCGACGAGAAGCGGCTCGGCCGCATCGAGGTGCGCTTCCCCTGGCTCGGCAGGGACGGGGACCGCGACGTTCGCGCCTGGGCCACGCTCTGCTCCCCGTACGCCGACGACGAGCAGGGTTTGCTGGTGCTGCCCGAGGTGGGCAGCCAGGTCGTCGTCGCCTTCGAGGCGGGCAACCCGCGCCGCCCCTACGTCCTCGGTGCGGCCTGGAACGGCCGCACCGCCCTGCCGCACGAGCCGCAGGACGCCAACAACCTGCGCACCCTGCGGTCGAGGGCGGACAGCCGGCTGGAGTTCGACGACACCCGGGGCGCCGCCCGGGTGCGCATCACGATGGCCTCCGGCCACGAGGTGACCCTCGACGACGCCACCCGGCAGGTGACGATCCGGCACAGCGGCGGCTGCGTGGTGCGGCTGACGGCGACCTCCGTGGAGGTGCAGGCGAACGTGTCCGTCGACGTCAAGGCGCCCGTGGTCGCGGTGAACGCCCCGCTGTCCACCTTCAGCGGCCTGGTGAAGTGCGCCACGCTGGTCACCGAGCAAGTGGTGATCTCCCCGGCCTACACCCCGGGCGCCGGGAACATCTGGTGACCGCCGCCGAGCACGGCTTCAAGGTCCTGGCGCCCTGGTACACCTGCGAGCGCGGGCACTTCGACCGCTTCGACCCCTGCGCGCACGCCCCGACGCTCCAGAAGTACGCCTCCGCCGAGTTCGTCCGGACGCTGGTGGCGGACCCGCGCGACTCGCTGCTGTTCGACCCCGACGAGGACGTCTGGTCGTACCCCGTGCCCGTCGGCCCCGCCCACCGCGGACCGGGGCGGGCCCGGTTCGCCACCCACCAGCTGGTCCGCACCCGGTTGCGCAAGCTCTACCAGCCCAGCCACGAGCGGTTCTACGCGGTCGTCGTCGAGCTCTTCTGTGACCGGCCGGGGCTGCCGCGCCCGCAGTCCGCGGAGGGCCTCGACGTGGGCTTCGTGATGCGCCGCCGCACGGTGGAGATGGACGCGGAGCCGAGGGTGCTGCGGACGCTCTCCCGCAGGCTGTCGGCCGAACTGCTGGCCGCCGGACGACAGCCGGGCCCGGACACCGGGCCGCACCTGTCGGAGGCCCGGGACGTCCTGTGGGCCGATCTCGCCCACCGCACCGCCTTCGAGGAGGCCAACCGCGAACTCCTCGACCGGGTCGGCCTGAGGAAGGAGACGCAGGCGTGGATGGCGGGCGCCGCGGGCGGCCAGTGGCGCAGGCTCGGCGAGCCGCCGCCGGAGGGCAGGCCCGGGGACCGGGAGCAGGAGCTGCCGATGTGGCGGCTGCCCGGCCGCTCGGGCGACTGCCCGGACGGAGCGCGCCCACCGCAGCGGTCGCTGTGGTTCGGGGTGGTGCCGACCTCCTCCGCCGACCACGACGACCTCGGCGCCCCCAAGCTCGACGACCGGTCCGTCTACGAACTCCGCGTCTTCGTACGGCGCCCCGCGGGGCCGGGCCACGAGCAGTGCCCGCCGCGGACCTCCTGGAGCAAGCCCACGGAGCCCTTCCGGCTGGCGTCGTTCTTCGACCCGGAGGGCACCCGGAACCGCAAGGTCTCCATCACCATGCCCGACTTCCGGGCGGTGGCCGCCCGGGCCGCGGCGCCGCCGGGCCCCGGCGGGGTGGCGATCACCAGCCCGCCCGGCTCGCAGATGTCCTTCGACCCCGGCGGCGGCACGCCGGCCTCCGGCTCGGTGACCGGCACCGTCCCGCGGACCTGCACCTTCGCCCTCGAAATCTTCATGATCGTGGCGTACTTCGTGTTCAGCATGTTCCTGCCGATCGTGGTCTTCCTGTTCCAGCTGTGGTGGCTGCTCGCCCTGCGGTTCTGCCTGCCGCCCTCGCTGGAGGCGGCCGCCGCGCTCAAGGCGTTCTTCGCCGGCGGCAAGAGCCTCGCCGACATGGGGCGGCCGGAGACCGACGCGTTCGACGAACTCCTCGGTACCAGGGGCGCCGGCGCCCGCCTCAGGGACGCGGACGGCGCCTTCGCCCAGGAGGACCTCGACGACCTGGTGGACCTCGTCACCCCGCCCGCCACCGCCCCGCTCCCGGTGCCCCCGCGGCCGGAGCCGCCGGTCGAGGACCCGCTGTGCGAGGGGGGATGAGATGGCGGCCCAGGTACCCGCGGCCCGCGAACCCGCCCGCGCTGCCGTCCCGGCCCCCGCCACACCCGCACCGGCCCCGGCGGGCCCCGCGCCGGCCGCCCCCGGAAGGCTCGCCGACGAGCTGTCACGCATGGTCGTCGCGCCGGACGTCCCCCGGGAGGAACTGGCGCTCCAGGGCGGGGAGGCGCTCGCCGTGCCCGCGCCGGTCGCGGAGTACCTGGACCGCCGGGGGCCCGCGGGCGGGCCCGTACGCGTCCGGCTCGGCCAGGTCGCGGCCGGGACCCTCCACCTCCGCAAGACCGACCGCGGGATCACCACCGGACCCGGCGGCGGCTTCCAGGCGGTCCCGCTGCCGCACCCGCTGCTGCTGCCGCTGCGCGCCCTGGGCGTCGAGCCGGTGCTCGCGCTGCGCGTGCGCGACGGGGTCCTGGAGGGACACGCCTCGGCGCGGGTGAAGGGCGTCCTGCTGGACGGGCCCCTGGCCCTGCTCGGCCGGATGGAGTCCTGCGCCGAGGCGCTGGGCTGGCGCGGCGTGGGCGGTCTGCGGCTGACGGGCGTGGAGAACGAACTGCGCGGCGCCACCCTCGTGGTGCGGGCCGGCGGCATGTCCTTCACGCTGGGCGGCTTCCTCACCGCCTCCGGAAGCCTCGGACTGGCCGACGACGTGGTCACCTTCGACGCCGTCGCGAAGGGCACGGTGGCCGGGCTCGGCTCGGTGGAGGTGCCGGTGCTCCGGGCACCGGACGGCACGCTGTCCGGGAAGGCCGTCGTGGACGTGGCGCTGCGCGGGTTCAGCGGGCGCGCGACGGCCGCCTTCGCCGCGGGGATCGTCGACGTCCGGGCAACCGTGCGCTACGCCAACGAGAAGTTCGACGGGCAGGTGACCCTGGTCGCCACCGACGCCGCCTCCGCGAAGGAACTGACGGACAGTCAACTGCCGGAAGCGGTCAGGTCCGCGAAGGCGGTGACCGGGGACCCGGGAGCCGCCGCGGACTCCGCGGCGGCCCCGGCGGGCCCGCGGCCCGGACCCCGGGTGCTGGCCGGCTGGGGCACGGTCGACGTACGGCTGGCGGACTGGCTGCGCGGCGAGGCGCTGGTGGTCGTCGACCACCACGGCGACGTGACGGTGGTCGGCAAGATCCAGCCGAAGATGGACAAGCCGTTGTTCGAGCCGAGGGAATACCTCAAACAGCTCGCGAAGTTCGAGGTCCGCGCCCTCTACGGGGTCCCCCTGGTCGGCAACGTCTTCCTGTTCGCCAACGTGGGGCTCGAGGCGGTCGCGAGGATCGGCCCCGCGACGCTCGACCGGATGGAGCTCACCGGCACCTGGTCGACCAGACCGGAGGTGCTCAAGAGCTTCGGCCTGACCGGCACCCTCAACATCTCCGCGTACGCGGGCCTGCGGCTCAAGGCCGAGGGCGGCGCGGGCGTCCAGCTCGTGGGACACGACATCAAGGCGGGCATCGCGCTGACCGCCCTGGCCGGAGTGCGCGGCTACGTCGAGGCCACGCCGGTGATCGGGTACCGGGAGGTCGCCGATCCGAAGGCGGGCAGGCACGGGGAGTTCTTCCTGGCCGGGCACATGGAGATCGCGGCCCAGCCGTTCCTGGCGCTCGGCGGTGATCTCTTCGTCGAGCTCGACAGCCCGTGGTGGTCCCCGGCGCCGGACCAGCGCTGGAACTGGCCGCTGGGCCGGCTGGAGTACCCGCTGCCGGGGGAGTTCGGCATCGGGGCCGACGTCGAGCACGTCCTGGGCTCGGGCAAGGTACCCGAGGTCACGTTCGGCGAGGTGGACTTCAACGCGGACAAGTTCCTGACGGACCTGATCGACGACCACGTCCCGGCCAAATCGTCCAAGGACGAGCAGAAGAAGGGCGCCTGGAGGGATCCCGGCGCCGCCAGGTCCCCCGCGCCCGGCGCGGGCCCGCACCGGAGCCCGGCGAGCCCCTCCGTCACGCCCTCGGCCAAGGCCGCGGCCACCGGCCCGGCCAAGGGAGCACCGGTCAAGAGCCCCGCCGCCCAGGGCCCCGCCAAGGGCGTCCCGGCCAAGGGCGTCCCGGCCAAGGACGCACCGGCCGAAGGCCACACCGTCCCGCCGCCGGAGAAGCGGGACCGCTGGTTCGCCGGGCTGGAGGCACTGGGCGGCCTCGCCACACGCTCGCACCAGCACCCGTACGACGAGACCGAGCTGCGGGACGCGCTGGCCGGTATCAGGACGAAGTACGGCTTCACCGTCCTGGACGCCGCACTGGAGGGGGACAAGTGGCAGATCACGGCCGGGATGAGCCCCAAGGCGAAGGCCGCCAAGGTCGACGCCGCACCGAAGAAGGCGGCAGCCGAGGCGGGTGTGGAGGGCGTCGACCGGCGGGTGAGGAGTGCCGGGCACCCCCTCTACGAGAACGAGTACCTGCCCGAGTTCGGTGGAGGCAGGTACGGCGGGCTGAAGAACCCGAAGACGCGACGGAACTTCGCCGGAACGGAGATCAACCACATTCCGTCGCGGGCCGTGACCAAGAGGATCAGGGACATTTCGCGGGACGAGGGACCCGCCATCCAGATGGACAGGCAGGACCACCGCGGCCGCAAGGACTCGGCGGGCAACTGGACCGACCATCCGCGCGTCCTGAGCACGGGCACGTGGAAGGAGTCCGAGGCGCACCGTGCCGAGCAGCTGAACCTGGTGGAGGCCGAACGCTTCAAGGCCGCCGTCCAGATGGACCTCAAGGACGTCCGGTCGAAGTTCGGCACCAAGTACGACAAGGCCATCGAGCAGATGAAACCCGCACTCCGCGCGGAGGGCTGGTGGAAGTGACCCCGGCCGCCCCGCGGGGGGAGACGCCCCGGTGACGGTCGCCGCGGAGCATGGACGCCATGGCAGCATCTGACGCCCTGACGGCCGCCCCCGGCGGCCGCGCCCCGGCCGCCCCGTCCGCCGGCGACGCCCGGCTCGGTACCGGGGTGCGGTTCCCGTTCCGGCCCGGAAGCGCAGGCGCGCTCGCATGGGCCACGGGAGCCGCCGCGGTCCGGCAGTCCGTCGAGACCCTCCTCGACACCGAGCCCGGCGAGCGCATCATGCGCCCCACCTTCGGCTGCGGGCTGCGCCGCCACCTGATGGCCCCCAACACCCCGGCCACCCGCACCGCGATCGCCGCCGAGATCGCCGAGGCGCTCACCGCCTGGGAGCCCCGGATCCGGGTCACCGAAGTCTCCGTGACCCCGGGGGAGGAGCCGACCCTCGTATGGATCGACATCGCCTACGTCCACCTGCTCGACCTGCGCCCGGACAACCTCGTCTACCCCTTCTACCTGCGGTAGGCGGGTGACGACGGTATGCCGCTGATCGGCCCCATCCTCGACGACCGCACCTTCGAACAGCTCCGCGAGGAGCTGGTCAAGCGGATCCCCGTCTACGCGCCCGAGTGGACCGACCACAACACGGGCGACCCCGGCATCGCCCTGCTCGAACTCTTCGCACACCTCGGCGAATCCCTGCTCTTCCGCTTCAACCAGATACCCGATGCCACGAAGGCCGCCTTCCTGCGGCTGCTGGGCGTCCGCCCGCGCCCCGCGCTCACCGCCCGCACCCTCCTCGTCCTGGAGACCGAACGCCCCGACGGCGTCCAGGTGCTCCGCGGAGCCGAGGCCCGGGCCGGCGCGGTCGCCTTCGAAACCGCCGACGAGGTCGTCGCCTGGCCCCTGGAGACCCTCGCCGTCGGCAAGACGCCCGCCCCCGAAGCCCCGGGCACCGCCGAGAGCCGGCGCCGCCGGAACGCAGTCGAGGCCCTGCCGGCGGACGAGCGCAAGCGGGCGGCCGCCGGATCCCCCGTCCGGTTCTACGTCACCACCGCCGTCCCCGCCGACCCGCAGGCCCCCGACCGGCCGCCGCTGGACGTCGCCGCCACCCTCGACCGGTCCCTGTGGATCGCCCTGCTCGCCAAGAACACCACCGACGCCCGGCTGCTCGCCGGCCGGACCCTGTTCGTCGGCGTGGTCCCCGACGAGGAAATCCCGCGCCCCTACGACCTCCTGGCCCGCGACACCCACGACCCCACCCGGCTGCGGGCCGCCGACCTCGTCAGCGCCCCGCCCGGCTTCCTCTGGGAACTGTGGAACGGCCCCGATGCCCCCAGCGCCTTCACCGCCCTGTCCGTACTCGGCGACACCACCCGCGGGCTCACCACCGCCGGAGTCGTCTCCGTCGCCCTGCCCGCCGCCTTCCCCACCCACCCCCGGGGCAGCACCGGCCCCGGCGGCCTCAACAGCCCCCCGCCCCTCGACGACGACCGGACGGCCGCCCGCGTCCTGGGCTGGCTCAGGGTCCGCCGCCCCGCCGACGAGAACGACGCCATCCACCGCATCCGCTGGGCCGGGGTCAATGCCGTCGGCGCCGTCCAGGCCCGCACCGCCGCACCCGAACTCCTCGGCACCGGCACCGCCGACGCCGGACAGGTCCTGCGCCTCACCCGGCGTCCCGTCCTCTCCGGCAGCGTCCGGCTGGAGGTCGAGGAGGCCGACGGCTGGCAGCCGTGGACCGAGGTCGAGGATTTCGCCGGCAGCGGCCCCCTCGACCGGCACTACACCCTCGACGCCGACGCCGGGCTCGTCCGCTTCGCCGACCGCGGCCGGCTGCCCCGGATCGGCGAACGCATCCGAGTCCTCGGCTACCGCTACGGCGGAGGCTCCGCCGGAAACGTCCCGGCCGGCGCGATCGGCGCACTCACCGGCGTCAGCGGTGTCAAGGTCACCAACCCGCTCCCCGCCGCCGGCGGAGCCGACCCGGCCTCCCTCGCCGACGCCCTCGACGCCCTGCCCGCCGAAGTCCACCGGCGCGACCGGGTCGTCACCGCCGAGGACTTCCGCGCCCTCGCCCTCGAAGTCCCCGGCGTGCGCCGCGCCGAGCCGCTGCCCCTGCTGCACCCCGACACGCCCACCCAGCCCGCCGCGGGCGTCGTCAGCGTCCTCGTCTTCCCCGCCGAGGACCAGCGCGACCCCGGCACCCCCCTGCCCGACCTCGCCCTGCTGCGCCGCGTCGCCGCGTACCTCGACCCCAGGCGCCTGGCCACCACCGAGCTGTACGTCATCCCGCCCACCTACACCGACATCGCCGTGTCCGTCGGCATCCGCACCCGCGACGGCTACCAGCCCGACGCCGTGCGCCGCTGGGTCGAGCTGATCCTGCGCCAGTACCTCGCCCCGCTGCCGCCGTACGGGCCCGACGGCGCGGGCTGGCCCCTCGGCCGGGCCGTGCGCCGCGCCGAACTGGAGGCCGTAGCCGTCCAGGTGGAGGGCCTGGAGTACCTGGAGGACGAACTGCTGCTGGCCCGCCGCACCGGTACGGGATGGACCCCGCTGCCGCTCGTCCCGCTCAACCCGTGGGAGGTGCCCCGGGTCGCCGAGATCACCGTCGTCACCGGCAGCCCCCTGCCCGTCGGAGCCGGCTACGGAACCCCGCCCCCGCCCCCCGGCGACCCCGTCGTCGTACCGCTCCCCCCGGAGGTCTGCTGATGTACGGCGACCGTGCCGTCGGCGTCCTGGCCGACCCGGACCAGTGGGTGCGCTGCCGCCACGAATCCACCGCCCTCCTCGACGAGGGGGGCGTCGGCCTCGCCTGGGAACCCGAACCGCAGCCCGCACCGGACCCGGCGACACCCGGGCACGGGCCCGCCGGGCTGGCCTTCGACCGCTGGGGCCGCGCCTACCGCTCGTACCCGCGCGCCGGACGCGTGGAGGTCATCGCCCCCGGCACCACCGCCGACGGCGCCCCCCACCGGCCGGGCACCCTCTGCGTCCCGCGCGGCCTCGCCGTGGACGCCGCACAGCGCCTCCACATCGCCGAATCCGGCGCCGGCGCCGTCCACGTGATCGACCTGTGGGGCGAACGGCTGCTGCGCCGCGTCCCCGTCCGCAGCGCGGACCGCCCGCACCGCCGGCCCCTCGACGTCACCGTCCTCTGCGGCGCCGTGGCCGTCCTCGTCACCCGGCCCGCCGGGATCGTCCTGCTGGAAGGCCGCCGCGGCCCGCTGCGCGGACCCGCACTGCGCCGCCCGCCCGGCGGCGACGGCCTGCGCCCCACGCGGATCGCCGGCCACGCCGGACAGCTCCACGTGCTGTGGACCGGGCCGGCCGGCGGACGCGCCGTCGTCGCCCGCGCCGACGGCACCCGCCCGCTCACCGTGCCGGACGCCACCGACCTGGACCTGACGGCCGACGGCGCGCTGGTCGTGGGCCGCGCCCCCGGCCAGCCGCTGCGCCGCTTCCGTGCCGACGGCGAAGCCTGGGCGGAGATCGAACCCCTGCGCGCCCCCGGCTACGACGGCGGAGCCGTCACCGTCGATCCCGACGGCCGCGTCGCGTTCACCACCGCCGACGGGCTCGCCCGCACCGCCGGACCCGCCGCCCGCTACACCCCCGCCGGCACCGTCATCGGCTACCGCCTCGACGCCGGGGAGTACCGCACCCGCTGGGGCCGGCTGTTCCTCGACGCCTGCATCCCGCCCGGCACCGACGTCCGCGCCGGCTTCCTCACCACGGACGAGGACACCGTCCCCGACCCGCTGCCCTGGCAGCCGCCCGTACGCGGACCGCGCTCCGTGCGCCACGCCGAGCACACCCCGCCGCTGCCCTCCCGCGCCCTCCACGCCGACCGGCCGCCGCCCACCGCACCCCTGTTCCGGCGCCCGACCGGCCGGGAACTGCCCTGGGCGCAGATCGACCCCGACGACGGGTTCGAGACGTACGAGGCCCCCGTCGACGCCCCGCCCGGCCGCTACCTGTGGATCGTGCTCCGGCTCACCGGCACCCCGCGCCTGACCCCCCGTGTCCGGGGCCTGCGCGTGGAACGGCCCGGACACCGGCTGCCCGCCGCACTCCCCGGGGCCTGGAGCCGCGACGAGGGCGACGCCGCGTTCCTCCAGCGCTTCCTCGCCCCCGCCGAAGGCCTGCTGCACGAACTGGACTCCCGCGCCGCCCTGCGCACCCTGCTCCTGGACCCCCGCGCCACCCCCCAGGAAGCCCTCGACTGGCTGGCCGGCCTGCTCGGCCTGGCCCTGGACCGGCGCTGGCCGCCGACCGCGCGGCGCGAACTCATCGCCCAGGCCTACGACCTGTTCCGCATCCGCGGCACCGTCACCTGCCTCGAACGCATCCTGCGGCTCTACCTCCCGCTGCCCATCAGCGTCGTGGAGCACTGGCGGCTGCGCGGCCTCGGCGGAGCGGTCCTCGGCGCCGGGCCCGGCGGGGCCCCCGCACCGGCCGTCGGCGGCGCGGCGGCCACCTCCGGGGCACTGGGCCGGTTCACCGTGGGCGGCACCCGGCCCGCAGAGGACGGCTACACCGCCACCGCACACCGGTTCAGCGTCCTCATCCCCGCGGACCCCGGCCCCGACCGGCTCGACGTCGTCCGCGCCATCGTGGAGACCCACAAACCGGCCCACACCCTCGTGGACGTCTGCCCCCTCGGGGCGGGCATGCGGATCGGCCGCACCCTCCACCTCGGGCTCACCTCCGTCGTCGGCCCGGGCGCGGCCTGGGGTCCCGCGATCGTGGGGCGGGTACGGGTCGGCGAGGACGGCGTCGTCGGCGTGCCCGCCGCCGGCTCCCGCGTCGGCGAGACCACCATCACCGGGGCGGTGCGCGTCGGATGAACGCCCCCACCGTGGTCATCGACCGGCTCTCGGCCACCCTGCGCCACGACCCCGGCCAGCCGCCGCCGTCGGCCGACCGACTGCGCGGACCGCTGCGCCGCGCGATCGGCGGCCCCCTCGAAACGGCTCTGCGCGGACTCGACCTGCCGCCCGGCCGCTGGTGCCTGGCCCGGCTCGACCTGACGCTCGCCCTCGACCCGGCCCGCCCCGAACCGGCCCTCGCCCGCGACTGGTCCGAGGCGGTCGCCGCCGCGATCGAACGGACCGTACGGGAGGGCCGGACCACCGCACCGGGCGGGCTCGTGCACTTCCGGCACGACGTGGAACTGCTCGCCGACGCGGTCGCCGGCCTGGCCGCCGGACGCCGCGAACGACTGTGGGCCTGGCGGCAGACCGGCATCCTGCGGCCCGGGGACCCGTCCCCGGACGCCTCGCCCGGCCCGGCGCTGCTGGCCGCCCTGGAACGCCACCCGCAGCACGCCGCGGCCGCGGTGTTCCGCGCGGCCGAACAGTGCGGGCTCGCCGCACTGCACCGGGCCTGGGGCGGCGAAGGCTGGCAGCGCCTGGCCACCCTCGTGACCGGCGGGGAGCCGCCCGTACCCGGGGACACCGGCGGCCCGCCGCCCGGCCCCGGCACCCGCGCACTCGCCCGGGCCCTGCTCGCCGGCTCCCGGCTGGCCGACCTGGTCCGCGCCTCCCGGCTGCGGCCCGCCGAACCCGTCCCGGCCGCATGGGCGGTCCTCGTCCTCGCCGAAACCGATCCGGCATCGCTGCACCGCGCCGCCGCCCGCCCCGGGCTGCGCGAGCTGCTGGCGCAGGGCCTGCGGGCCCCGGACGGCGCCCCGGCGCGACCCGTACCCGGGGCGGGGCCGGGGCGCGGCCAGTTGCCGGACCGCGGCCCCTGCGGGGACGGCGGGAGCGGCGAGGAGGGCGGAGAAGGAGAGCGCGCCGGGTGTGACGGGTGTGCCGGACAGGCCGGATGTGACGGGTGTGCCGGGGGCCAGGCTCGGTGTGGGGGGTGCACCGGGACCGCCGGCTGTGCCGGACTCGTCCGGTGTGCCGCATGCGTCGGGTGTGCCGGGACCGACGGGACCGACGGGACCGCGGGACCCCCGGCCCCGCCGGGTCCCGCGTCGCCCGACGGCGGGCCCGGGGCCGTGGCCGACCGGGCTGCGCCCCCGCACGAACCCCCCGCCGCCGGGGCGCCCCGCACCGGTGCGGGCGGCTCCGGTCCGGGCCCGGCCGGCTCCGCGGCCGCCGAGACGGCCGCGCCGGACCCCGTACGACCCGCACGCCCGGCGCCCGCTCCCGATCCGCAGGGCGCCGCCACCGGCTGGGCCGGGCTGCTGTTCCTGTTCGCCACCGCCGCCGAAGCCGGGCTCCCGGACCGCGCCCTCGACGAACCCGCCCTGGCCGCCAGGCCGTTGCCCTGGACGCTGCACACCGCAGCCCTCGCACTCATCCCCGGCATCGCCCCCGCGGACCCCGCGGCCCTCGCCCTCGCCGGGCTCGGCCCCGCCCGCGCCGCCGGGCTGCTGCGCGCCGCCGCGGCGACCCCTCGCGAGCGGGACGCCGTGGGCGCGCTCGCCGCCGACTGGGCGCGGGCCACCGCCGCCCGCCTCGGCGACGGGCCGTACGCGCACGACCCATCCGGCGCCGTCCTCACCGTCGCCCGCCGCCCCGGCCGGATCGCCGCCGAGACCGGCTGGATCGAGGCCGTCCTCGCCGTCGCCGACACCGACCCGGAGATCCGGCGCGCCGGACTGGACCTCGACCCGGGCTGGCTGGGCTGGCTCGGCGCGGTCGTGAGGTACCGCTATGTCTGAGCGCATCAGCCGCGACCTCTCCGGCCGGGCGGCCGCCGTCGCCGTCCGGGTGGCCGAGCTGCTGGAGACCCTGTGCAGCGAGGAGGCGGGCGGCGAGTCCGCCGCGTTCCTGCGGGACTGGGCGGCGAGCGCCGCGCACCGCACCCCGGGCGGCCCCGGCGCCCACCCCCCTGCCGCCACCCCGCTCGACCGGCTGGTGCACCGGTTCGGGCTCGGCTCCCTGGAGACCGAACTCGTCCTGTTCGCGGGGCTCCCCGACGAACACGAGGGCCTGGCCCGGACGTTCCGCACCATGAACCCCGGCGGCGCACCCCACCCCAGCGTGGGCCTCGCGGGCCTCCTGATCGACTGCGCGGCCCGTACCGCAGCAGGGACGGGGGCAGGGACCGCACCAGGGCCCGCAGCGAGGGCCGGCACGCCCGGTGCACGAGGGCACGCGCCGGACCGGGTCGCCCTGCGCAGGCTGCTCCACGAGGGCCCGGCCGTGCGCGCGGGCGTGCTCGTCCTCACGGGCGACGGCCCCTTCCACGAACGCTCCCTGACCCTCGCCGACGGACTCTGGGAGGCCCTGCACGGCCACCCCGCCCGGCCCGCCGTCCTGGAGGAGGCCGACCCCGGCCCGCCGGTGGCCGGCCTCGACGGCTGGCTCGCACTCCCCGAAACCGCCCGGGCCGTCGCCGCCCTGCGCTCCGCCGAGCCCCGCACCCTGCTGGTCTGCGCCCGCGACGAGACCGTCGCCCTCAGCCGCTGCGCGGCCCTCGCCCGCGCCGCCGGACTCGGCCTGTTCGCCGCCCGCACCCGCCCCGAAGACCCCCGCGCCCTGGGCCTGCTGGGCCTGCACGCCGCCGTACGGGGCGCCGTCCCGCTGCTGGTGGTGCCGGCCCCGGCGGCCGCAGCGGCGGCCCCTGTCACACCCGCCGCCCACCGCATCCCGGGTCCGCTGCTGGTCTGCGCACCGCCGGGCACCGTACGCCCCGGGCCGCAGCGGCCCGTACTCACCGTGCCGGCCGGACCGGTCGGCACGGCCGACCGGCGCACCGCCTGGCGGGAGGCGCTGCCCGAAGCACCCGGGCGCGCCCCCGAACTGGCGGCGCGCCACCCGCTCGACCCGGCACTCACCGCGCAGGTCGCCCTCGACGTGCACAGCCGCGCCGCACTCGGCGCCGCACCGGCCCCCGGCACCGAGGGCGACGGCCCGGACGTCTCCGGCGCCATCCGCGCCCGCGCCGGCGCGCTGCTGCCCCCGGGAGTCGACCTCGTCGGCCCGGACGCCCGCTGGCCGCGGCTGGTCCTCGGCGGGGAGGCGGGCGCGCAGCTGCGCGACGCGGTGGCCCGGCTGCGCCACCAGGCGCTGGTCCTGGACGACTGGCGGCTGCGGGAGGCCGCCCGGGCCGCCCGGGGCGTCCGGCTGCTGCTCACCGGGCCGCCGGGGACCGGGAAATCGCTGGCCGCCGAGGTGCTGGCCACCGAGGCCGGCCGGGACCTGCTGGTCGTGGACGGCTCGGAGCTGGTCTCGAAGTACATCGGCGAGACCGAGAAGAACCTCGCCGCCTGCTTCGACGTGGCCGAGCGCACGCAGGCCGTGTTCCTCCTCGACGAGGCCGACGCCCTGTTCGCGACCCGTACGGAGGTCTCCGAGGCCAACGACCGGTTCGCGAACCTGGAGACGGCCTATCTGCTCCAGCGCCTCGACCGGTTCGACGGGCTGGCCGTGCTGACGACCAACTTGCGGCAGAACATCGACGCGGCCTTCATCCGCCGGATGGACTTCGTCGTGGAGTTCCCGCTCCCCGACGAGGCGGGCCGGTACCGGATGTGGGAGCTGCACCTGCCGCGCGCCCTGCTGCACCCCGACGCGGACCTGGCGGCGCTCGCGCGGCACTACCCGGTGCCGGGCGGCTGGATCCGCAACGCGGCGATCGGCGCGGCCTTCCGGGCGGCGGACGACGGGGGAGCCGTCCGCCAGGAACACCTCGCCGACGCGATGCGCCGCGAGTACGGGAAGGCCGGCCGCCCCTTCCCGGGGGTGCCGCCCGGCCGGGACGCCCCGGGCGCGGACCGGCGCGCGGCCCGCGCCCTGGTCCCGCCGTCCGCCCCGCCGCCCGGCCCGGCGCCGCCCCCCGCCCGCCGCGCCGCCGCGGCGCCCGGCCTTCCGTTTTCCGCCGCCCCCTCGGCGTCCGACCGGCGCAACCAGAAGGAGAACCCATGACGGCGCTCGGCTCCGGCAGCACCCCGTGCGGCTGCGGCGGCGGCTCCGCCCCGGCCCCGCCCACCGGCCCCGCACCCGCGGGCGGCCCGTGCGGGTGCGGCCCCTGCGGCGGCGACGAGCTGCCCGTCAACCCCTTCCTCGCACTGCGCGCGGCCTTCGGGATGCTGCTCGGCGAGGACGACTTCCGCGTCCTGATGGGCAATCCGCGCGGCAAGCTCATGCTGCACCACGCCTGGCAGCACGGCCCCGGCGTCGTCCGGGGCCTCGGGGTCACCCGGGACGGCGACGAGCTCAGGGTCCTGCCCGGCCTCGCCGTCGACGGGCTCGGCCGCGAGCTCACCCTGGACGCGGCCTGGTGCCTCTCCCTGAGCGGGTGGGCGCGGGCCTGGACCGAGGCCCACCCGCCCCCGGCCCCGGACGGGCCGCCCGCCGACGGCCCCGGTCCCGGAGCGCCCGCGCGGCGCACCGCCGAGGCCTGGATCCTCGCGGAGTTCGCGTCCTGCCCGGACCGGCCGGTGCCCGCCCTGGCCGACCCGTGCGACGTGATGCGCCGCCACGACGACTTCTCCCGGATCGTGGAGGGCACGCGGATCACGATCCGCTCCGCCGCCCCCGCGCCCTGGCGCCCGTACCACCGCATCCGGGTCCTCCTCGGCCTCGACGAGGCCGCGCCGGGGGACACCGCCGGCCAGGAGGCGCTGCGCGAGGCCGCCGAGGTCGCCCGGGTCCCCGCGCACCTGCGCGCCCCTGCACTGCTCGCCGCGTTCCGCCGGCTGGCCGCCGCGGACGCCACCGCACTGGAGCCGGAGCGCGAGGAGGGCGACGCGTGCCCGCCGGGGGCGCCGGTGACGGAGGACCACGCAGCCGTCGTACTGGCCCGGCTCACCGTCGAACTCACCGAGTACGACGGGTGCGTACGGGTCGAGGAGGTGTACGCCGACCCGTCCGTGCGCACCGCGCTCCTGCCCACGACCACGATCCAGGAGCTGCTGTGCGCCCTGGCGCCCGGGATCGTCGGCGCCGCCGCCCCGGCCGACGCCGGAGGCCCGCGCCTGGTGGCCGGCTCCCTCGCCTGGAGCCGCGAGCACACCGTGCTCGGCTTCGAGGTCACCGCGCCGCTTGCGCCGGGCTCCGCCGAGGCCGAGGGCATCGAGATCACCTCGCTCTCCGACACCGGCCGGGGCTGGGCCGCCGACGAGGTCGCCGGGATCCGGGTGTCGGCCGACGGCCGCCGGGTCAAGGTGGACCTCGACCAGCGGCCCGCGTACGAGACGGTCCGCGTCCGCATCCGCGGCACCGGGCCCAAACCCCTGTACGGCGCGCACCCGAAGGCGCCGTTCGCCGGTCCGGAGGGCGGCCCGCCGGGCACCGCCGACGAGGGCAACGACGCCGTCGTCACCGTCCATCTGCCGCGCGAGGCGGCCCCCGGGAGGACCGAGGAATGACGATCAGCGAAGGCACCGCCGACCCCGCACCGGCGGCCGGCCCGCCCGCCACCCCGCCCGCCACCCCCTCCGCGACCGCCGACGGCGGGATCGACCGGCTCAACCCCTTCGACGGGCTGTTCCTGCGCGCCGAACACCTGGCCCGCATCCAGGACTACGCCCGCGAACTGGCCCTGGCCGTCGGCGCGGCGGCCGGCCCCGGCGTCGTCGAGGGCTACGAGGTCAGCGCGCAGGACGGGGTCCTGCGCGTCGGCGGCGGGCTCGCCGTGTCCGCGGAGGGCCGCCCGCTGCGCTCGCAGCGGCTGGTGACGCTCCCGCTCACCGGCCTGGATCCCGGCCCCGACGGATTCTGGTGGGTGGAGGCGGCCCCAGACTCCCGGCCCTACGGAGACGCCCCCGTACAGGGCGGCTACTGCGACGACCCGTGCGCCGGTACGGCCACCACCCGGCGCCCGTACGTGGCCGAGGGAGTGCGGATCCAGCTCGCGGAGGCAGCCGAGCGGGGCCTCGACAACCAGCTCCCGGCCGCCCGGCGCAACTTCCTCGCCTCCCGGATCTTCGCCGCCGAACGCACCGAGCACGCGCCGTGGCCGTACGGCACCGGCGGCGCGCACCTCCCGGCCTCCTGGGCCCCGCCCGCCGCGAGCCCGGGCAGGCCGAAGACCGTACGGCTCGCGGTGCTCCTGCGCGACACGGCCGATCCCGCCGGCTGGGTGGTCGACACCTGGGCCGCCCGCCGCGACCGGGCCGCCGCCCCACCGCAGCGGTACTGGCAGTCACGGCTCGGCATGCGGCCCTGGGACGCCTACACCGCCCAGATCCTCCAGTTCCAGGACCAGTTGGCGCAGGTACGGGGGGTCGCGCCGGCGTCCACGGCCGATCTGCGGCCGCTGCTGGAGCAGTTGGCCCTGATCGGCGACCAGCAGTTCCTGAGGAGCCACACCAAGGACCAGGTGGGCCGGGAAGTGGCCCGGCTGGTCACGGGCCTCGGCGAGGGCGCCCGGGCCGCGCCCGCGGGCCCGTACACCCTGGAACAGCTGGGCATCGTGGAACTCCCGCCCGCCGGGTACCTGCCGTACACGCCCGAGGGGGAACGCGGCGCCGCCCTCGACGGGATCCGGGGGCTCCTGGGTCAGCAGGTCGACCTGAGGTACTGCTCGTGCGCGCTGCCCGACATCGCCCGGGCCGTGGAGGAGGCGCGCCACCGCGACCGCATCCGTCTCGACGAGCCGGTCGGCGTCGACGTGCTCCTGCCCGTCGACGACCGGGACGCACCGGTCGGCGACTGGGTCGCCTTCGTCAGGAGGGAGCTGCGGCACTGTTACGACCCGGGAGGCGGCGGTGACCGGCAGGACGGGACGAACGACAGGCAAGATAGCACTCGGTGACTGATCCGTGACGGTGTGCGCATAGCATGTGAGGTCGGACTTCTCTGCAGGAGGACCGCCTATGAACCAGCAGTTCCTCGCGTCACCGGTCCGGGGTCCCGGGCAGGGGGAGGCGCCGGCGCTCCACCTCCTCGGCGGCCCGCGCGTCGTCCATCAGGGGAGGTGGATCGACGTGCCGGAGGGGGGCAAGCGGTTGCTCGCGTTCGTCGCCCTGCACGGCGGACGGGTCGAACGCCGCCATGCCGCCGGCGCGCTGTGGCCGTCCGGCGACGACCTGAGGGCGGCGGGGAACCTGCGCTCCGCCCTGTGGCGGCTCAAGGCCGCCGGCATCGACCTGCTCGACTCCGACAAGTGCTCGCTCGCCGTGCGCGAGCACACGGTCGTCGACCTGTACGTCCTGTACGGCTGGGCCGGGCGGCTCATCGGCGGCACCGCCACCACCCAGGACCTGTCGGCGCTCAAATGGCGCACCGACGCGCTCGACCTGCTGCCCGGATGGTACGACGACTGGGTGCTGCTGGAGCGCGAACGGGTCCGCCAGCGGCTGCTGCACGCACTGGAGGCGCTCAGCCGCGAGCTGGCCCGCGTCGGCCGGCACGCCGAGGCGGTGGAATCGGCCCTGCTCGCCGTCAGCGCCGAACCGCTGCGCGAAAGCGCCCAGCGGGCCCTGATCGAGGCCCACTTGGCGGAAGGCAACCTCATCGAGGCCATGCGCGCCTACGACACCTACCGCGACCTCGTGAAACGTGAGCTCGGCGTCGAGCCGGGCTGCGAACTCGCGGGCCTCATACGGAACTTCTGCCGCTCGGCCACCAGGGCCCGCGAGGTGCCGGCCGCCCGGGTGCGGCACGCCTGAACCGGGGCCAAGCTGGAGGCATGAGCGACGACCGGCCAGGCCGGCGCAGTACGGAGCTGCGCCTGGCCCTCGCGATGCGCGGCGGGGTCAGCCTCGCCGTATGGATGGGCGGGGCCTGTTGCGAGACGGCGGCGCTCCGCGCGGCGGCCCGGCAGGAACCGGCCCCGGAATCGGGACTGTACGCGGGGCTGCTGGAGACCTGCGGGTACGAGGACGTCGACGTCGACGTCCTCGTCGGCACCAGCGCCGGGGGGCTCAACGGCGTACTGCTCGCCTGCCACCTCGTCTACGGGATGCCGTTCGGCCGTGGCGTGCGCGACGTGTGGCTGCGCCTGGGCGACCTCGAAGGGCTGCTGCGCCGCTCGACGCCCTTCCACGTGCCGGCCTCGCTGATGCGCGGCGACGAGGTCTTCTACACGGAGCTGCGCCGCGCGATCGGCCGGCTCCTCGACGAGTCCCCGCCGGACTGGGAGCCCCCCGCCTCGCTGCGGCTGATCCTGACCGCCACCCGGCTGCGTCCCCGCCTCGACCGGGTGCGGCCCACCCTCGGCCGGCCGCTCCTCGTCGGCCGCGCGGACGCCTACTTCCGCTTCCGCCACCGCGGCGCCCTCACGGACTTCCCCGACGACGTCACCGGCGCCGCCCGGGAGGCGGCGCTGAACCGGCTGGCCTACGCCGCCCGCACCTCCTCCTCGTTCCCGGGGGCCTTCGAACCGGCCCGGGTGTACGTCGGCAACGGCGCGCAGCCCGTCGAGGACCCGCCGCGCGTGGACATGCGGGGCGTCAGCAGCGAGACCGGCCACCCCGACGAGAACCTGAACGGCTGCGCCGAACTCATCGACGGCGGACTGCTGGACAACATCCCCGTCGCCTGGGCCGTACGGGCCGTCGCCGGAGCGCCCGTGGCCCGCAAGGCCGACCGCTGGCTGCTGTTCCTCCAGCCCGTCCCGCCGCTCCCGCCGCCCCCCGAGCCGGGGAGCAGCCGGCGCGTGACCCGCCTGGTGCGGCTCGCCGCGAAGTCCCTGGCCGTGAAGACCGGCTCCGAGTCCCTGCGCGACGACGCCCTCGAACTGCGCGCCGCCGAAGCCGCGGCCCAGCAGAAGCGGGCCGCCTCCGGGGTGATGCCGCTGACCCTCGTCGAGCTGTACGACACGGCGATGGCCCGGCAGGAGGCGTACGCCCGCACCGTCGGCCGCGCCGAGGCCCTGCGGCTGATCCGGCTGCTGGAGGAACCGGCCGACGTGACCGGCCCGGACGCGTTGCCGCTGCCCGCGGGCCCGGGACCGCTGGAGGCGCTCGACGCGAGCGCCGGGGAGGGCTCCACGGCCCTGTTCACCCGGCTGCGCCAGGCCTCGGACGGCCTGGCGGCCGCGCCCGGCACCCTGCCGGGACCCGGATACTCCCCCCTGGTCCAGGCACGCACCGTACGGCTGCTCATGGACTGGCTGCGGGCGTACGAGTCCGGGACGGGACCCGTGGACACGGAGCTGGTGGAGGCCTACCGGACGCGGCTGTTCGCGTGCCGCGCCGCCGTCGCCACGCTGAGCGCCGCCCGCGACCGGCTGCTGCTCGGCCGCTACCGGACGGCCCTGGCCCTGGGGCTCGTCCCCACCGACGCCACGGCGCCCTTCCACGAGGCGACCCGCCTGCTCGGCGCCCTCATGCCGCCGCTGCCCCCGCCGGGGGCGGCCCCCGCGCAGTGGGAGACCTGGTCGGCGAACCTCGCGACCGCCGTCACCGCCGGGTCCCTGCCGGAGGCGCCCGCGCCCGGCCCCGGCCCCGAGCCCGTACCCGGGGGCTTCACGCTCCTGTGGGAGCGGCTCGCCGGGCTGGGCGAGGAGATCGGCGGGAACCTGGCCCCCGACGTCGACGGCTACGAGGCGCTCCACCAGGCCGCGACCGGCGCGGGCCCGCCGATGGCCGAGGCGCTGGCGTACGCCGAGGTGCTGCTCGGCCCGCTGCGCCCGGACCCGCTGGCCGAGGCCCCGGACATCGACTTCCACACCGTCTCGGCGGCCGACACCAGCTGGGCCACCCGCAGGGTGCTGCCGCAGGTGGCCCAGAACTCCCCGAAGGACATGGTCAGGGCCAAGCTCAGCGGCGACCAGCTGAACAACTTCGCCGCGTTCCTCAGCGCCCGCTGGCGGATGAGCGACTGGACCTGGGGCCGGCTCGACGGGGCCTCCTCGCTCGTGGCGGTCGTCGCCACCGACGAACGCCTGCACGACGCGTTCGGCGACACCGCCGACCTCACGGAGCTCGGTGAGGAGATCGCCGGGGAAATGGCCCTCGGCCCGGTCTTCACGGAGCTGTGGGCGCAGGACGTCACCCGGCGGCCGGGCATCGCGCGCTGGGACCGGGTGCGGGACGTCCTGACGGCCGTGCGCCAGCACGAGATCCTCCACGAGGAGCTGCCCTTCCTCGCCGAGCTGCACCGCAGGGGCTTCCGGGGCGGCAACCGGCCGCCCGACGCCCCGCTGAACCCGCCGGGCCTGGCCACACCGGCCGAGTTCGACGCCGCGCTGGACTCCTTCGCCGAGATCGGCGCCGAGGAGGTCGCCCTGCTGCTGCGGGCCCGCGACCCGCGCCGGGCCGCCCTGCGGACCGGGCTGCTCGCCTGGCCAGCGCTCCAGCCCAGTGGCAACGGCGGGGCCCGCCTGGTGCAGGGCGTCCTCGGGGCGCTCAAGCCGCTGGTCTACCTCCCCGTCCTGGCCGGGGCGCTGGCGCCGCTGCCCACCCTGTGCGCGGCCGTCCTGATGTGGACGGGCATCGCCTTCTGCACCGCCCACTGGTCCTCGCTCCCGGGGCACATCCCGGTCTGCGCGTACGCGGTGGTCGCCCTGGTGGCACTCGTCCGCGGCCGGATCCACCCGGCCCCGCTGCGCGTCGCCGCCCTCCTGGTCGCGGCGGCCGGCCCGCCCGTCGCCCTCTGGCAGCTGCGCGGCCTGCACCCGCCGGACGTCGGCGACGGCGCGCGCACCCTGATCGTCGGGGCCTGCTTCGCCCTCGCCGCCGCCGCGCTGCTGTACGTCGGCACGGACCGGTGGCGGCTGCTGCCGGGCGCCGCCGCGATCGGCGGGGCGATCGCCGCCCTGATCCAGTTCGGCCGTCCGGGGCTCGGCGGCTGGTGGGGCGCCCTCGTCCTCTATGCCGTCCTCTTCTGGGTCACGTTCGTGCTGCCCTGGCTGTACCCGAAGCCGCGCCCCGCGCCGGACTGAGCAGCGCCCCGCGCCGAGGGCTCGGATAGGGTGAATCGGTAGGAATCGGACCCCCCGGGGTGAGGTCGGTGCGGTGGACACATACCAGTCGACGAGCGAGGTCCCGGATCAGCCGGCCGCAGGTGTCGGGTACGCCGGTGTGCTCAGCGAGCTGCTGCCCATCGCCCTGTGGCGGGAGGACGCCGACGGGATCATCGTCGAATGGTCCCTCGCCGCCCAGGACCTGCTCGGCCACCGCCCCGAGGACATCCTCGGTCTCCCCGGCAGCTCCGTCCTCGTCCCCGAGGCCAACCGGACGCTCGCCGACGACCTGACCCGGCGCGTCCAGGCGGGTGAGACGGTGGTCGGCACGCTCCCCGTACGCCACCGCGACGGACACCGCGTCACCATGGAGATGTGGATCGTCCCCGCCGCCGACCCGCAGGGCCGCACGGGCGCCATGCTGATCGCCGTCGAGACCTCCGAGGTCCTGAGGATGCGGGACTCGCTCGCCGCGCTCCAGAGCCTGTTCACCCAGTCGCCCATCGGACTCGCCACCCTC
The DNA here is from genome assembly GCF_044745505.1 of Streptomyces sp. NPDC086989. Lineage (NCBI taxonomy): Bacteria > Bacillati > Actinomycetota > Actinomycetes > Kitasatosporales > Streptomycetaceae > Streptomyces > Streptomyces sp. NPDC086989. Next base: position 172,950 of record NZ_JBIVAL010000016.1, read on the forward strand.
GGCCCCGACCTGCGCTTCCTGCGCGTCAACGACGCACTCGCCCGGATGAACGGCGTCGCCGCCGCCGACCACCTCGGCAAACGCCTCACCGAGGTCGTGCCCGGCGTCAACGCCGTCGCGCTGGAAGCGACGATGCAGCAGGTCATGGACCGGGGCACCGCCGTCGTCGACGTCCGCCGCACCGGCCGGACCCCCTCCGACCCCGACCACGACCGGACCTGGTCCTGCTCCTACGCACCGCTCCTCGACGGCTCCGGCCGTCCCCTCGGCGTGATCGCCTCCCTCATCGACATCACCGAGAGCCAGCGGGCCCAGGTCGAGGCCGAGCAGGCCCGCCGGCGCTTCGCCCTCCTCGCCGAAGCCGGCACCCGCATCGGCACCACCCTCGACCTCAGCCAGACCGCCCGGGAGATCGTCCAGGTCCTCGTCCCCCGGCTGGCCGACTCGGCCGACGTACAGCTGCTGGAGACCGTCCTCGCGCCCGACGACGCCGCGGCCACCCACCAGGGCGTGCTCCGCCGCATCGCCGTCGAGTTCCCCGACCCCGACGCCCCCACCGCCCGCCTCGCCCCCGGCCAGACCTTCCACATCCCCCCGGACTCGGTCTACGCAGCGGTCATCGCCGAGGGCCGCCCCATGAACCTGTACACCTCCGACGTCCACGCGCTGCTTCCCGACCCTCGCGCCGCTGAGCTGCGCGCCTACCTCGCCACCCTCGGCTCCGCCCGGCTGATCCCCCTCGTCGCCCGCGGCACGGTCCTCGGCGCCGTCACCGTGACCCGCGTCCGGGCGCGCGAGCCCTTCGACGCGCAGGACTGCGTGCTCCTCGACGAGGTGGTCGCCCGCGCGGCCCTCAACATCGACAACGCCCGCATGTACACCAACCAGCGGCGCGCCGCCCTCACCCTCCAGCGCAGCCTCACCAACAGCGCCCTGCCCCGGGTCACCGGCCTCGAACTCACCGGCCGCTACCTGCCCGCCAGCGACCACGACGTCGGCGGCGACTGGTTCGACGTCATCCAGCTGCCCGGCGGCCGCACCGGCCTGGTCATCGGCGACGTCATGGGCCACGGCATCCACGCCGCCGCCGTCATGGGACAGCTGCGCACGGCCGTGCGCACCCTCGCCCGCCACGACGTCCCCCCGACCCGGCTGCTGCGCTCGCTCGACACCGCGGTCGCCGACCTGGGCGAGGACGAGATGGCGACCTGCGTCTACGCCGTCCACGACCCGGCGACGGGCGGCTGCGTCATCGCCCGCGCCGGCCATCCGCCACCGGCCGTGGTCACCGCCCGCGGGGAGGTCACCTTCCTCGACGGCCCGCCCGGCACCCCCCTGGGCACCGGCGCGCGGGAGTTCCGCACCGAGGAGGTCGCCCTGCCGCCGGGGAGCCTGCTCGTGCTGTACACCGACGGCCTCATCGAGTCCCGCGACCGTGACCTCGACCAGGGCATGGCCCAGCTCGGATGGGCGCTGCGGGACCCCGGGCGGCCCCTGGACGGGCTGTGCGACGAGATCCTGGCCCACCTGCTGCCGGGAGACCAGCAGGACGACGTGGCCGTCCTGCTGGCCCGCACCGCGGCTCCCGCGGCCGGCTGACGCCCGTCGCCGCGGCCGGCTGACGCCCGTCCCCGCGGCCGACCTGACCGCCCGTCCCCGCGGCTGGCTGACCGCCTGTCGGCGGGAGGCCGCCCTGCGGGCCGGCCCATCCCCGAGGCCGCCGTCGTACGGGCGAACCGTCACACCGGCGTGCCGGTGGTCACCAGGCCAGGTCCTCCAGCGCCTCCAGGTCCGGCACCGGCATGTCCGGCTCCGGCCCCCCGGTCAGCGGCAGCTCCGCCCAGATGACCTTGCCCCGCTCGGTGTACCGGGTGCCCCACCGCTCGGCGTACTGCGCGACCAGGAACAGGCCGCGGCCGCCCTCGTCGGTGGTGGCCGCGTACCGCAGGTGCGGCGAGGTGCTGCTGCCGTCGGAGACCTCGCAGATCAGGTTGCGGTCGCGCAGCATCCGCACCCGGATGGGCGCATGCCCGTACCGGATGGCATTGGTGATCAGCTCACTGAGGATGAGCTCCGCCGCGAACGCGACGTCCCCCAGGCCCCAGCGGGCGAGCTGCGCCGAGCCCGCGTTGCGCACCCGGGACACCGCCGCCGGGTCGGGAGGCACCTCCCACTCCGCGATCCGGTCCGCCTCCAGCCGCCGGGTGTCCGCGACCAGCAGGGCGATGTCGTCGCTCGGCGCCGGGAACAGCAGCGCGGCCAGCACGTCGGCACACGCCTGCTCGGGGCTGCGGCCGGGGTTCGCCAGCGTCTGCGCCAGGATCCCCAGGCCGGTGTCGAAATCCCGGTCGCGGTCCTCCAGCAGGCCGTCCGTGAACAGCACCAGCCGGCTCGACTCCGGCAGCCGCAGCCGCGTGACCTCGAACGGCATCCCGCCCACGCCCAGCGGCAGCCCGGCGGGCAGCTCGGGGAACTCCACGCCCCCGTCCGGCCGCACCAGGGCCGGCCCGGGGTGCCCGGCGCTCGCCATCGTGCACAGCCCGGAGACGGGATCGTAGACCGCGTACAGACACGTGGCGCCCGTGACCCCGGCCGGCTCGCCCGCCCCCTCCCCGGGGTCGCCGGCGCCCCCGGACTCGTTCTGGTCGATCCGGTGGATCAGCTCGTCCAGATGCCCCAGCAGCTCGTCCGGCGGCATGTCCAGCCCCGAGAAGTTGTGCACGGCCGTCCGCAGCCGGCCCATCGTGGCCGCCGCGTGCACCCCGTGCCCGACGACGTCACCGACGACCAGCGCCACCCGGGCCCCGGCGAGGGGGATCACGTCGAACCAGTCCCCGCCCACCCCGGCCTTCGCGGGCAGGTACCGGAACGCCACGTCCACCGCGTTCTGGTCCGGCAGGACCCGCGGCAGCAGGCTCTGCTGGAGCGCCACGGCCGTCGCGTGCTCCCGGGTGAAGCGGCGCGCGTTGTCGATGGACACCGCCGCCCGCGCCCCCAGCTCCTCCGCGAACGACAGGTCCTCGTCGTCGAAGGCCTCCGGCGTGTCCGCGGCCCGCCAGAAGTTGGCCATGCCCAGGACCACGCCACGGGCCTGCAGCGGCACCGAGATCAGCGAGTGCAGCCCGTACCCCAGTGCCTGGCGGGTGCCGGACTCGTCCTGAGCCCGCCAGCCCATCGCCGCGTTCAGATCGGGTGCGAGCATCGCATGCCCCGCGTGCAGGGCCGCCGCCATCGGCGCCGTCGGCACCTCGAACCGGATGATGTCGCCGACCGGCTGCAGCGGCTGGTCGGTACGCACCCCGCTCATCGCCGCCCGGCGCATCTGCGAGTACGCGCCGGTGACCCCCGACGGCTCCTCGCCCTTCAGCACCGGCTCCAGCAGCTCCACCGTGACGAAGTCCGCGAACCGGGGTACGGCCACCTCCGACAGCTCCTCGGCGGTCCGCACCACGTCCAGCGTGGTCCCGATCCGCACCCCCGCGTCGTACAGCAGCTGGAGCCGCTCCCGTGCCACCTGGGCCCGCCCGGAGAGCGCGGCGAGCTCCGTGGTGTCGCGCAGGGTCATGACACTGCCGGACGGGTGCCCGCCGTACGTCTTGGTCGGCCGCACGTTCACGGCGAGGAGCCGGTCGCCCGCCAGGTGCACCTCGTCCGTCGCGACCCGCCCGGACTCCAGCAGCGCCGTGGTGCGCGGATCGAGGCCGAGGTCACCCACGTGGCGCCGCTCGGCATCGGGCGGCAGGCTCAGCAGCCGCCGCGCCTCGTCGTTGGCGAGCAGCAGCCGGTGGTCGGCGCTGATGATCAGGACGCCCTCGCGCACCGCGTGCAGGACCGCCTCGTGGTGCTCGTTCATCCGGGCCATCTCGAGCTCGCCCAGCCCCAGGGTCTGGCGCCGCAGCCGCCGGCTGACCAGGGCGGCGCCGCCCGTGCCGAGGAGCAGCGCGCCCGCAGTGGCGCCCAGCAGCAGGGGGAGCTGGCCCTCGACGACGTCGGCGACGTTGGTGACCTCGATGCCGGTGCCGACCAGGCCGACGACCTTCCCGCTCGCGTCCCGCACGGGGACCACGGCGCGCACCGCGTCGCTCGGAGAACCCCTGAACACCTCCGTGAAGGACCGCCCCGCGACAGCCCGCGAGAGGTCGCCGGTGGCTCGTTTGCCGATCAGGTCCGGTCGCGAATCGGTGTAGCGGACCCCCTCCGTGTTCATCACAGCGATGAAGTCGACGCCCGAGGCCCGGCGGGCGGCATCCGCCAGGGGCTGCAGCTCACGCGTCGGGTTCGGCGCTCCGAGCGCCGCGGGCAGGCCCGGGGCGTGCGCGAAGGCCTCGGCCGCCGCGAGGGAGCGGTTGCGCGCATCGCGCTCCGTGTCGAAGCGCTCCTGGAACACGAGGGCCAGCGAGGCGGCCGCGATCAGCAGCACCACGATCGCCGCCATGAGCGTGAAGACCTGACCGGCGACGCTGCGGCCACTCAGCGAGAGGCGCGGGGGCAGGCCCGGGTCGCGCCCGGGCGGGTGCCGGGGCGGGGATCCCCTGGGTCGACCCAGACGTCCGGTCATGAGCCATTTCTAACACTGTCACCGGGATTTGGGCGGGGCTGCAGGTGTGGCGGCCGCCGCACTTCGGTACGCACGGGGGCTGAGGCCGACCTGCGCGGTGAAGTGCTGGCGGAAGGTGACCTCGCTCGCGAAGCCCGCGCGCCGGGCCACCTCCGGAACCGGGTGGTCGGTCCGCTCCAGCAGCCTGCGCGCCGCGTCCAGGCGGTGCCCGAGCAGCCACCGGTGCGGCGTGGTGCCCGTCGCGGCCACGAAATGGCGGGCGAAGGAGCGCGGCGACATCCCCGCCCAGCGGGCCAGCACGGTCACCGACAGCGGCTCGTCCAGCCGGCCCAGGGCCCGCTCCCGGACGGCCGCCAGGGCCTCGGCCGTCCGGTCCGCCGCCGGGGTGGGCCTGTCCAGGTACTGGGCGTGGTCGCCGGTGCGGAACGGGCCCGTCACCATGGACCGGGCGATGGCGGCGGCGGCCTCCGCGCCGTGCGCCTGCCGGACGAGGTGCAGACACAGGTCGATCCCGGAAGCCACCCCGGCGGAGGTCCACAGCCCGTCGTCCGCCACGTACAGCGGTGCGTCCTCGACGAGCACGGACGGATGGCGCGCGGCCAGCTCCGGGGCCAGCGACCAGTGGGTCACCGCCCGGCGGCCCGCCAGCAGACCCGCCTCCGCGAGGATGAACGCCCCGGCGCACAGCGCGGCGACCGGCACGCCCCGGGCGTGCGCCCCGCGCAGGGCGGCCAGGACCGGCTCGGGCGTCGGATCGGACGGCACGGCCAGCGCCGGAACGACGACGAGGTCCGCCTCGGCGAGCCAGTCGAGCCCACGGTCGGGGGCGAGGGTGAGCCCGCCGGGCAGGGCGATCGGACCGGGATCGGCGGCACACCGGCGCAGCTCGAACCCGGGGACGCCGAGGTGGCTGCGGTCGGGGCCCCAGACCTCGGTGATGACGGCGAGGTCGAAGCTGCGGATGCCGGGCTGGACGACGACGGCGACACGATGCATGCTGCCATTCTGGCAGGATCCCATCGATCCCGGTCCCGGTTGCCGCTGTCGGCGGCCTGCCCGGAGCACGAGCATGAAGACATGACGAAGAACGAGATCGCACTCGCCCCGAACGCCGCCCTGCTGGTCATCGACGTGCAGAAGGGCTTCGACGACGCCTCGTACTGGGGCCCCCGCAACAACCCGGCCGCCGAGGCCAACATCGGCGCCCTCATGGACGCCTGGCAGGAGTCGGGCCGCCCGGTGGTCCTCGTCCGGCACGCCTCGCGGACCCCCGGCTCGGTCCTGGCGGCCGACCACCCCGGTCACGCCTTCAAGGACTTCGTGACGGACCGGGCCGGACAGGAGGCCCTGCTGGTCACCAAGACCGTGAACTCCTCCTTCTACGGCACCCCCGACCTGGCCGCGTGGCTGACCGCCCAGGGCATCGGCCAGCTCGTGGTGTCCGGGATCCAGACCAACATGTGCGTCGAGACCACCGCGCGGATGGCCGGGAACCTGGGCTACGACGTGCTCGTCCCGCTCGACGCCACGCACACCTTCGACCTCGCGGGCCCCGAGGGGCGCAACCTGACGGCCGACGAGCTGGCCACCGCCACCGCCGTCAACCTCCACGGCGGCGGCTTCGCCCGCGTGGTGAACACGGCGCAGCTGCTCGCCGCCGCCGGGTCACCGGCCCGGCTCACCGCGTAGCCCCACGGCCGCACACGCCGAGGTCCGGCACCCCGCGGCGGGGTGCCGGACCACGTCCGGCCCGGCGGGCCGGTCAGAGCACCTCGGCGGCGATGTTCGCCGCCACCCGCTCCAGCAGGGGACCCGCGTTCGGGATGGACTTGGCCGGGTCGGGCTCCAGGTCCGTCAGCGGGTAGGCCTTGCGGATGCCCGCGGCCTCCAGCGCCTCCTGCCCCAGCAGCAGCCGGCCGCAGACCGCGACCACCGGCTTGCCCGCCGCGCGCGCCGCCGCCGCGACACCGGCCGGGGCCTTGCCGTGCAGGGTCTGCTCGTCGAGCGAGCCCTCGCCGGTGATCACCAGCGTCGCTCGCTCCAGCGCCGGAGCGAAGCCCAGCACCTCCAGCATCAGCTCGATGCCCGGCCGGAACGACGCGCCGAGCAGCAGCGCCCCGTACCCGATGCCGCCCGCGCCACCGGCACCCGGGGCGGCGGCCAGCCGGCCCGCCTTCTCGCCGATCGACTTCTCCAGCACCACCGCGAAGTGCGCCAGCGCCGCGTCCAGCGTCGCCACGTCCTCGGGCGTGGCCCCCTTCTGCGGGCCGTAGACCGCGGGCGCGCCCTTCGGGCCCGTCAGCGGGTTGTCCACGTCGCTCGCGAGGACGAAGTCCACCTCCGCGAAGCGCGGGTCGATCCCGGAGAGGTCCGCCGACGCCAGGTCGGCGAGCGCACCGCCGCCCGGACCGACGGGTTCGCCGTTCGCGTCCAGGAACACCGCGCCCAGCGCGGCCAGCATGCCCGCACCGCCGTCGGTGGTGGCGCTGCCGCCCACGCCGAAGACGATCGAGCGCGCGCCCGCGTCCAGCGCGGCCTTCAGCAGCTCGCCCGATCCGTACGTGGTCGCCGTCAGCGGGGCGAACACACCCGCCGGCAGCAGCTGCAGCCCGGAGGCCTCCGCCATCTCGACCACGGCGGTGCCGTCGCGCAGCGCGAAAGCGGCCGTGACCTGCTCGCCGAGCGGTCCGGTGACCCGCACCTCCCGGCGCTCGAACCCGGCCGCCACGGCGGCCGCGACCGTACCGTCGCCGCCGTCCGCGACGGGAAGGGTCTCGACCTCCACGCCGGGTACGGCCCTGCGCAGGCCCGCCGTCACCCGCTGCGCGACCTGAACGGCCGTGAGCGAGCCCTTGAATTTGTCCGCGGCGATGAGCACGCGCGCGGTCTCAGTTACTGCTCCGTCCGTCACCTTGCTAATCCCTTGCTATCGAACAGTGCAGTCGCGCCCCCATGAGCGTATCCGGAGGATCCTCCTATGCCCATGGGTGGCCTGCGTCACGCCCGGCGCATCATGCCCCTAAATGCGGATATAGACCTCCATAGTGTGGCTGCACGTCTCACCCCCTGGGCCATGTCGGCATCCTGCGCCCTACCGCCGGGGCCGGCCGCCGCGACCACCGGGCCCTCCCGTCGCGGGCCCCCGGAGCCCTGATCCCGCCCGTCCCGGCCGCTCGGTAGGGTGGCGGCGTGACCACCACGGATGACTACGCCACGTACATCGCGAGCCTGCCCCGGGTGCTGGCCGGGGCCGCCGCCCTCTACCGGGACGCCGGCGGCCGTGTACTGCTCGTCGAGCCCAACTACCGTGCGGGCTGGGCCCTGCCGGGCGGCACCATCGAATCGGACCTGGGCGAGTCCCCGCGGGCGGCCGCCCGCCGTGAGAGCGCCGAGGAGATCGGCCTGGACCTGCCGCTCGGCCGGCTGCTCGCCGTCGACTGGACGCTCGGCGAAGGCCGTCCGCCGCTGGTCGCCTACCTCTACGACGGCGGCGTGCTCGACGAGGCACAGCTCGCCTCCATCAGGCTCCAGGAAGAGGAACTGCTCTCCTGGCGGCTCGTCGAGCCCGCCGAACTCCCCACCTACCTCCCCGGATCGCTCGGCCGGCGCACCCAAGAGGCCTACCGGGTCCTGGAATCCGGCGAGGGCGCCGCGGAACTGGAGAACGGCAGCCGCCCGGTCTCCCCGTGACACCGGACTTACTCGAAGCAGGACAGAATCATCCGATGATCACGATGTACGCCTGGCCCAGCACCGCCGACGGGCCCGACGCCCTGCCCATGGTCCACTTCACCACCGAACAACAGGAAGGCGGCGAGGTCACCCCCGAGGGGACGCCGGTGTGGCTGTTCGACACCGCGATACGCGAGGGCGGCTGGGCGCAGTTCACCGATTTCGAGGGCTGGTCCGTCCCCGCCGCCGGCTGGCAGGCCTTCTACCGCAGCGAGGACGACCTCCTCGCCGTCACGGGCCCCGGCGCCTGCGAGGGCTGGTACCAGGGCAACCTCGGCGCCGACGCCGACTGGGTCGCCGCGGCCACCGCCCAGCAGAGCGTGGTCCTGCTCGCCGCCCCCGTCCAGCACCCCTCCCTGTACGCCTACGCGGTGGAGGCGGGCGCCGCGTTCGCCCTGCTCGTCCCCCTCGCAGTGGTCTGACGCGCAACCCCGGTCCCGGTCAGAGCGTGACCGCACCGGCCTCGAAGGCCAGCAGCCGCACCTTCCGCTCGACGCCGCCGCCGTAGCCCGTCATGCTGCCCGAGGCGCCGATCACCCGGTGGCACGGAACGATGATGCTCACCGGGTTCCTCCCGTTGGCCAGGCCCACCGCCCGCGAGGCGTTCGGCTTGCCCAGCCGGACCGCGAGCTCCCCGTACGACCAGGTCTGCCCGTACGGGATCCGTACGAGCTGGTCCCAGACGCTGCGCTGGAACTCCGTACCCTCCAGCCGGACGGGCACGTCGAACTCGGTGAGCTCCCCGGCGAAGTACGCGGCCAGCTGCCGCGCCACCTCGCCGAACGGCTCCTCCGTCGCGGCGACGCGCTCCCCGAAGGCCACCTCGGCCGGCCGGTGCCGCTGCCCGGCCATGTACAGGCCGCTGAGGACGCCGTCCGTGGCGACCAGCGTCAGCGGGCCGTAGGGGCTTTCGACGACGGTGTGCTGCTTGCTGCTCATGACGGAAACGCTCCTCAGACGGGCAGGTGGTTGATGGGGTGGGCGTCGGTGGCCCACAGGTACTGCACGGCGTACGCGCGCCAGGGCCGCCAGCCGGCCGCCCGGGCGGTCAGCGCCGCGGGCGTGGACGGCAGCCCCAGCCCCTTCGCGGCCCGCCGGACCCCGAGGTCGGACGGCAGGAAGGCGTCCGGATCACCCAGCGCACGCATCGCGATCACCTCGGTGGTCCACGGGCCGAACCCGGGCAGCGCGTTCAGCTGCGCACGGGCCGCCTCCCAGTCGCTGTCGATGCCGAGCGGGAGGGAGCCGTCCGCCAGCGCGCCGACGAGCGTGGTCAGGGTGGCGCGCCGGCTCGCCGGGAGCGCCAGGGACTGCGGGTCCAGCCCCGCCAGCGCCTGCACAGAGGGGAACAGATGGGTCAGCCCGCCCTCGGGATCGGGGTCGGCCACCCGTTCCCCGTACGCGGTGACCAGCCGGGCGGCGTGCGTCCGGGCCGCCGCCGTCGACACCTGCTGGCCGAGCACCGCCCGCACGGCGAACTCCGCCGCGTCGACCGTGCGCGGCACCCGGCGCCCCGGGGCCTTGTCCACGAGCGGCGCCAGCAGCGGGTCGGAGCGCAGCTGCTCGTCGACGGCCTCCGGGTCGGCGTCGAGGTCGAGCATCCACCGGCAGCGGCTGATGGCGAGGGTGAGGTCGCGCAGATCGGTGAGGGCCAGCTGGCAGCCGATGTGGTCCGCCCGCGGGCTCAGCGCGACGACTCCGGTGCCGTACGGGAGCCGCAGCGTGCGGCGGTAGGCGCCGGAGCGCCACTCCTCGACGCCGGGGACGGCGGTCGCGGCGAGGTGCCCGAAGAGGTTGTCCGGATTGAGCGGGGCCCGGTAGGGCAGCCGCAGGCTGATCGTGCCGGGCACCTTCGGCACGTGCCGGTTCGCCTTCTCGGCCCGCAGGCGCAGCTCGCCGGGGGCGAGGGCGAAGACCTCGCGGACGGTCTCGTTGAAGGTGCGGATGGAGGAGAACCCGGCGGCGAAGGCGACGTCGCCCATGGGCAGCCCGGAGGTCTCGATGAGCAGCCGGGCGGTCTGGGCGCGCTGGGCCCGGGCCAAGGCCAGGGGCCCGGCACCGAGCTCGGCGTTGAGCTGCCGCTCGACCTGGCGGGTCGAGTACCCCAGCCGCGCCGCCAGCCCGGGCACGCCCTCGCGGTCCACGACCCCGTCCTGGATGAGCCGCATGGCCCGGGCGACGGCGTCGGCGCGGGCGTTCCACTCGGGGGATCCGGGGGAGGTGTCGGGCCGGCACCGCTTGCAGGCCCGGAACCCGGCCTGCTGGCAGGCGGCGGCGCTGGGCAGGAAGGTCATGTTCTCGACCTTGGGCGGAACGGCGGGGCAGCTGGGCCGGCAGTAGATCCGGGTGGTCAGGACGGCGGTGAAGAACCAGCCGTCGAAACGGGCGTCCTTCGACTGCACGGCCCTGACGCAGCGGTCGGTGTCGGTGTACATGGCTCCAGCATCCTGGCCGGGGTCCGCGGGGGCTGGCGGTTTTCCGACACCAAGCGTAGCCCTCCGGGGGTCGGACGGGGCCCCGCCGGTCCCTCCGGCCGGGGCCGGCGGGACCGGCGGGGCCGAAGACGGCGTGCAGCCGGGGCCGGTGGGTGCCGACGACGGCGTGCAGCCTGGCCGGTGGATGGGCGGTGGATGCCGGTGGTGGATGCCGGTGGGGGCCGGTGGGGGCGGGGCTCGGGTGGTGTCGGCTGGCCGCGGGTGGGCGGACACCGCCGAGGCGGGACGCGGCGGGCACGGGTGGGCCGGGGCGGGGGCGGGGGTGGGCCGGGGACGGGGGCGGGGTGGGGCGCTGGCCGGGGTAGGCATGATTTATGGCCCCCGACGGGAGCGCGCAGTACTCGGTGGTCCGGGCCACAAATCACGTTTTACACCCCGGCCAGCGCCCCACCCCACCCCCGCCCCCGGCCGACGGGCCCGCCGCGCCTCCCGGCCTCGGCGAGTGGGTCGACCCCCCGTGCCCGGCCGATGGTTCGCCGCGCCTCCCGGCCTCGGCCGGTGGCCCTCCTTCACCCCGTCCCCGGCCGGCGCCCCACCCCGCCCCCGCCCCCGGCCAGCGGGCCCGCCGCGCCTCCCGGCCTCGGCGAGTGGGTCGACCCCCCGTGCCCGGCCGATGGTTCGCCGTGCCTCCCGGCCTCGGCCGGTGGCCCCACCCCGCCCCCGGCCGGTGGGTCCACCCCCCTCCGTCCCCGGCCGGTGGTTCGCGCGGGGTTCTCGGGATGGGCAGGCTTGAGGGGCTGGGGCCGGGGGGCTTGGACGGCTGGGCGGGGACGGTGGCGGGGCGGGGGGTCGTCCGGGGTGTAAAACGTGATTTGTGGCCCATGTCCCGGCCGCGGTCGATGATGCCGGGGTGGGGCCATAAATCATGCCTACCCCGGACGGCCCCCCCCCCCCCCCCCCCCCCCCCCCCCCCCCCCCCCCCCCCCCCCCCCCCCCCCCCCGGGGGCCCCCCCCCCCCCCCGCCGCGCCCCCCCCCCCCCCGCCGCCGCGGGGGGGGGGGCCCGCC
>NZ_JBIVAL010000017.1:0-110101 GCF_044745505.1 Streptomyces sp. NPDC086989
GTTTCCGACTCTATCAGACTCTTTCGTGTCCGATTCCCGGTCGAAGCGGGTTTCGCTTTCCAGGTCCTCGCTTTCGCGTTTCCCTTTCCGGCGATGCCGACTCTATCAGAAGTTTTCCACCGGATTTCCCGGCTTCGGATTCCTGGATGAGGAGTCGACTGTGCCCCAGTGGAATTCAATTCATTGGGGGCGAGAAGGATCTTCAACTACCGCCGTCGGGCTTGTCCAGTCCGAGGCAACCGTTGAAATCTACCTCCCCACGGCGGCCGTGTCAACAGTCGCTGCGGGACGACGAGGAGACTAGCAGCTCAGCGGGGTCATCCGCACATCAGGCGGCGGTCGGCAGGGTGGCTGCCTGGTCGGCGGCCTCCACGTCGCCCACCTCGCCGGCCCGTGCCGCCCTCCCGCCGAGCACGTAGACGTACGTCAGGAACAGGGCCTCGGCGGCGACACCGATCGTGATCCGGGCCCAGGTCGGGAGGCCGGACGGGGTCACGAAGCCCTCGATGAGGCCCGAGACGAACAGGACCACGGCCAGGCCGATCGCCATGCCCAGCGCGGCGCGGCCCTGTTCGGCGAGGGCGGCGCGGCGGGTGCGGGGACCCGGGTCGACGACGGTCCAGCCGAGGCGCAGGCCGGTGCCCGCGGCCACGAACACCGCGGTCAGTTCGAGCAGGCCGTGCGGCAGGATCAGGCCGAGGAAGACGTCGAGGCGGCCCGCGGAGGCCATCAGGCCGATGCCGACGCCGAGGTTGAGCATGTTCAGGAAGAGGATCCAGAGCACCGGTATCCCGAGGAACGCGCCCAGGACCAGGCAGATCGCGGCCGCCTGGGCGTTGTTCGTCCACACCTGGGCGGCGAACGAACCCGCCGGGTTGCTGGAGTAGTACGTCTCGTACCCGCCGCCCGGCTTCGTGAGCGCCTTCAGGTCGTCCGGAGCGGCGATGACGCCCTGGACCTCGGGGTGCGTGGCTATCCACCAGCCGATGAGGACGCCGACGGCCGTGGAGAGCAGCGCCGTCGGTATCCACCAGCGGCGGCTGCGGTAGACGGCCGCCGGGAACCCGGCGGTGAAGAAGCGGGCAGCGTCACGCCAGCCGGCCCGGCGGGCACCCGTCACGGTGGCGCGGGCGCGGGCGACGAGCTGGGTCAGCCGGCCCGTGAGCGTGGGGTCGGGGGCGCTGGACTGGATCAGCGAGAGATGCGTGGACGTCCGCTGGTACAGCGCGACCAGCTCGTCCGCCTCGGCGCCGGTCAGCCGGCGGCCCCGGCCGAGCAGCTGTTCCAGGCGGTCCCATTCCGCCCGGTGGGCCGTGACGAAGACGTCGAGATCCATCCGGTTACCGCTCCCCTGCCCCAGGACCCTGCTTCTGCTTACCCCTGTCGTGGTCAGCTTGGCAGACTGGGGGATCGAGGGGCGGGTCCGGTCACGGGAAAGGTGTGCAGGGTGAGCGATCTGGTGACGGGGGACGCGGTCGTCCTGGGTTTGCGGCCGGCGAGGTTGCCGAGCCGGGCACTGGCGATCTTCCTCGACCTGCTCGTGTACGTCACCGGGTACCTGATCGTCTCGATCGCGCTGACCGTCGCGACCGCCTCGCTGGATCCCGCCGCGCAGGCCGCGGTGTCGGTGGCGGGCTTCGTGCTGGTGCTGGTCGGCGTGCCGATCGCGGTGGAGACGCTGTCCCACGGGCGTTCCCTCGGCAAGCTGGCGTGCGGGCTGCGGGTGGTGCGCGACGACGGCGGGCCGATCCGGTTCCGGCACGCGCTGGTGCGCGGGGCGATGGGGGTCGTGGAGCTGCTGATGACCTTCGGGGCCCTGGCCTGCATCGCGTCGCTGGTGTCGGCGCGGGGGCGGCGGCTCGGGGACGTGTTCGCGGGGGCGCTGGTCGTCCGGGAGCGGGTGCCGGGGGCGCGGGTGATGCCGGTGCCCGCTCCGCCGCCGTGGCTGGCCGGACGGTTCTCCGGGCTGGACCTGTCGGCCGTACCGGACGGGCTGTGGCTGGCGATACGGCAGTACCTGACGCGGATGGGCCAGCTGGACCCGCAGGTGGGCGCCCAGATGGCGGCGCGGCTCGCGGACGACCTGGTGGCGCGTACGGGGGCGCCGCCGCCGGTGGGGGTGCCGGCCGCCGCGTTCCTGATGGCGGTGGTGCACGAGCGGCAGTCCCGGGATGCGGCCCGTGCCTTCGGGCCCGGTCCCGGGGCGCCCGCGATGCCCGCGGGGATGCCCGCCGCGTGGGGACAACCGGCTCCGGGGGCGTACGGGCCGTCGGCCGGGACGTCCGTACCCCGGCCGGTCCCGGTGGCGGGCGCCGTGCCCGCGCCGGTGGTGGCCCCGGTGGTGGCGCCCGCGCCCGGGACCCCCGCGCCGCCGCCCCCCGCGACGGGCTTCGCGCCCCCGGCGTGATCGCCCGGCCCGCACGGCGCGGACGCGTGGGAGCCGGCGGACGTCAGTCCTCGGGGAACGTCAGTCCTCGGGGAACGTCGAGGGCGGGGTCTCCAGGTGCTCCAGCTCGATGCCGGGCGCCGCGAGCACCACGTCGCCCGCCAGGTGGACGGCGTGGACCTCGCCCGTGTCCAGGGCGGTGACCTGGTACTCGTCCACCACGAGGGGGCCGCTGTCCGTCGCGTGCTCGGCGCGCCCGAGCAGGGCCCAGGCCTGGTCGACCGTGCGGGGGGCCAGCACCGGGTCGGTGAGGGCGACGAGCCGGACCCGGGTCGCGGGGGCACCCGGGGTCAGGCGCAGCAGGCGGGCCGTCGCGACGAGGAAGGCCGGCGAGGTGCCGGTGAAGCCGGCGGCGGGGACGTTGCCCTCGGTGGCCTCGGTGCCGGCGGGGTCGGAGCGCACCCAGGTGACGCCGTCGATGGCGGCGCCGCGGACCTGCCAGCTCGACGCGTTGAGTTCGAGGCGGATGGGACGGCCGAGTTCGTCGATCGCCAGGTCGACGGAGCCGCGGTGGTCGCCGTCGGGGCCGGTGAGCTGGGAGACGTAGCGCCAGCCGGAGGGGCCCGGGGCGCAGTGGAAGTGCTCCTCGCCCAGCGGGGCGTGGTCGTGCGGGTCGTGGAGCGAGTAGCGGCCGCGGGGCATCGTGTCGGTCCTTGCCTCGGTACGGGACAGGCCCCCGGCTTCGCGCCGGGGGCCTGCGGGACGTGCTGGTGCTGCTGCCGCTGCCGCTGGGGAGCGGTGGCGGATCAGTAGCGGTAGTGGTCCGGCTTGTACGGGCCCTCGACCTTGACGCCGATGTAGTCGGCCTGCTCCGGACGGAGCGTCGTGAGCTTGACGCCGAGGGCGTCCAGGTGGAGGCGGGCGACCTTCTCGTCGAGGTGCTTGGGCAGCACGTAGACGTCGGTCGGGTACTCCTGCGGCTTGGTGAAGAGCTCGATCTGGGCCAGGGTCTGGTCCGCGAAGGAGTTCGACATCACGAAGGACGGGTGGCCCGTCGCGTTGCCCAGGTTCAGCAGGCGGCCCTCGGAGAGCACGATCAGGACCTTGCCGTCGGGGAACGTCCAGGTGTGGACCTGCGGCTTGACCTCGTCCTTGACGATGCCGTCGACCTTGGCCAGGCCGGCCATGTCGATCTCGTTGTCGAAGTGGCCGATGTTCCCGACGATCGCCTGGTGCTTCATCTTGGCCATGTCGGCGGCCATGATGATGTCCTTGTTGCCCGTGGTCGTGATGAAGATGTCGGCCGTCTCGACGACGTCGTCCAGCGTCGCGACCTGGTAGCCGTCCATGGCCGCCTGGAGCGCGCAGATCGGGTCGATCTCGGTGACGATGACGCGGGCGCCCTGGCCGCGCAGCGACTCGGCGCAGCCCTTGCCGACGTCCCCGTAGCCGCAGACGACCGCGACCTTGCCGCCGATGAGGACGTCGGTGGCGCGGTTGATGCCGTCGATGAGGGAGTGGCGGCAGCCGTACTTGTTGTCGAACTTCGACTTGGTGACGGCGTCGTTCACGTTGATGGCCGGGAAGAGCAGCGTGCCCTCGTCCATCATCTCGTACAGGCGGTGGACACCGGTGGTGGTCTCCTCGGTGACGCCGCGGATCTCGGACGCGAGCTGCGTCCACTTCTGCGGGCTCTCGCCGAGGGTGCGGTTCAGCAGGGTGAGGATGTGGCCGTACTCCTCGGAGTCCGCGGTGGACGGGTCCGGGGCGGAGCCGACCTTCTCGAACTCGACGCCCTTGTGGACGAGGAGGGTGGCGTCACCACCGTCGTCGAGGATCATGTTCGGGCCGCCGGTGGGGGTGTTCGGCCAGGTCAGCGCCTGCTCCGTGCACCACCAGTACTCCTCCAGCGTCTCGCCCTTCCAGGCGAAGACGGGGACGCCCTGCGGGTTCTCCGGGGTGCCGTTCGGGCCCACGGCGATGGCGGCGGCCGCGTGGTCCTGGGTGGAGAAGATGTTGCAGGAGGCCCAGCGGACCTCGGCGCCGAGGGCGACCAGCGTCTCGATCAGCACGGCCGTCTGCACGGTCATGTGGAGGGAGCCGGTGATGCGGGCGCCGGCCAGCGGCTGGGCCGCGGCGTACTCGCGGCGGATCGACATCAGGCCGGGCATCTCGTGCTCGGCGAGGGTGATCTCCTTGCGGCCGAAGGCGGCAAGGGAAAGGTCGGCGACCTTGAAGTCCATGGGTGCTGCTCCTCATGGGTCGAGAAGGTGGGTACGGCTGAGCCGCGCATCGCCTGTGGGACGGTGCACCGGGCACTCAGTCCGTCGGGGGCCCTCTCTCCCCTCGGCCGGTCCCGAGGACCGCCCGACCGCCATCAGCAGCGACGCCTGACACTGTGACGAATCTACACCGGTCGGCGGAGCGCGCCCCAGCCGCCGGGGGAAAGAAGTCGCCACGTGAACGCCTGCGCGGACGGTCGCGCGAAGGCCCCTCGGGCCCGCGGACGCCCCGGCGGTCCCGGCCGTGCAGGGCGGGACCGGGCAGGCTTTACGATCTCCCGCGCACGCACTGCCGTTCGGGAGGGACACGTACATGGAGAGCACGCCGGGGCGAAGACTCGGGATCGGGGCGATCGCGCTGCTGGCGCTCGGCGGGGTGCTGGCCCTCGGGGTGACGGTGGCGGGCGCCGTCCTGGTCGAGGACGGGTACACCTCCCGTTCCGTGCCGGGCGATGCGATGGCCCCGACGTACCGGCGCGGGGACACGGCCTACTTCACGCTCGGCGGCGGGGGCGGGATCCGGCGCGGGGACATCGCCCTGATCTCGGCTCCGTCCCGGGTTGCGCAGGGAGACGTCCTGAAGCGGGTGGTGGCCCTCGGCGGCGACCGGATCTCCTACCGGGCGGGCGATGCCACGTTGCTGCTCAACGGCGTGCCGCTGGAGGAGCCGTACCTGAAGGACCGGGCCACCCCGGCGACCGGCCCCTTCGACGTGGTCGTGCCCGAGGGGCGGATGTTCGTGCTGGGCGACAACCGCGGCAACTCGCCCGACTCGCACGTGCGGCTCTCCGACCACGACGGGACCCTGCCGGTCTCCGCGGTACGGGGGCGGGCCGTAGCGGCGCCGGTGGGTTTCCTGGCGGCCGGCGCGGCGGGCCTGGTGGGGATCGCCCTGTTGCTCGCCGGCGGCGGGCTGGGGGTCGCGGCTCTGGTGGTGCGCGGGCGGGCGCGGCGCAGGAGGCGGTTCCAGCAGTTCGGGCAGGTGTCGGCGGTCACCTGGTAGCACCGGCCGGCCCCTGTACGGCCCGCCGGCCCCTGTCGGTCGTGCGAAGGCCCCCGCGGCGCGGTTGCGCTGCGGGGGCCTTCGGACGGAACGGGGGTGCGGTCAGCCCTTCGCGGCGGCTTCCGCGTGGTAGATGTCCGGCTCCAGGTAGATCACGCGGGCGATCGGGACCGCCGCGCGGATCCGCGCCTCGGCGGCATTGATGGCGTCGGCGATCTCGGTGGCCGTGTCGTCGTGCTGGACGGCGATCTTGGCGGCGACCAGGAGCTCCTCCGGGCCGAGGTGGAGGGTGCGCATGTGGATCACGCGGGTGACGACGTCCCCGTCGACGAGCGCGGCCTTGATCTTCTCGACGTCCTCCGCGCCCGCGGCCTCGCCGAGCAGCAGGGACTTGGTCTCGGCGGCCAGCACGATCGCGATGAGGATCAGCAGGGTGCCGATGCAGAGGGTGCCGATGCCGTCCCAGACGCCGTCGCCGGTGGCGAGGGCGAGGCCGACGCCGCCGAGGGCCAGGACCAGGCCGACGAGCGCGCCGAAGTCCTCCAGCAGGACGACCGGCAGTTCGGGGGCCTTGGCGCGCTTGATGAACTGGCTCCACGACAGCGCGCCGCGGATCTCGTTCGACTCCCTGATCGCCGTCTTGAAGGAGAACCCCTCGGCGACGATCGCGAAGAGGAGCACGCCGATCGGCCAGTACCAGTCCTCGATGGGGTGCGGGTGCTGGATCTTCTCGACGCCCTCGTAGATGGCGAACATGCCACCGACGGTGAAGAGGACGATGGAGACGAGGAAGGCGTAGATGTAGCGTTCGCGCCCGTATCCGAAGGGGTGCTGCGGCGTCGCCTCGCGCTGGGCCTTCTTTCCGCCGAGGAGCAGGAGCCCCTGGTTGCCGGAGTCGGCCAGCGAGTGGACGCTTTCCGCGAGCATCGACGACGAGCCGCTGAAGACGAAGGCCACGAACTTGGCTACAGCGATGGCGAGGTTGGCGGCGAGTGCCGCCACGATCGCCCTGGTACCGCCCGACGCGCTCATGGGTTTTCGAAGTCCCTTCCTCGGTACGGCGGCCCCTGCGGGGGCGCCGCGCTACGGCGGCACATTGTTGCAGCCGTGGCCGCGGACGCCGCGTCAGACGGTGACGGTGGCCCGGAAGATGGTACCGGTACCGGACAGTTCGACCTTTTCGCCCGCGGGGACGAAGACCGACTCCCCGGGGGACAGCGTCACTTCGCCCGCCTGGGGGTGGCCCGCCGTGCACAGCAGGATCTGCGGGGCGGTGTCCGGGAGGGGGTGGGCGGCGGCGCCGGGGGCCAGGACGAAGCGGGAGAGCCGGAACTCGTCGATGGGGGTCTCGTACACCTCCTCGCCGTTGCCCTCGGGGCGCTGCACGGCCGGGTCACCGGCCTCGAACCGCACGACCTTCAGGAGCTCGGGCACGTCCACGTGCTTGGGGGTGAGTCCGGCCCGCAGCACGTTGTCGGAGTTGGCCAGCAGTTCCACGCCGAGGCCGTCGAGGTAGGCGTGCGGGACGCCGGCGCCGAGGAACATGGCCTCGCCGGGCTGGAGGCGGACGTGGTTGAGGAGCAGGGCCGCGATCACGCCCGGGTCGCCCGGGAAGTGGTGGACGAGCGAGGCGTACGGCGCGTACGGGCCCCCGAGGCGCTCGATGGCGGCGCCGGCCTCGGCGACCGTACGGGCCATCTCGGCCCGGTCGGCGGTCAGTACGGCGGTGAGCATCTCGCGCAGGGCCGCCTCCTCGGGATGGGCCCGCAGCAGGTCGACGTACGGCTTGAGGGAGTCCACCCCGAGGCCCGCGAGCAGCTCGGCGGCCTCCAGCGGCGCGCGGAACCCGCACAGGCCGTCGAAGGGGGTGAGCGCGCAGATCATCTCGGGCTTGTGGTTGGCGTCCTTGTAGTTGCGGTGGGCCGCGTCGATCGGGACGCCGCGGCGCTCCTCGTCGGCGAAGCCCTCCTGCGCCTGCTCCAGGTCGGGGTGGACCTGCAGGGAGAGCGGGACACCCGCCGCGAGGAGCTTGAGGAGGAAGGGCAGCCGGGGACCGAACTTGGCGACGGCGGCCGGGCCGAGCTCGCGCTCGGGGTCGGCGGCGATGACGTCCGCGAGGGTGGTTTCACCGGCGCCGCGGTCGAGGCGGGACGGGGCGCCGGGGTGGGCGCCCATCCACATCTCGGCCTGGGGCTCCCCGGTGGGCTCGACCCCGAGTACGGCGGGGATCGCGGTGGTGGATCCCCAGGCGTAGGGGCGAATGGTGTTCGTCAGGCGGTCCATCGGTCGTCTTTCTGGATGTGGGGGCCGGGCACGGTGCGTGCCTCAGCCGTGTCCCCTGGTCGCCAGGGCGAGGTAGGCGGTGGCGAAGTCGGTGACGGCGAGGAGTTCGGCGAGCTGCTCCAGCTCGCTGCCCTCCTCGGGTTCGAGCTCGCTGACGGCCGTGTCGTGGCTGAGGGCGAGCTCGCGCGCGGCGGGGGCGGCGCTGAGGCCGCCGGCGGGCCGGTCGCGCAGCAGGACGATGTGGGCGTGGAGGGCCTGGGGCTCCTCCACCCGGTCCCGGAAGAAGTCCTCGGGATCGGCTCCGGCCGCGAGGGAGCCGGCGAGCAGGACCCCGTGGGCGGGCAGCGCCTCGGGGAGGTCGGCGGCCAGCGCGGGGCAGCCGGCGAGCTCGGCGAGGGTGGCGGCGAAGCGGCGGCCCGCCGGGCCTGCGCCGGCACCTTCGCTCCAGATGAGCGGGAGGGCTCCGGCGAGCTCGGAGGCGAGGGTCTTGGCCGGGTTGGAGTACGTGGCGATGGCCGGTCCGCAGCGCTCGGCGGTGCGGTCGAGCCGGTCGGCGACGCGCTGGAGGGTGTCGGGGGCGGCGGTGATCAGCCCGACCCTGTCGAGGAGCACGAGCAGCGGGGTCAGCAGGGCCCACAGGGCGCCGGGGCCGGCCGCGGCGGACTCGTCGTACTCCTGGTACGGGGCCTTGGCCATCGGTACGAGGAGCCCGTGCGCGCCGTCCACGGCCGCGCTCAGCGGGGACCGCTCGGGCGCGACGGCCACGACGGTGCAGCCGCGCCGGTAGGCCTGCTCGGCGAGGACGGCGAGGCCGGGTTCGGTGCCGTCGGTGGTGGCGAGGAGCAGCAGGTCGACGGGGCCGGCCCAGCCGGGCAGGGCCCAGCGCAGGGCTCCGGCGGCGTGGGCGACGCCGGTGGGGTGCAGGCGGGTGACGGGGGCCGAGGCTCCGGCGAGGGCTCCGAGCAGGTCGGCGACTCCGGTGGCGGCGGTGCCGGGCCCGGCGATGAGGACGGCGCGGGGCCGGCCGTCGGGGCGCAGGTCGGCGAGGCCGGCCTCGGTCGCGTGCCGGGCTGCGGTGCGGACTCTGGCCCCGGCCTCGGCGGCTCCGCGGAGCAGGCCGCGGCGGTCGGCGCGGGCGAGCGCGTCCGGTGCGTCGAGGAGCGACTCGTCGAGCATGGCGGCCTCCGGCTGTTGAAGAAGGGCGGGCGACTCGGTTGCTCGGGCGCCCGGCGCTGCGGCGGGCGCCCCTGTGCTGCCTGTGCGGCTGCGGCCCGGGGCGGGCGGGCCCGGGCCCCGGGGCCGTGGCGGCCTGGGCTCGGGCGGGGCGGGACCTCAGGCGGGGCGGCGGGCCTCGTCGACGAGGAGGACCGGGATGCCGTCGCGGACCGGGTAGGCGAGGCCGCAGTCCCGGCCGGTGCAGATCAGCTCGGGGGCCGTCTCGTCGGCCGACTTGTCCTTGAGGGGCGAGTGGCAGGCGGGGCAGGCGAGGATCTCCAGAAGGCCGGCTTCGAGCGGCATGGGGCGCTTCCCTTCGAACATGCGGATTGGGCGAGGTCAGCGTACCGCCGAGTCACCTGCGGTGCGGCCCGACGTCGTCGGACGCGGACGCGGTGCGGCGCCGGGCGGGAGGCACGTTCGGCGTGTTCCCGCCCGGCGGGCGCATCAGGCGCGGACGAGGGCGAGGACCTCGTCGCGGATCTTGACGAGCTGCGCGGCGTCGCGGGCCTCGACGTTCAGGCGCAGCAGCGGCTCCGTGTTGGAGGCGCGCAGGTTGAACCACCAGTCGGCGGAGGTGACGGTGAGGCCGTCCAGCTCGTCGAGGGTGATGCCGTCCAGCGGGCCGTACACGGCCTTGACCGCGGCGACGCGGTCGGCCTGGTCGGCGACGGTGGAGTTGATCTCGCCCGAGCCCACGTAGCGGTCGTAGGAGGCGACGAGGTCGGAGAGGGCGCCGTCCTGGCCGCCGAGGGCCGCCAGGACGTGGAGCGCGGCGAGCATGCCGGTGTCCGCGTTCCAGAAGTCCTTGAAGTAGTAGTGCGCCGAGTGCTCGCCGCCGAAGATCGCACCCGTCTTCGCCATCTCCTCCTTGATGAAGGAGTGGCCGACCCGGGTGCGCACCGGGGTGCCGCCGTTCTCGCGGACGACCTCGGGGACGGACCAGGAGGTGATCAGGTTGTGGATCACCGTGCCGGTGCCGCCGTTGCGGGCCAGTTCGCGGGAGGCGACCAGGGCGGTCACGGCGGAGGGGGAGACGCCCTCGCCGCGCTCGTCGACGACGAAGCAGCGGTCCGCGTCACCGTCGAAGGCGAGGCCGAGGTCGGCGCCCTCGGCCTTCACGCGGGCCTGGAGGTCGACGAGGTTCTTCGGGTCCAGCGGGTTGGCCTCGTGGTTCGGGAAGGTCCCGTCGAGCTCGAAGTACATGGGCACGAGTTCCAGGGGCAGGCCCTCGAACACGGTGGGGACGGTGTGGCCGCCCATGCCGTTGCCCGCGTCCACGACCACCTTCAGCGGGCGGATGGAGCCGAGGTCGACCAGGGACTTCAGGTGCGCGGCGTAGCCGGCGAGGGTGTCCTGCTCGGTGACGGTGCCGGGGACGGTGCCGGCCGCGATCGCGGGGGCGCCCTCGTCGGACCACTTCTCGGCGAGCTCGCGGATGGTCGACAGGCCGGTGTCCTGGCCGACCGGGGCGGCGCCGGCGCGGCAGAGCTTAATGCCGTTGTACTGGGCCGGGTTGTGCGAGGCGGTGAACATCGCACCGGGCAGGTCCAGCACGCCGGAGGCGTAGTAGAGCTGGTCGGTGGAGCACAGGCCGATCAGGGTGACGTCCACGCCGCGGGCGGCGGCGCCGCGCGCGAAGGCGGCGGACAGGGCGGGCGAGGAGGGCCGCATGTCATGGCCCACCACTATCGCGGTGGCCTCGGTGACCTCCACGAACGCGGCACCGAACAGCTCGGCCAGCGACTCGTCCCACTCGTCCGGTACGACACCACGTACGTCGTACGCCTTGACGATGTTCGAAAGATCTGCGGCCACTGCTGACTGCCTTCCTGATGGTCCTGTGCGGGGCCACCGACCCTACCCTGCGCGGAAGGCGGGTCCCGATGGGAGAGGAATGTCAGGAATCGGGCGATCGCAGGACGCGCAGGTGTCCGCGACGCGTCTCCCCGGTGCCGCCGCCCCTGCCCTGTCCGGTTCCGCCGGCCTCGGCGGCGCGGTCGTGCGGGCGCGCCGCCTCACGGACGGCGTTGGCCAGGGCTTCGAGGTCGTCGCCGCTGGGGCGGGACGGCGCGGAGCCGTCGGTCAGGCGCACGACGTCCCAGCCGCGCGGGGCGGTCAGGCGCTCGGAGTGCTCGGCGCACAGGTCGTAACAGTGGGGTTCGGCGTAGGTGGCGAGCGGGCCGAGAACTGCGGTCGAATCGGCGTAGACGTACGTCAGTGTCGCGACGGCAGGGCGGCCGCACGCGGTGCGCGAACAGCGACGTACAAGGCTCACGACGTTGGACGGTACCGCACTCTTGACCGGGCCGCGACGACTCTCCCGCAGGCCACTCCCCCGTGTCGTGCCTGCGGGGGGGCGTGGCGGGTCCCGAAAGGCCCGGGCCGCGGGGGCTCTGCGGGCTACGCTGCGGGGGTGACGGACACCCCCCTGCCCCCCGGCCCGCCCCGCTCCGCCGAGCCTCCCGCCGAGCCCCGGCCGCGCCGTCGCGACCGGCACGGGCGGGGCATGCGGGGGCCGCTGGCGCCGCCGCAGGTGCCGCTGTCGGCGAGCCGGGCGGAGCTGTTCGGCGACCTCGTACGGGACTCCGTCGAGCGGCTGGAGCGGCGGTGGCCGCAGCTGGCGGAGGTGGAGTTCGTCGTCGCGGACGTGCCGGGACCGCCGGGCGGTCCGGACGCCGGCTGGAACGACGAGGCGGTGCCGCTCGGGGCGCTGTCGGAGGCGACGGGGGCGGGGCGGCCGGCGCGGGTGGTGGTGTTCCGGCGGCCGGTGGAGATCCGGACGAAGAGCCGGGACGAACGGGCGCTGCTGGTGCACGAGATCGTGGTGGAGCAGGTGGCGGAGCTGCTGGGGCTGTCCCCGGAGACGGTGGACCCCCGGTACGGCCAGGACTGACGGCCGTCGGCCCGCCGCCGGGCCCCGGCGGCGGGTGGGCGGCGGGCCCGGCGGCGGCTAGTCGGTCAGGACCGTGAGGTCCTCGGTGGCCCTGGGGACCGAGACCATCGCGTGGTCGTCCGACAGCACCTGGATCGTGAACATCGGGATGCCCTCGTGGGGCAGGGTCAGGAGGCGTGACGCGTACACGGGGCCGCCGGAGACGGTCTCGACCGTGAGTGCGTAGGCGCCCTTGGCCCCGGCCGGGGCCAGCGCCAGCGTCTGGGTCGTGCCCGTCTTGACGGTGATCTCCTTCGAGGCCGGTTCACCGGCCTCCGTGCCCGCCGACGCCGTCACCTTGACCTTGGCGTCGGTGCCGGCGGCCGCCGTCAGCGAGAGCACCGTCGCGTTCTCGTCCGCGCGGGCGTCGGCGACGGTGGCCCGCGTCCCGACCGGTCCGGCCGCGGGGATGAACCCCAGCTCCTGCTTGGCGCCGCTGCCGCGGACGACGCGCAGGGCCGCCACCACGGGCACGGCCCTCTTGCCCTTCCCCGGGGCGAGCACCAGCGAGCCCGCCTCGCCCCGGGTCACGTCCTTGAGGTCCAGACTGGCCGTCATACCGCCCCTGACGTGCAGCTGTTCGGTGCCCGCCGGGGTGATCGAGCCGTTGGCGCCGGCCAGCTTGACGGTGAGGTCCGCGTCCTCCTCACCCGGCGCGAAGGCCACCAGCCGTACGGAGGTGGCGTCCGCCGGGATTCCGGGCAGCACGAGCGAGCCCGCCGGATCGGCGGAGGCCGCCAGCCAGTCGGCGCCCACGCCCTCCTCACCGACCTGGACGGAGGCTCCCACCCGGCCCGCACGGGTGGTCACATGGGCGGTGACGTCCGCGAGCTGGGCACCGGGGGCGAGGGAGGCCAGCGAGACCGCCTTCGTGGACTTGGGGTCGATGCGGATGTTCTCGCCGGTGCCGCCCTCGGACTTGACCGGCCCGTCCGGGCCGAACATCTTGATGTCGATCACGGCCGCGGTGTCGTCCGGATTGGTGAGGTGCACGTAGTCCTCGCGCCCCTTGGCCGTGCTCGCGCCGGGGAACCAGAAGTCGGTGCCCGGCGTCGTGCAGCCGACTCCGAGGAGGCCGCGCGCCCGGCCGACCCCGACCTTCGTGGTCTGCTGCGCCGTCCAGCCGGGGGCCAGGGTCCCGTCGGCGACACCCGTCAGTGCGGGGGCCTCCGCGCCGTTGGCGGTGGCCCCGGCGGGTTTGCCGCGCTCCTTCAGCTCCAGCACCGGCTTGGCCTCCTTGGTCGCGCCGAGGAGGCGGGCCGTGCCCTTGCCGCCGCCGGCCGCACCGGGCGTGATCGCCGTGTACGTGGTCTCCGCGATGTCCGAGGAGCTGGGCGCCGGGCACACCAGCGCGGAGCGCTCCACGGGCATCCGGGCCGCGGCCGCCGGCCTGGCGTCGGCGGCCGGGGCGGCGGGGGCGGTGAGGTGGGCGACGCCGGTGACGGCCGCCAGGGCCGCGGCCACCGCCGCCAGCGTCAGGGGTGCGCGCTGCTTCACTGCTGGGGGCTCCCGTCCGGACGCGGCTGGTGCTGTCCGTAGGTGTCGTACTGCTGCTCGTAGGGCTGCTCGTACGGCGGGTAGGGGTACGGCTGCGGCGGCTGCTGGGGCTGCTGCGGGTGCGACTGCGGGTCGTCGTAGCCCTGCTGCGGGTAGGGGTACTGCTCGTACCCGGGTGCCTGGGCGGGCGCCGGCACGTACGGCTGCTGGGGCTGCGGGGACTGCTGGGACTGCTGGGGCTGCTGCTGTTCGTACGGGTAGCCCTGTTCGTCGTACGCCTGGTACGCGTACGCGTCGTCGCCGTAGACCGGTTGGGCCGGGATCCCGGCGTACGGATCGGCGACGGCGCCCGCGCCCTCCTCGGCGGCGGCCGGCGCGGCGGCCTGGGACTGCGCCTCGGCGCGCAGCCGGCGGGCCCGGCGGCCCTCGCCGGCCTCGCCCGCGGCGGCCCGGTCGGGGCCGTCCGTCTCCTCCTCCGGCAGGTCGTCGTCGAGGCGGGCCCGGCGGCCGGGCAGGGCCATGACGAGCAGGACGAGTGCGAGCAGGCCCTGCGCCCAGTGCCAGGCGGTGCGCAGCAGCGCGTCGTCGTGGACGAGGTCGAGGCGGCCGCCCGAGGCGGGCAGTTCGAAGCCCTGGGCCCAGCCGTCGAGGGTCTTGGGCTTGAGGGGCTTGCCGTCGAGGGTGGCCTGCCAGCCGGGGGCGGCGCGGTCGGCGATGCGCAACACCCGGCCGGCGCCGCCCGCCTCGGCGGCCGGGATCTTGGTGTGCACCTCCACGGGTCCGGAGGCGACCGGGATGGGGGCCTCGCCGGGCTTGCCGGAGACGATGGTGGCGCGGGCGACCTGACGGTCCACCCGCCACAGGGCGCTGCCGTCGAGCTGGCTGAGGCGGCTGAGGCCGGGGGTGGCGTCGAGGACCTTGCGCATCTGCTGCGGGGCCTTGTCTCGGACCAGGATGTAGCGGATGGCGAACCCGCTGAGCTGGTCGGTCTGGTCCGCGCCGGAGCCGGCGACGAGGCTGGAGACGACCTTGTCGAGCTGGCGGCTGCTGCCGGCCTCGGCGGCGATCTCGGCGTCGCCGAGGCGGCCGCCGGAGCCGCGGACCAGGGTGTAGGAGACGGTGGCGGGCGAGGCGCCGCCGAGGACGAGGGTGCGGGCCTGGTCGCGGGTGCCGCTCTCCTCGGCGACGAAGGCGGGGACCTGGACGGGGTCGCGGCGTTCCAGCGGGCCGTCGGCACCGCTGATCATCCAGCCGGCCGCGCCGAGCAGCGGCCCGGCGGCCGCGGCGAGCGCGATCAGCGCGGCGAGCGGCTGGCGCCAGCCGAAGCTGCTGGCGGCGACCCGCTCCTTGGCCCCGTCGGCGCCGACGACGGCTGCGGCGAGCAGGGCCAGTCCGTAGACGAGCGTGGCGGGCCCGGCCCAGCCGGTGCGGTTGAGGACGACGGCGAACAGCAGCGCGGTGACGGCGGCGGCCCAGGCCGTGCGGACGGCGAACTGCCGCTCGGCGCGCAGCAGGGCGGCCAGGGCGGCGAGGACGATGCCGACGAGCAGCAGGCCGCCGGCGGTGCGGGGGCCGCCGGGGCTGATGCCGAGCAGGTCCAGGGCGGTGGCCGAGCCGGGTCCGTACGGCAGTCCGGCCTCGTCCAGGAACCGGCCGGGGTGGGTGAGCAGGCTCAGCGACCAGGGGGCGAGCACGAGGAGCGGGACGGCGAGGGTGGCGAGCAGCCGCGGGGCGTACGTCTTCCACTCGGCGCGGCGCAGTACGAGGGCGGCGGTCCCGAGGACGGCACCGAGCGGCCAGACGACGGGGGTGAAGGCGGCGGCCAGGGTGATCAGGAGGGTGTACGTCCACACCGGGCGCCAGCCGGCCCGGTCGCCGTCGGCCGCGCCGAACCCGAAGGCGGCGACGGCGGAGCGGGCGATGAGCGGGAGCAGGGCGGCGAGGACCGCGGTGCCGAGGCGGCCGCCGGCGAGGGCGCCGGTGACGGCGGGCAGGAAGGCGTAGGCGATGGCGGCCCAGGCGCGCAGCAGCCGGGATTCGACCAGCGGCCGGGAGGCGAAGTAGGCGGTGAGTCCGGCGAGCGGGACCGAGCAGACGAGCAGCAGGGTCAGGGCGGCGCCGGTGGAGCCGAACAGGAGGGCGGAGAAGGCGCCGAGGACGGCGAGGTAGGGGGGCGCCCCGGCGGTGGAGCCGGCGGCGACGGGCTGCCAGTCGTCGGTGTAGCCGCGCCAGAGGGCGAGTCCGCTGTCGGGGGCGGGCAGCAGGGCGCCGCCCATCAGGGAGCCGCCGCCGAGCAGGGCGCGGCAGGCGATGACGGAGACGAGCAGGAGGAGGGCGAAGAGGACGGGCGCGGGGTTGCGCGCGATCCGCTTCAGGCGCGCGAACTGTTCGATCTCCAGGTAGTCGGCGTCGTCTCCGCCGGGGCCGGATTCGACGGCGCCGCCGTGCCGTCCCACGGGGGACGTGTCGCTGACGCGGTCGGTGCCGAAGTACCCCGCGAGCTGTTCGGCGTTGGCCCGCAGGCTCGCGCCGGGCGGCGGGAAGAGGGGGCGCAGTTCCTTGGCGGGGACGGCGGGGCGGCCGCGTCTGCGGCGGGCGCCGAGGATCCGGCCGGGGCGCAGCAGGGTGGCGAGGAGGCCGGTGATCTCGTCGACGGCCTGGCCGGGGGCCTTGCCGACGAGGTAGGCGAGGGTGCGCAGCACGGTGCCGACGAGGAGGCGCAGCAGGACGTACGGCAGGGCGCGGCCGGAGCTGTTGACGAGGACCGTGTAGACGGCGCCGGCCTTGTCGACGCGGTGGGGGCTGGCGCTCGTGCGTCCGGCGCAGTCGACGGTGCGGCGCTCGCGGGCGGAGGCCTCGGCGTGGCGCAGGACGGCGTCGGGGGCGACGAGGACGGTGTGGCCGGCGCTCTGGGCGCGCCAGCAGAGGTCGACGTCGTCGCGCATGAGGGGCAGGCGGCGGTCGAAGCCGCCGAGGGCGTCGTACACGTCGCGGCGTACGAGCATGCCGGCGGTGGAGACGGAGAGGACGGGGCGGACCTGGTCGTGCTGGCCCTGGTCCTGTTCGCGGCGGTCGAGGCCGGTCCAGCGGCGGCCGCTGCGGGCGATGGTGACGCCGGCTTCGAGGAGCTGCTTCTTGTCGTACCAGCCGCGCAGTTTGGGGCCGATGACGGCGGCGTCGGGGTTCTCCTCGGCGACGCGGAGCAGTTCGGTGAGGGCGTCGGGCTCGGGTGCGCAGTCGTCGTGGAGCAGCCAGAGCCACTGGACGGGTTCGCCGTGGGGGAGTTCGGGGAGGTCGTAGGCGTCGTCGCGCCACGTGCGGCTGACGGGGTCCCAGCCGCTGGGGCGCTTGAGGTACGGGAGGTCCTCGGGGCTCGGGGTGCCGGCGGAGCGGGCTGCTTCGTCGACGGCGGTGCCGAAGCCGGTGCGGCGGGCGAGGTGGAGGACGCGGTCCTCGCCCAGTGCGTCGCCGAGCAGGCGTGCGGAGTCGTCGGCGCTGCCGGTGTCGGCGGCGATGTGGCGCTGGGCGGGGCGTTCCTGGCCGAGGAGGCCGGCGAGCGTCTTCGGCAGCCAGCGGGCGCCGTCGTGGGCGACGAGGACCGCGGTGACGACGTGCCGGGGGAACTCGGGTGTGGCGGCAGCCTGGTGGGAGGCCGTCGACTGGCTGTGCAGGGACATCGCTCTACTGGCCCTCCGGCCTGGGGTTCCCCCCGGACGCGCGGTCCGGGGAGGGGGTCCGGGGGTGGTGTGCTCCCGGAGGCTGCTGGACAGCGCCCCACACTAACGGCTGGGAACACAGCGGTCCGCCTCCTGCGGGGAAGGTGCAGGAGGCGGACCGTTTGCTCTGCTCGTGTGTTGCTCTGCGTGCTCAGACTGCTGCCTTTTTCAGCCGTCGGCGCTCGCGCTCGGACAGGCCGCCCCAGATGCCGAATCGCTCGTCGTTGGCGAGTGCGTACTCGAGGCATTCGGAGCGGACCTCGCAGGCGAGGCAGACCTTCTTGGCCTCGCGGGTGGAGCCGCCCTTCTCGGGAAAGAAGGACTCGGGGTCGGTCTGGGCGCACAGAGCGCGCTCCTGCCATCCGAGCTCTTCGTCCGCCTCCTCGACCAGCAGTTCCTGAAACAGCTCGGTCATGTGCGCCCCTCGCTCTGTCTGTGCGTCCCCGTGATGGTGCCGTTACTCATCGCTACGTAACGACACGAGTGAAATTACAAGTGGGTGGCTCCTGCGCAGTCAAGCCGAGATCTGCTATTGGGCCCCTTATTCACTCTGCGGAACCAAGCGTATGCAGAAAGTGTTCATATCGCCAAAAATCGTGACACATGCATCGGGAGGCCGCTCCGCGCGTCTTCCCCCGAATCGACGCGTCACTCCGAAGGGCGGTTGCGATCAAGCCAAAGAAGCGGCGCAGATCACATTTCGATCACGAGGTGGCGAGTCAGGTTTGGACGGGGTAACCGTGTGTCGTGCAGCGCCCACCTCCCCTGCATCGGACTGCACAAACCTTTCTCCCAGCACAGCAACCGGATCAGATGAAACTTTTGCGGCAAACGAGGCATTGGGTTGACAGTCCGGCCTTCGACCCGGTCTCCTTGTCCCCATGTCAGTGACCTCGGCCGCCGCCCGGACCCCCATTCGTGGGTTCCTGAGTGCTGCCCAGGTTCGCTGTTGCTGTTGCAGCTGTTGATGCCTTCGGAGCTTCGGCTCCCCTGAGCTCCGGCCACCCCCACAGCGACCGCCAGCACGACTGACATCCGTCGAGGACTCCCCCACGATGAACAGCGCCTCCGCCACCGCCACCGTCGGCACCCCCCTCACCGTCGAGAGCGACCTCCAGATCGCCGGCGACATCCTCTCCGTCCAGCACCTGCTCCAGCCCGCCCGCGAACACCCGGTCACCGTCGCCGAGTTCGCCGGGCTCGCCCGCTCCATCGCCGCCGACCGCGCCGCATGGGAGCACCTGGTCGAGTACGACGCCACCACCCGCTGGTACCACCGGCTGCGCACAGGCCCCGGCTACGAGGTCTGGCTGCTCAGCTGGGTCCCCGGCCAGGGCAGCGGCCTGCACGACCACGGCGCCTCCTCCGGCGTCCTGACCGTCCTCGACGGCGAGCTCACCGAGCACGGCCCGCGCGGATCGCTCACCCTCGGCGCCGGCGCCCAGCGCGTCTTCGCCCCCGGCTACGCCCACGAGGTCGTCAACGACACCCTCGACGGAGCGGTCAGCCTGCACGTCTACTTCCCCGGCCTGACCGAGATGCCGATGCACAGCTGCTCCCCGGCGCAGCCGGAGCACGTACCCGCCTGACGGTCCCGCCCTCCGCCCGGCCACCGGCCCCCGGTGGACGGTCCGCGGCTGACAGACTGTCCGCATGCGCATTGTTGTTCTGGCCGGCGGTATCGGCGGCGCCCGTTTCCTCCGCGGACTCAAGTCGGCGGTTCCCGACGCGGACATCACGGTCATCGGCAACACCGGTGACGACATCCACCTCTTCGGGCTGAAGGTGTGCCCCGACCTGGACACGGTGATGTACACCCTCGGCGGTGGCATCAACGAGGACCAGGGCTGGGGCCGCACCGACGAGTCCTTCACCGTCAAGGAGGAGCTCGCGGCGTACGGGGTCGGACCCGGCTGGTTCGGGCTCGGCGACCGCGACTTCGCCACCCACATCGTCCGTACGCAGATGCTCGGCGCGGGCTACCCGCTGAGCGCCGTCACCGAGGCCCTCTGCGACCGCTGGCAGCCCGGCGTCCGGCTGCTGCCCATGTCCGACGACCGCGTCGAGACCCACGTCGCCGTCACCGACCCCGACAGCGGCGAGCGCCGCGTCATCCACTTCCAGGAGTACTGGGTCAGGCTCCGCGCCTCCCTCGACGCGGAGGCCGTCGTCCCCGTCGGCGCCGAGCAGGCCAAGCCCGCGCCCGGCGTGCTGGAGGCCATCGCGGCCGCCGACCTGATCGTCCTCCCGCCGTCCAACCCGGTCGTCTCCGTCGGCACCATCCTCGCCGTGCCGGGCATCCGCGAGGCCGTCGCCGGCGCCGAGGCGCCCGTCGTGGGTCTCTCCCCCATCGTCGGGGGCGCGCCCGTACGCGGGATGGCCGACAAGGTGCTGGCCGCCGTCGGCGTCGAGGCCAGCGCCGCGGCCGTCGCCCTGCACTACGGCGGGGATCTCCTCGACGGCTGGCTCGTGGACACCGCCGACGCGGACGCGGTCGCCGAGGTGGAGGCCGCCGGGATCGCCTGCCGCGCGGTGCCGCTGATGATGACCGACCTGGCCGCCACCGCCGAGATGGCCCGCGCCGCGCTGGCCCTCGCGGAGGCCGCCCGGTGAGCGTCCCCTCGTACGAGGTGCGCGCCGTCGCCGGGATCCCCGAGGTCCGCCCCGGCGACGACCTGGCCCGGCTGATCGCGGCGGCCGGGCCCGGACTGCGCGACGGGGACGTCCTGCTGGTCACCTCGAAGATCGTCTCCAAGGCGGAGGGCCGGATCGTCCGCGCCGAATCCCGCGAGGAGGCCATCGACGCCGAGACCGTACGGGTCGTGGCCCGCCGCGGCCCGCTGCGGGTCGTCGAGAACCGGCAGGGCCTCGTCATGGCCGCGGCCGGAGTCGACGCCTCCAACACCGAACCCGGCACCGTACTGCTGCTGCCCGAGGACTCCGACGCCTCGGCCGCCGCGATCCGCGCCGGGCTGCGGGACCTGCTCTCCGTCGACGTCGGCGTCATCGTCACCGACACCTTCGGGCGGCCCTGGCGCTCCGGGCTCACCGACGTGGCCATCGGCTCGGCGGGCGTACGGGTCCTGGACGACCTGCGCGGCGGCACGGACGCCCACGGCAACCCGCTGAGCGCGACCATAGTGGCCACGGCGGACGAGCTCGCCGCGGCCGGGGACCTGGTCAAGGGCAAGGCGGCCGGACTGCCGGTCGCGGTCGTCCGCGGGCTCGGCCACCTCCTCGGCGAGGGTTCGACGGCGGCCGACCTGGTGCGACCGGCGGCCGAGGACATGTTCCGGCTGGGCACCTCGGAGGCGGTACGGGAAGCCGTGACGCAGCGCCGCACCGTACGGGCCTTCACCGCGGAGCCGGTGGACCCCGGCGCGGTCCGCCGCGCGGTCGCCGCCGCGGTGACCGCCCCGGCGCCGCACCACACCACGCCGTGGCGGTTCGTCCTGCTGGAGTCCGGGGCGGCGCGGGCGGAACTGCTCGACGCGATGCGCGACGCCTGGATCGAGGACCTGAGGCGCGACGGCAAGAGCGAGGAGTCCATCGCCCGGCGGGTCCGGCGCGGCGACGTGCTGCGCAAGGCCCCGTACCTGGTCGTGCCGTGCATGGTGACGGACGGCGCGCACGACTACGGGCACGCCCGGCGTGATGCGGCCGAGCGGGAGATGTTCGTGGTCGCGACGGGCGCGGGCATCCAGAACTTCCTGGTGGCACTGGCCGGGGAGCGGCTGGGCTCGGCATGGGTGTCCTCGACGATGTTCTGCCGGGACGTGGTGCGCAAGGTCCTCGGGCTGCCCGAGGACTGGGAGCCGATGGGGGCCGTGGCCGTGGGCCACGCCGCGTCGGCTCCGGCGGAGCGGCCCGCACGGGCGGCGGAGGACTTCATCGAGGTCCGCTAGGGCCCGGCCGGTGCGGGCGCGTGCCGGCCGGGCGCGTGCCGGCCGGTGCGGGCGCGTCGCGGGTCAGAGCAGGCCGATGTCCGTCTTGCGCATCTTCGGGGCGCGGCGGGGCGGTGCGTGGCCCGCGAGGAGGACGAGGCGGGCCGCGCGGTGGCGCTGGCCCGCGTACGGGGCGAGCAGCTCCAGCATCTCGGCGTCGTCGGCGGCCCGGTTCCCGGCGAGGGCCCAGCCGATGATGCCGGGCAGGTGCAGGTCTCCGGTGGTGACGGCGTCGGCCGCGCCGTTGCTGCGCTGCAGGGTCTCCGCGGAGGTCCAGGGGCCGATGCCGGGAACGGCCTCCAGCCGGGCGGCGGCCTGCGGGAGCTCCATGGCGGCGGCCTCCTCCAGGCGGTTCGCGACCCGGGCGCAGCGGACGATCGTGGCGGACCGCTTGATGTCGACGCCGGCCTTGTGCCAGTCCCAGGAGGGGATCAGCGCCCAGGTCCGGGCGTCGGGCATGACGTACAGGCCCTGGGGGCGGTTCTCCGGTCCGGGCGCGGGCTCCCCGTACCAGGACACCAGCCGGCGCCAGGCGCGGTACGCCTCGTCGGCGGTGACCTTCT
The DNA here is from genome assembly GCF_044745505.1 of Streptomyces sp. NPDC086989. NCBI lineage: Bacteria > Bacillati > Actinomycetota > Actinomycetes > Kitasatosporales > Streptomycetaceae > Streptomyces > Streptomyces sp. NPDC086989. The sequence goes on from NZ_JBIVAL010000017.1 coordinate 21,825, forward strand.
GCTCCAGGACGGTGGGGATCAGGGACTCCAGGACCAGCCCGGTGCGGGTCAGCCGCAGGCCGGGGCGGCGGCGGTGGCTCGCGTGGACGAGGCGGTGGCGGGGGACGAAGGCGGTGGGGTCGTCGCCGGAGCCGAGGAGTGCGGGCAGGTGGTCGAGCATCCACTCGGCGCCGGGGCCCCAGCCCTCGGCCACGGCGGTGCCCGTGCCCGGGCGCAGGGCCACGCGGAGGGTGGCCGCGCCCGCGGGGGTCCGGCTGGTCCGCCAGACGGAGCCGTCGGGGGTGATGCGGAAGGTGGGGTCGCCGGGGCCCCGGCGGAGGGGGCCGAGCGTCAGCCCGAGGTCGACGCCGCCGCTCTCCCACTCCCGCACGCGGGCGTCGGCGCCGGCCCCCGGGTGCGGGGCGGGGATGCCCGCGGGCACGGAGGTGCGCCCGCCGCGGACGGCGGTGCGGGTGAGGGGGTCGTAGCGGCCGGCCATGCCCTTGAGCGTAGCCCGGCGGTGCCCGCGTGCGGCGCCACTGCGGGGCCGTCCCGGCGGCGGCGCCGCACGTGGGCACGTGCCGGGCGCGGTGGGGCCGGTTCAGGGGCGGCCCTGGAGCTTGGCGGAGGTGGTGCGGGTCGGGGGAAGCTGGCCGTACAGCAGCTTGCCCGGGCATTCCGTCGCGAAGCCGTCCCGGTGCCCCGAGATCACGTTCAGCTTCACGTTCGTGCCCTTCGCGAACAGGTTGCCGCCGCCCGACTTCAGGGTCGTCTTCGCCCGCGGGTCCCTGTTGAACAGCCCCAGCTTCCAGGCCGTGAGCTGCGCCACCGCCTTCACCGCGGCCGCGGGCGGGGTGGTGGTCGTGTACGTGCCGATCACCGCGATGCCCATGCTGTCCGTGTTGAACCCCATGGTGTGCGCGCCGAGCACCGCCTTGGCGACCCCGCCCGCCCGGCCCTCGTACACCGTGCCGCACTTGTCGACCGCGAAGTTGTAGCCGATGTCGCGCCAGCCGCTGCTGACCACGTGGTAGCGGTACAGGCCGCGCAGCACCGCCGGGGCGTCCTTGCAGGCGTAGTTGTTGCCGGAGGCGGTGTGGTGGACGAAGGCCGCCTTGACCGTGCTCGTGTAGACGAAGCCCGGCTCGCGCAGGGATTCGTCGGCGCCCCAGCCCAGCCGGGTGACGATCCGCGGCCGCGGGCCGATGTAGGGGCGGGCCGCCGCGCTGAGGGTGCCTTCACTGGCGAGGACGGCGTCGGCGGTGGAGTCCGCCTTGTTGAGTGCGGCGATCTCCTTGGCGCCGAGTGCGGCCAGCGGGACGTTGGCGTTGGAGGATTCGGCCGCCTCCATGGTCATGCCGGGCAGGCTCACGATGTCGCCCTTGTCGTCGCCCTCCGGTTCGTCGGACGTGCCCGACGCGCCGTTCTTGGCGTCGATGACCGTCACGGGATCCGCCGCGCCCGGGTCGACGAGTTCGATCCGCATGCCCGACGGCAGCCGGTTCGCGGCGCGGGTCGCCCCGCGGGTGGCGGGCGTGCCGGGTTCCGCCTGGACGCGGACCTCGACGCCGTCGGAGTCGCCGACCCACAGCGGGGCGGTGCTGCCGCGGACGCGGCCGGAGCCGCTCTCCGTGGTGCCGAGGTCGGGGGCGTGTTCGCTGTTGCGGGTCTCGATGTCCTGCCAGTCGGACCAGCTCCCGGTCCCCACCGCGCGGGTGCGGACCTGGACCCGGCCGAACAGCTGGGTGCTCGCGTCGTCCCAGACGACGCCGACCAGCGAGAACCTCTTGACCTCGCGCTGCGGCAGCCCCTGGGTTTCGGGCAGCCGCGGCGAGGTGCTCATGCCCGGGACGCCGGGGGACCTGTCGGCCGCGGGGCCCAGCGGGGCGAGCGGCAGCGACTGGGTGGACCCGGCTGGGGCCACGGGGGCCGTGGGGGCGGCCGCGCCCAGGGCAGGCGCGGCCGCGGCCGGAGTGGAGAGCGCGAGCGGCAGGGCCAGGGCGGCAGCCGTCGCGACACCGATCGAGGAAGCAAGGAATCCACGCATGGAAGCGATGCTGGGCACAGTCACCACGAAGCGCCATCGGAGAACTGACGGTCCGTCCGATCGGTGCCGCGCGTCGCCTCGCCCGTACGGAGGAGCCGATGCCCGCCGTACGGGCGAGGGCCCCGCGTAGGCTGGGGCGGGTGAACGCCACTGACCGCACCCCTGCCGACCTGCTGCGATCCGCGCTCGCCGCCGATCCGGGCCGCCCGCTCGTCACCTTCTACGACGACGCCACCGGCGAACGCGTCGAATTGTCCGTCGCGACCTTCGCCAATTGGGTGGCCAAGACCGCCAATCTCCTTCAGGGCGACCTGGGCGCCGAGCCCGGCGACCGGCTGGCGCTGCTGCTGCCCGCGCACTGGCAGAGCGCCGTGTGGCTGCTCGCCTGCCATTCGGTCGGGGTCGTGGCCGCGGTGGACGGGCCTCCGGGCGACGCCGATCTCGTCGTCAGCGGGCCGGACGAGCTGGAGCGGGCCCTGGAGTGCGGCGGGGAGCGCGTGGCGCTCGCGCTGCGGCCGCTGGGCGGCCGGTTCCCGCAGCCGCCGGCCGGGTTCGCGGACTACGCGGTCGAGGTGCCGGGCCAGGGCGACCGCTTCGCCCCCTTCGTCCCCGTGGAGGCCGGTGGTCCCGCGCTGGCGGTCGGCGGCGAGGAGTTCACGCACGCGGAGCTCGTCGAACGCGCCCGCGAGGACGCGGCGAAGCTCGGCCTCGGCGAGGGGTCGCGGGTGCTGTCCGGGCTGGGGTACGACACCTGGGAGGGACTGTCCGCCGGGCTGTACGCCGCGCTGGCCGCAGGCGCCTCGGTCGTGCTCTGCCGGAACCTGGACCGGCTGCCGGCGGACGCGCTGGCGCAGCGGACGGAGAGCGAGCGCGTCACCCACACCGCCGCCTGAGCCCGGGGCCGTCCCCGCCGTCGGGGCTCACCCGGCGCCCCGCCCCGCCGCCGCTTCGCCCGGCCCGGCGCCCCCATCTGTCACCCGGACGGGTCTAGACAAGGCCCTGCCCCCGGGCCCTACCGGCGGGTCGGGGGCACGATCGGCAGAGGCCGTGCTTCCACCCGTACGGCCCGCAGGGTCACCGACGCAGCGGACGCAGTCCCGTTGCGGTGAGGGGACGGAGCGCGAGTGAGGGACAGTGCAGGCATACCGGGCGACGCCGAAGCGGCCGGAGGCTCCCCGAAGCCCCCGCGCAGCCGCCGGCGCCGCCTGCTGCGCTGGATCGCCCTCGGGCTGGCCCTGCTGGTGCTGTGCGGAGCGGCCGTCGGCTGGTGGCTCTACCGCAAGCTCGACGGGAACATCACGGAGGACACCTCCGCGGCAGCGGAGCTGGAGCGCTACGAACGGGAGCGCCCCACCCACGCCGCGGGCGGTTCGCAGAACATCCTGCTGATCGGCTCGGACTCGCGCTCCGGCAAGGAGAACGCCCGGTACGGGCAGGACGGCGGCACCGAGCGCTCGGACACCGCGATCCTGCTGCACCTGCCGGCGGACCGCAGGAGCGCGACCGCGGTGTCGATACCGCGGGACCTGATGACACGGATCCCCGCCTGCCTGACGGAGAACGGGAGCCGCACCGCGGAGCGGCTCGCGCAGTTCAACTGGGCGTACCAGTGGGGCGGGGCCGCCTGCACCATCCGTACGGTGGAGAAGCTCACCGGAATCCGCGTCGATCACCACATGGTGGTGGACTTCGGCGGGTTCAAGAGGATGGTCAACGCGGTCGGCGGCGTGGAGATCTGCCTCAAGGAACCGATCTCGGACCCCGAGGCGAAGCTGAAGCTGCCGGCCGGCCGGCAGACCCTGCACGGGGAGCAGGCCCTCGGTTTCGTCCGGGCCCGCCACAGCCTGGGCAACGGCAGCGACACCGAACGGATGGCGCGCCAGCAGCAGTTCCTGGGCTCGCTCGTCAGGAAGGTGCAGAGCAACGGGGTGCTGCTGAACCCGGGCCGGCTGTACCCGCTGCTGGACGCGGCGACCTCGTCGCTGACCACGGACCCCGGGCTGGCCTCGCTGCGCGACCTGTACGAACTGGTCCGGGGCATCCGGGACATACCGACCGAGCAGGTCAAATTCCTTACGGTGCCGCGCCGCCCGTACGTCGCCGACCCGAACCGGGACGAACTGGTGCAGCCGGCCGCGGCCCAACTGTTCGAGCGGCTGCGGGCGGACCGTCCGGTGACGGTGGCCCCGCAGACGGCCGAAACCGAACGGGCCCCGCAGACGGCCCGCACCGCCGGGGGCGGGGCGCCCTCCGCGGCCCCGCAGGGAACCGGATCCGCCCCGACGCCCGTCCCCACCTTCACGGGGACCACGGCGGACGCGGCCGATTGCCGGTAAAGCAATACCAAAAGCCGGTGTCCGAACCGAACGGCTTGAGCTTTTTGCCCCGTTATAAGGGGAGTGGAATTTGTCACCACCATGGTTTGCGGTTGACCAGGGCGGATAAGGTGAGCGATCCGGTGCCCCGGCCAGAAAAGAGGCCGTGCACCAGCAGCCGGATCGTTGACCGGGCGTCTTGGGGGAGGCGCGTCGCGAGGCACCGACGGAGGATTCGAGCAACCGTGGATGCGCAAAGCCGTGGGCGGGCGGACGAGATCGACCCCGCAGACCAGTGGGTACTCAACCCCCGCACCGGCAACTACGAGCTGCGACTGGACAGCTCCGCTGCGCAGCAGCAGCCCTCCGTCGCAGCTCCCCGCAGACCTTCCGCGGCGCGCACCAAGGCGCCCGGGACCCCCGCCTCCCCCAAGGCCCCCTCGGCACCTGCCGTGCCCGGACCGCGGCGCGGCGAGGGTCCGCCCGGACGGCGCGGCGGGCGTCCGCGCAAGGGCGGCGGAGGCGGCGGCCGGCGCAAGAAGATCCTCGTCATCACCGGCGGCACCCTCGCCTTCCTGCTGGTCGGCGGCTCACTGGGCGCGTACCTCTACTACAACCACCTGAACGGCAACCTCAAGGTCACCGACGTCGGCGACGCGGGCACGGGCGGGTTCAAGAAGGACCAGCCCATCAACATCCTGGTCATCGGCACCGACAAGCGCAGCGGCGCCGGCAACGAGGGCTACGGGGACGCGGAGAGCGTCGGCCACGCCGACACCACGATCCTCTTCCACGTGTCCAAGGACCGCAGCAACGCCACCGCGCTGTCCATCCCGCGCGACCTGATCACGAACATCCCGGCCTGCCCGACGAAGCAGCCCGACGGTTCGACGAAGACCATCCCCGGCCAGAAGGGGACGCGGTTCAACGTCAGCCTCGGCCAGGAGGGCCGCGACCCGGGCTGCACCATGCGGACGGTGAAGGAGCTCACCGGGATCACCGTCGACAACTTCATGATGGTGGACTTCAACGCGGTGAAGGTGCTGAGCACGGCGGTCGGCGGCGTTCCGGTCTGCCTCGCGAAGGCCGTGGACGACAAGGACTCCAAGCTGAAGCTGGACGCGGGCGAGCACCGGCTGCAGGGCGAGGAGGCCCTGGCCTTCGTACGGACCCGGCACTCGTTCGGCAACCACGGCGACCTGGACCGGATCAAGACCCAGCAGCAGTTCCTGAGTTCGATGATGCGCGAGATGAAGTCGAAGGAGACGCTGACCAGTCCGAAGAAGTTCTTCTCCCTCGCGGAGGCGGCGACCAAGTCGCTGACCGTCGACTCGGGCATAGGGTCCATCGACAAGCTCACCAATCTGGCGGGTGAGCTGAAGGACATGAACCTGAAGAACATCACCTTCACCACGCTTCCGGTGCTCGACAACCCGGCCGAGCCGGAGGGCCAGAAGGCGACCGTCGTCATCGAGCACGGGGCGGCCGATCCGCTGCTGAAGATGATCCAGGGCGACGTCTCCCTGACGGAGGTCGAGAAGAAGGAGCAGGCGGCGAAGGACGCGGCCGACGCGGAGGCCCAGAGCAAGGCGAACGCCCTGCTCCAGGGCAACCGGGCACCGGCCGGCGACGTACGGGTCGACGTCTACAACGGCGGCGGCCCCAGCGGCTCCGCGTCCACCACGCTGACCTGGCTACAGAACAGCAAGGGCGTGAACAAGGCCAGCAACCGCGGCAACGCGCCCGCCAAGGTCGACACGACCCAGCTGGAGTACGCGCCCAACCAGGCCGACCAGGCCCGGGCGCTGGCCGACATCATGGGGCTGCCGGCCACGGCACTGAAGATGGGCTCGGCGGACGCCGCGCCCAAGACTCCGATGAAGCTGACGCTCGGCGCCGACTTCAAGGGGGCGGGGGTCTCGCTGACGGCGCCGCAGAAGGCACCGGACGACATTCAGCGGGTCGAGGCCGACAAGACGGTCTGCGCCAAGTAGGTCCGCAGCACAGCACAGGACCGAGCAGGACGGCAGGCGGGACGGCCCGGTGGACCGGGGCCGCCCGGCCGGCGGCCGGCCTGTGCCGGTGGGACCGGCACACCACGACACGAAGTGATCTTGAGGGGGACGTGTGAGGCAGAGCAGCGTGCGGGGGGAGGGGGCGCCCACCCAGCCCGGCGGTGACATATCCGGCGGCGGGTCCGGCGCGTCCGGCGCGTCCGCTCCACCGGCGAACGGGTCCGGCAGCGGTGGCGGCGCCGCGAGGCGAAGTGGCCGGCGGCGCGCGCTGCGCTGGGTGTCCTCCGTCCTGTCGTTCCTCATACTCGCGACGGCGGCGGGCGGCTACCTCTACTACCGCCACCTCAACGGCAGCATCAAGACGGACGTCCTGAACCTCGGCGAGAACAAGCTGGGCGGCTCCAAGCCCAACGCGTTCGGCCAGACCCCGCTGAACATCCTCCTCATCGGCTCCGACGCCCGTGACGACGCGGCCAACCAGGCGCTCGGCGGGGCCAAGGACACCTTCGGCGGGCCGCCGCTGGCGGACGTGCAGATGCTGCTGCACCTGTCGGCGGACCGCAGCAACATGTCGGTCGTGTCGATGCCGCGCGACACGATGCTGAGCATGCCCAAGTGCACCGAGCCGGGCGGCAAGGTGCACCCGGCCAGCAAGGGCCTCGTGCAGACCAACGAGTCCCTCAGCCGGGGCGGGCCGGGCTGCACGGTCGCCGCCTGGCAGGAGCTCACGCGCATCCCGATCGACCACTTCATGATGATCGACTTCAAGGGCGTGGTGACGATGGCGGACGCCATCGGCGGCGTCCCGGTCTGCGTCCAGCAGAACGTGGAGTCGCGCACCAAGGACGGCAAGGGCTCGGGCCTGAAGCTGCCCGCCGGGACGAGCACCATCCAGGGCGAGCAGGCCCTGCAGTGGCTGCGCACCCGCTACGGCTTCGAGGACGGCACCGACCTCGGCCGCACCCACGCGCAGCACATGTACATGAACTCGATGGCCCGCGAGTTCCGCAAGAACGCCAAGCTCAGCAACCCCGTGAAGCTCAACAGCCTGGCACAGGCGGCCATCAAGGCCATGGTCGTCGACCCCGGCCTGAACAAGATCGACAAGCTGTACGACCTCAGCGTGGAGCTCAAGAAGGTCCCCACCGGGCGGATCACCATGACCACCATGCCGTGGGTGTACAGCACCCGCGAGGAGGGCCGGGTCGAGCCCAAGCCGGGTGAGGCCGAGGACGTGTTCCGGATGGTCCGCGAGGACATCGCCCTCGACGGCAAGGGGTCCGGCAACCCGGCCGCCACCCCGTCGGGGCCGGCCGCCTCCGGCTCCCCCGCGGCCCCGTCCCAGCCGGCCGCCAGTCCGGCCGCGCCCCCGGCGAAGATCGCGGTCAGCGTGCGCAACGCGACCGGCGGCAAGGACGGCGCCCAGACCCGGGTCAAGGGCCGGGCCGACGACGTGGCCGCCGTCCTGATCGGCAAGGGCTTCACCAAGGCGGCGGCCAGCACGCAGGCGGCGGGCGAGGACACCACCGTGGTCCGTTTCTCCAGCCCGGACCAGGCGGCCGACGCGGCGGCCGTGGCCACCGCGCTCGGCCTGCCGGCGAGCTCGGTGGAGAAGTCCGACGACGTCACCGGGATCGTCCTGTTCGTCGGCAAGGACTGGCGGACCGGCAACGCGCCGACCCCGCCGCCGCCCGCCCCCACCAAGGCCCCCGACTCGGCCCGCCCGCTCAACGGCGACGACGACAAGGAGTGCATGGCGGTCCAGCCGGGCTTCACCTGGTAGGGCCCGCACGCGGCCCCGTACACGGGCAGAGGGGCCCGGGACGCTGTCGGCCGACAGCGTCCCGGGCCCCTCTGCCTGCCGCCGCTCAGGCCTCGCCGACGAGGTCGCGGTGCACCGCCGGGCGGCGGCTCGCGATGACCTTGGCCGCGAGCGAGCGCGGGCTGGTCAGGAAGCCGAAGCCCCAGGACATGTGCATGGTGGCCAGGGCCACCGGGATCTGCGCCCGCGCCTTGAGGGAGAGGCCCTTGCCGGCCGGGACCGAGCCCACGGTGATCGCCGCGAGGTAGCCGGCCGGGACCACGAAGGCCCACGGGGTGAGGGCCGCACCGGCGACCACACCGGCGGCGATGGCGCAGACGGCGGTCGGCGGGGCGAGGTAGCGCAGGTTGATGGAGCCCGAGTGGTAGCGGGCCACCACGTGGCGCCAGCGCCCGTAGTCCTTGTACTGCTTGGCCAGCGCGCGTACGGAGGGCCGGGGGCGGTACTGGACCTTCAGCTCGGGCGAGAACCAGATGAGGCCGCCGGCCTCGCGGATGCGGAAGTTCAGCTCCCAGTCCTGGGCGCGGATGAACTCCTCGTTGTACCCGCCCTGCTGCTCCAGCGCCTCACGGCGGAAGACCCCGAGGTAGACGGTCTCGGCGGGACCGGCCTGTCCGCCGGTGTGGAAGGCGGCGTTGCCGACGCCGATCTTCGAGGTCATCGCCGCCGCGACGGCGTCCTCCCAGGCGTTCTCGCCCTCGGCGTGCATGATGCCGCCGACGTTCTGCGCGCCGGTCTCCTCCAGGAGGCGGACCGCGGTGGCGATGTAGTCCGGCGAGAGCATGCCGTGACCGTCGACGCGCACCACGATCGGGTGGCGCGAGGCCTTGATGGCGGCGTTGAGTGCGGCCGGGGTGCGGCCGGTGGGGTTCGGGACGGTGACGACGCGGGGGTCCTCGCGTACGAGCTCGGCGGCGATCTCGTCGGTGCGGTCCGTGGACGGCCCCAGCGCGATCACCACCTCCATCTCACCGGCGTACTCCTGTCCGAGGATGTGGCGGACGGAGTCACGCAGATGGCGCTCCTCGTTGAGCACCGGCATGATCACCGAGACTGCGGGCTGCTGGGCGGGCATGTGGTCCTTCACGGTCGGGTATCGGTGTCACGTTACCGCGTACGGGGGAAACGGGTGCGCGCCGCATGATCGGTAGAACCAGACGCTGATCGTATGGGCCTATTGTTCTGACGATCTGCCTGATGTGTCTGGTTCGTTCCTGTCGGCCCCACTGCCCCCGCGGAGGTGTCCCCCGTGCCCCAGCCACACCGTCCCACCCGACCCGCCCGGCCCCCGCAGCCGCAGCGCGCGCGGCGGGGCGGTGGTGCGGCTCGGCGCCGGGGGGACCGGCCCCGGTGGGGCGTGCGGCTGGCCACCGGGCTGGCGGTGGTGGTGCTGGGCTCAGGGGCCGTCGGCCACGCGGTGATGACCGGCCTGGACACCGGGATCGAGCGGGTGGACCCCTTCAAGGACATGAAGAACCGGCCGCAGGCCGGGCACGGCCTGAACTTCCTGCTGGTCGGCACCGACGGCCGCGACAAGATCACCCCTGAGGACAAGCGCGCGTACCGCCTCGGCGGCGCCCCCTGCCACTGCACCGACACCGTCATGCTGATCCACCTCTCCGCCGACAGGGAGCGGGCCAGCGTGGTCAGCCTGCCGCGCGACAGCTACGCCGAGCTGCCCGCGCACCGGGACGATTCCAGCGGAAAGGAACACGGGCCGCACCCCGTGAAGCTGAACGCCGCGTACGCGGAGGGCGGACCGCAGCTGACCGTGCGGACCGTCGAGAACATGACCCGGGTGAAGATCGACCACTACCTGGAGGTCGACTTCACCAGCTTCATGAAGACGGTCGACGCCATGGGCGGCGTGGAGATCTGCACCGCCAAGGCCCTGCACGACGACAACACCGGCCTCAGCCTGCTGCCGGGCACGCACCGGCTCAGCGGCGGCCAGGCCCTCCAGTACGTGCGCTCGCGCCATGTCGACGGAGCCGCGGACCTCGGCCGGATGCAGCGCCAGCAGCGGTTCGTCGCGGCCCTGATCAAGCAGGCGACCGGCGGCGGGGTGCTGCTGAACCCCGTGAAGTTCAAGGAGGTCAGCTCGACGCTGCTGGGCTCGGTCCGGGCCGACCGGGGCTTCGGTTCGGAGCAGATGCTGGCCCTGGGCCAGGCCCTGCGCGACTTCACCCCGTCCTCCTCCGAGTTCGCCTCGGTGCCGATCGGGAACCCCTCGTACCCCGTCAAGGGCATCGGCTCGACGGTGAAGTGGGACGGGCCGAAGGCCGAGAAGCTCTTCGAGGCGCTGCGCCTGGACCGGCCGCTGGTCCCCGCCGCGCCGGGGGGCCCCGCGCGCCGGCCTCAGCAGCAGCCCGCGGTCGCGGTCGACGTACCGCCGCAGCAGATCCGGGTGCAGGTGGAGAACGGCACCCGGATCGACGGGCTGGGCGGGCGGGTGGACCAGGCGCTGCGCGCCACCGGCTTCGACACCACCCGGGCCCCGGGCAACGGCGCGAGCCGCGACGTCAAGCGCACGGTGATCACGTACGACCCGCGCTGGGACCGCTCGGCCCGTACGGTGTCGTCCGCACTGCCCGGCAGCGAGCTGCGGGCGGTGCCCGGCCAGGGGCGGACCGTGCTGGTGATCGCCGGCGCGGACTACCGCAAGGTGGTGCCGGTCCGCGCCGAGGACCCGCAGCAGGGCCAGTTCGGGGTGGTCACGGGCGACCAGGTGGTCTGCGGCACCTGAGCGGGCGTCAGCGGTCGCGTTCGACCAGCGTGACCTGGAGGTTGCGGACCTTGGTGCTCTTGACCACCTTGTAGTGGTCCTTCAGCGCCTTCTCCTGCCCCTCGGGGAGCTTGTGGTACGGGTTCGAGGTCCCGCTCCAGGTGACCACCCACACCCTCTGGGTGCCGTTGAGGTCTTTCAGGCACTGGACGGTCTGCTCGCACTCCACCGGGAACAGGTCGTCGGCGGCCAGCGCCGACCGCTCGGCGAAGACGTCCTTCAGCTTCACGTTCCCGGGCAGGTAGTAGTCGACCGTGAAGTCGATCATGAAGACGCGGTCGGCGCCCCGCACCGGGGCGAAGCCGTCACCGGGCTTGTAGTCCTTGGCGATGACGTCGGCGACGCGCTTGCCGTCCGTACCGTCCTTGGCGTACTTGGTGCGCAGGTGCCGCTGGTCGGTGACGCCGAGCGCCACCAGGACCACCAGGCCCGCCACGCCGAGCAGCCGCGGGCGCAGCGCGCCCAGCCCGGCTGCGGCCAGCAGCACCCAGGCGGGCAGCGTGAAGAGCAGGTAGCGGTCGAGGAAGTACGAGGTCGAGCCGTGGGAGATCACCCAGGCCACGGCGATGGGCAGCGCGGCCACCAGGGCGAGCTCCGCCGCCGGGCGGCGGCCACGGCTCCAGGCCAGGGGCAGCAGGGCGGCGGCGAGCAGGACGAAGGAGACCAGCGGCGAGGCGGTCAGGTTGCTCCAGAGCCCGGCCAGGTCGCGCAGGTGCGGAGCCTTGAGCCAGCTGATCTGCCGGCTCACCTGACGCTGGCCGAGCAGCACCAGCGGGATGACCGGCAGCAGCCCGACCACGACGGCGGCGGCGTAGCCGACGAGCAGCCGTCCCGCCCGCGCGTCCCACCAGCGCCAGAGCACGATCAGGGCGTGCGGCAGCAGGACGAGCAGCGAGACGACGTGGAAGAGCCCTGCGGTGGCGACGGCCACGGAGTACGGCAGCCAGCGCGCCACGGTCGGGCGCTCCAGCGCGCGCAGCAGCAGCCAGGTGGCCGCGGCCACGGCCAGCACGACGAAGGCGTAGGAGCGGGCTTCCTGGCCGTACTTGGAGACGGCGGGCACCAGGGCGAAGAGCAGCCCGGCGAAGACCGCCGTCCGGCGGTCGAAGAGCGTGCGGGCGGTGAGCAGCACGAAGGCCGCCGCGCCGGCCATGGCCAGTGCCGAGGGCATGCGGAGCATGGCCGGGGAATCGCCGAAGACGGAGACCCAGCCGTGCAGGAGCAGGTAGTACGCACCGGAGACGGCGTCGACGTGGCCGAGCATGCCGACGAGGTCACCGGTGTCCCGGCCGGCGGCGTTCCAGCTGGCGAGTTCGTCGCGCCAGGGCTGGGCGGCGCCGCCGCCTATGCAGGCGACGACGAAGGTCAGCACGGCGGCCCAGAGCCAGTCGAACCGGGCGGGGCCGGACGCGGGGGCGGGGTGGGGGCGGGCAGGTTCGGCGGCGGAACCGGTGGGGCCGTCAACAGACGCGTGCGCGACCGCCGTACTGCTGCTGGTCATGATGCTCGTACCTTCCGGGTCCCTCGGGGCGGCTGCCGTCGGTGGCCTCGGAACCCGGGGTCGTCCGGACCGAGCTCGACAGGAAAGGGTAGATCAGGTGCCCCGGCAGGGACCAATTGCCCCGGGGCCGCCGGGCACGGCTCGCGCCGGGGCGGCTAGCCGCGGCGGACCGGCGGATCGGTCTTCGGGAGCGTCAGCCGGGCCCCGTCCAGCAGCCGCTTGAGCACACCCGACAGCGGGCGTTCGACGAACCGGTGGACGAGCCAGGCCAGGGAAAGGATCACCGCGAGGCACATCGCGAGCAGCGGGAAGGGTGCGATGCCGTGGTCCCGGCCCCAGCGGATCATGGCCCAGCCGAGCTCCTGGTGCAGGAGGTAGACGGGGTAGGTCAGGGCGCCCGCGACGGTCAGCCACTTCCAGCGCATCCAGTTGAAGGCGCCCATCGACACGGCGAGCATCACGAGGAAGGCCGCGGCCGAGATGAATGCCATGACCGGCCAGGACAGCGTGTGGTGCACCTCGTACTCGTAGCCGCCCACGGTGATGTGCAGCCGGTTCTGCGCGATCAGCCAGGAGAACGCGACCACCCCGAGCAGCATCGGGTTCACACCGAACCGGTAGATCAGGTACATGGCCACACCCGCGATGAAGTACGGGGCGTCCTGCGGCATGAAGACCGTGTCCATGAGCTTGCTGTCCACGCCGGGGGTGATCACCGCGAGGATGGCCCAGATGCCGCAGAAGGCGAGCACCCGGCGGTACGTCAGGCCCATCACGGCGACGACGGCGAACAGCAGGTAGAAGCGCAGCTCGATCCAGAGGGTCCAGTACACGCCGTCCGCCTCGGTGACGCCGAGCGGGCGCTCCAGCATCGTGAGGTTGGTCAGCACGTCGCTGATGCTCATCGGCCGGCGGCTCGCGCGGACCGTCGCCGCGAAGTTGACCACCAGGGTGGTGATGACGATCCCGGCCCAGTAGGCGGGGTAGAGGCGCACGACCCGGGAGGTGAAGTAGTCCCGCGGCGAACGCCCCCAGCACGACATGCAGATCACGAAGCCGCTGATGAGGAAGAAGAGTTGGACGCCCATCCAGCCGTACGAGGCGAACCGGTGGGTGTCGGGCATGAGCACCTGCGGCTTCTGCCCCCAGACCTCCGGGTGGATGTTGACGCCGGCCCAGTGGAAGGAGACCACCGACAGGGCGGCGATCAGCCGCAGCCCGTCCAGCACGTACAGGCGGGGCCGGCGGGGAGCGGAGTTCGCAGCCTGGGCCGGCACGTCGGAAGTCCCCTCGCGCAAGGGGGGCAGGGAAGGCACGACGGTGGACATCAGGGGTACTTCTCCGCAGGAAATCCGAGGACGGACGGACGCCGACACAGCGTTCTCTCAGGCGTCGGACAGGTCACACTAACGCGGGCCCTACGCACCCCGAGCCGATAGGGGTCTTCCGTGACGTGAAACACGCCCCGTCCGTGCCTGTTTCAGCCGTGCCTGTTCAGTCGTCGAATCCCTGCGCCGCCCGCTCCTCGCGCAGCGCCATGATCGCCCGACGCCGGGCGAGCCGGTGCGTACGGCGGATCTGGGCCTCCTGGTTGCGGCGCCGGTCCTGGTCGGTCTCGGGGAGCACCGGCGGGACCGTGCGGGGCTTGCCGTCGGCGTCCACGGCGGTGAAGACCAGGTAGGCGCTGCCGACCTGGGTGGCGGGGGTCGACTCGTTCCACCGCTCGGCCAGGACCCGTACGCCGATCTCCATCGAGGAGCGGCCGGTCCAGTTGCACTGGGCCTTGACGTGGACCAGGTCGCCCACGCGGACCGGTGCGAGGAAGGCCATCTCGTCCATGGAGGCGGTGACGGCGGGCCCGCCGGAGTGGCGCCCGGCGACGGCGCCGGCCGCGTCGTCGACCAGTTTCATGATCACACCGCCGTGCACCGTGCCGAGGAGGTTGGTGTCATTGGCCGTCATGATGTGGCTGAGGGTGGTGCGCGAGGCCGAGATCGGCTTCCCCTGCAGGTCGCCGGCGGTGTCGCCCGGTATCTCTGTCATACGGCCACCTTAAAGCCGACGCGCAGGCATCAGGTGTGCAACAGCACCGGAACGAAGCGTCGCCCGGACTGTCGGGCACCGCATCCGGCCAGGCATCCTAGGCGGCATGAGTGAGTGGCCCGAGGGGCGCAACGACAGCGGCGACGACCGGTACGGACGCGGCAGCGCACAGGCGCAGCCGGAAGGTGCCCGGCGGATGCCGCACGTCCAGCGCCGGCAGCAGCGGCCGGTGCCGCCGCAGCAGCAAGCGCAGCGCCCGGCGCAGCCGCCGGCCCGGCCCGGGCAGCCGCCCGCGTACGGGGTACCGCCGCAGCAGGCCCCGGGCCACGACACGTACGACGGGTACGACAGCGGCTACAACACCGGCCAGGTCTACGGGCGGCCCCAGAGCAGCCCGGCGGGTCCCGGCGCGCCCGGGGGCCCGGGGGGCCCCGGCGGGCCGGGGCAGCCGCCGTCGGCGCGGCCGGGCCGTCCGGCCGGACCGGCCCCGGACTGGCGCAAGCGGATCAAGATCGGCTCCATCGTGCTGGTCACGGCGCTGCTGGCGACGACCGTCGGCACGTACTTCTGGGCCGACTCCAAGGTGCGCCGCGAGGTCGACCTCTCCAAGGTCATCGAGCGCCCGAAGGAGGGCGACTGCACGACGTACCTGATCGTGGGCTCCGACAGCCGCGAGGGCATGTCCGACGAGGAGAAGAAGAAGCTCCACACGGGCTCGGCCGAGGGCAAGCGCACCGACTCGATGATGATCCTGGCGGCCTGCTCCAGCGGCAACACGATGATCTCGCTGCCGCGCGACTCGGACGTGGAGGTCCCGTCCTTCGTCGGCTCCGAGTCCGGGAAGAAGTTCGCGGGCACCGGCAAGCACACGAAGCTGAACGCGACCTACGCGGACGACGGCCCCGAACTGCTCGTGCGCACCGTGGAGTTCAACACCGGTCTGCGCATCGACCACTACGCGGAGATCGGCTTCGCCGGCTTCGCGAACATCGTGGACGCGCTCGGCGGTGTCGACATGAACATCGAGAAGGGCTTCAAGGACGAGAAGTCGGGCGCCGACTTCAAGGCCGGCGAGCAGACCCTCAACGGCAGCCAGGCGCTGGCCTTCGTCCGGACCCGGTACGCGTTCGCCGAGTCGGACCTGGCGCGGACGAAGAACCAGCAGAAGTTCCTGGCGACGCTGGCCAACCAGGCGGCGACGCCGGGCACGATCCTCAACCCGTTCAAGCTGTACCCGGTGCTGGGCGCCGGCCTGGACACGCTGATCGTCGACAAGGACATGTCCCTGTGGGACATGGGCGACATGTTCTTCGCGATGAAGGGCATCAGCGGCGGCGAGGGCACGTCGATGAACATCCCGATCTCGGGTGAGCGCGGCGGCAACCTGCTCTGGGACAAGCCGAAGGTGCAGCAGCTCGTCAAGCAGATCCAGAACGACGAGAAGGTGACCGTCACCGGCAACCGGTGACCGGTGACGCCGGGAGCGGAAAGCGGAAAAGGGGCACTCCTTCGGGAGTGCCCCCTTTCACGCGGGGATTGCGTTTTTCACGCGGGGATCGCGCGGGGTGGTCAGCGCTTGCCGGCGCGGGCGCGGAGCTTCCACGGCATGGCGATGGACTCCAGCTGGACCGCGAGGTTCATCTTCGACTCGCCGACGGTGCGGTCCTCGAAGTGGATCGGGACCTCCATCACCTGGAAGTCGCGGCGCAGCGCCTTGAACTTCATCTCCACCTGGAAGCTGTAGCCCGCACTGCCGACCGACGCCAGGTCGATCGCCCGCAGCGCCTCGGCGCTCCACAGGTTGAAGCCACCGGTGATGTCACGGACGCGGGTGCCCAGGATGGTGCTCGCGTAGGCGTTGGCCCAGCGGGAGAGCAGCTTGCGGTGCGCGCCCCAGGCGTCGGAGAGGGTGCCGCCCGGGACGTAGCGGCTGCCGACGACGAGGCCGGCGCCGGTGGAGCGGGCCACGCCCAGCATCTCGACGATCTTGGATGCCGGGTGGGAGCCGTCGGCGTCCATCTGCAGGACGTACTGCGCGCCCTCCTCCACGGCCTGGGCCATGCCGGCGGCGTAGGCGCGGCCGAGGCCGTCCTTCGTCGTCCGGTGCAGGACCGACATGCGCGGGGCGCCGTCCTGCGTGAGGTAGCCCTTCGCGAGGTCCTCCGCGATCTTGCCGGTGCCGTCGGGCGACGAGTCGTCGACGACCAGGAGCCGCAGCCCCGGGAGGTCGAGGCCCATCAGGAGTTCGGCCATGCCCGGCAGATTGCCCGCCTCGTTGTACGTGGGCATCACCACGTACAGCGGGGTGTTGGCCCACGCCTCGGGAAGCCGGGCGGATGCCGTGTCGCTCTCGCGGGGGGTCTTCTGCTCGCCTATCACAGGGTTATGCCTCACTGAAGTCGGTCGATACGCGCGTGCCTTCGACCACGGGGTCACCGGTCCGAGGAAAAACGCAGTGCGGCAGAAGGCAGCTCCGCCTCGCACCACACCCGCGCTCCAGCGCGAAGTTCGTTGTCAGCACCTACCAGCGCGCCGTCCCCGATGACCGCGCTGTCCAGCATGGTACGCGGGCCGATGGAGGCGCCGGCACCGATCAGGCTGGCGGTCACGTCCGCGTCCGGGCCGACGGTCGCGCCGTCCAGCACGATGGAGCCGCGCACGACGGCACCCGCCTCGATCCGGGCACCGGCCCCGACCACGGTACCGCCCGACAGCTCGGCCCCGTCGGCGACCACTGCGCCGGGGAGCACCAGGGCTTCGCCCCGCGGGCCGGGAACGGCCGGGGAGGCGACGACGCCCCGTACGAGGTCGGCGGAGGCCTGGACGAAGGACTCGGGCTTGCCGAGGTCCAGCCAGTACGTGTTCTCGGTGACGCCGTGCAGCCTGGCGCCGGAGGCGAGCAGGCCGGGGAAGGTCTCGCGCTCGACGGAGACGGGGCGGCCGGCCGGGATGGAGTCGATCACGCTGCGGCGGAAGACGTAGCAGCCGGCGTTGATCTGGTCGGTGATGATCTCTTCGGGGGTCTGCGGCTTCTCGGTGAAGGCCAGCACCCGCCCCTCGGAGTCCGTGGGGACCAGGCCGAAGGCGCGCGGGTCCTCGACCTGCACGAGGTGCAGGGAGACGTCGGCGCCGGCCGCCTGGTGCGAGTCGACGAGGCCCGCGATGTCCAGGCCGGTGAGGATGTCGCCGTTGAAGACGAGCACGGGGGAGTCCGGGCCGCCGGTCAGGCGCTGCGCGGCGTTGCGGATGGCTCCGCCGGTGCCGAGGGGCTCGTCCTCGACGACGTACTCGAGGGTGACGCCGAAGGCGGACCCGTCGCCGAAGTACGGCTCGAAGACCTCCGCGAGGTAGCAGGTGGCCATCACGATGTGGGTGACACCGGCGGCGGCGGCCCTGGCTATCTGATGAGCGAGGAACGGGACACCCGCCGCGGGAACCATCGGCTTGGGGGTGTTGACCGTCACGGGGCGCAGACGCGTCCCCTGCCCACCGACGAGCAGGATCGCTTCCGTCATTGTTTTTCTCCCCAACGGGTTCGGGCGTACGAAGGTTTAAAGTTAGCCCATCGGGGGGACGTGCCAGACCGCAGCAGGCGAATCGTGATGCAGGCTGCAGGAAGCGGTCCGGCCGACCGACAGCTCCGCTGCACGGCCGGTGACGCAGGGGCCCGGCCATCGGCCGGGCCCCTGCGTCGATTTGGGCTGCGGAGGGCGCGCTACGGCAGGTTGCGCGCCATGACGATGCGCTGGACCTGGTTGGTGCCCTCGTAGATCTGCGTGATCTTCGCGTCGCGCATCATGCGCTCGACCGGGTAGTCACGGGTGTAGCCGTAGCCGCCGAGCAGCTGGACGGCGTCCGTGGTGACCTCCATCGCGATGTCGGAGGCGAAGCACTTGGCCGCGGCGCCGAGGTAGGTCAGGTCGGCGTCACCGCGCTCGGAGGCGGCGGCCGCCTGGTAGGTCAGGGCGCGGGCGGCCGAGACCTTCATGGCCATGTCCGCGAGCATGAACTGCACGCCCTGGAAGTCGCCGATGGGCTTGCCGAACTGCTTGCGCTCCTGGACGTAGCCCTTGGCGTAGTCCAGAGCGCCCTGCGCGATGCCGAGCGCCTGTGCGGCGATCGTGATGCGGGTGTGGTCGAGGGTCTTCATCGCGGTGGCGAAGCCGGTGCCCTCGGCGCCGATCATGCGGTCGGCGGGGATCCGCACGTTGTCGAGGTAGACCTCGCGGGTCGGGGAGCCCTTGATGCCGAGCTTCTTCTCGGGCGCGCCGAAGGAGACGCCCTCGTCGCCCTTCTCGACGACGAAGGCCGAGATGCCCTTGGAGCGCTTCTCGGGGTCGGTGACCGCCATGACCGTGTAGTACTCGGAGACGCCCGCGTTGGTGATCCAGCGCTTGACGCCGTTGAGGACCCAGAAGTCCCCGTCGCGCACGGCGCGGGTCTTCATGCCGGCGGCGTCGGAGCCCGCGTCCGGCTCGGAGAGGCAGTAGGAGAACATGCCGTCGCCCTTGGCCAGCGGGCCGAGGTACTTCTTCTTCAGGTCCTCGGAGCCCGAGAGGATCACCGGGAGCGAGCCGAGCTTGTTCACGGCCGGGATCAGGGAGGAGGAGGCGCAGACGCGGGCCACCTCCTCGATCACGATCACGGTGGCGAGGGCGTCGGCGCCGGCGCCGCCGTAGGTCTCCGGGACGTGGACGGCGTGCAGGTCGTTGGCGACGAGCGCGTCGTGGGCCTCCTGCGGGAAGCGCGCCTCCTCGTCGACCGCGGCGGCGAACGGCAGGATCTTCGCCTCGGCGAGCGAGCGGACGGACTCGCGGAGCATGTCGTGCTCCTCGGCCGGGCGGTACAGGTCGAAGTCGGCAGAACCCGCCAAGACTCTCACTCCCCAAGTGTGGTGCGCGTGCGGTGCGTGATGCGCGCTGCGTGATGCTAACTACCGTTAAGTAACCCAAATCTTAGTGTCCGGCGTCCCGCCAGCGATATGTACGGACCACGTGAGCTGCGTGACAGCGGCGTCTCCTGGGGAACGTCCCCCCTGACCGGCCCGACTATGCTCAGTGGCCGCAAACGGCCCCGCACCTCTGGAGCACCCATGGCCCCCCTCAGGATCACTGTGATCGGCACCGGCTATCTCGGCGCCACCCACGCCGCGGCGATGGCGGAGCTGGGCTTCGAGGTGCTCGGGCTGGACGTGGTGCCGGAGAAGATCGAGATGCTGGCCGCGGGCCGGGTGCCGATGTACGAGCCCGGGCTGGAGGAACTCCTCGCCGCGCACGTCGCGGGCCTGCCGGGCTCCACCGGGCGGCTGCGCTTCACGCAGTCCTGGGAGGAGGTCGGCGAGTTCGGCGACGTCCACTTCGTCTGTGTGAACACCCCGCAGAAGCACGGCGAGTACGCGTGCGACATGTCGTACGTCGACTCCGCGGTGGAGTCACTGGCCCCGCACCTGACCCGGCCGGTCCTGGTCGTCGGCAAGTCCACCGTGCCCGTGGGCTCGGCGGACCGCCTCGCCGCGAAGCTGGCGGACCTCTCCCCGGCCGGCGCCGACGTGGAGCTGGCGTGGAACCCGGAGTTCCTGCGCGAGGGCTTCGCCGTCCAGGACACCCTGCACCCCGACCGCATCGTGATCGGCCTCCAGGGCGACCGCGGCGAGAAGCTGCTGCGCGAGGTGTACGCGACACCGCTGTCGGAGGGCACCCCGCTGGTGGTGACCGACTTCCCGACGGCCGAGCTCGTCAAGACCGCCGCCAACTCCTTCCTCGCCACGAAGATCTCCTTCATCAACGCGATGGCGGAGGTCTGCGAAGCGGCCGGCGGCGACGTGGTCAAGCTGGCCGAGGCCATCGGCCACGACGAGCGGATCGGCGCGAAGTTCCTGCGGGCCGGGATCGGCTTCGGCGGCGGCTGCCTGCCCAAGGACATCCGGGCGTTCATGGCGCGCGCCGGCGAGCTGGGTGCGGACCAGGCGCTGACCTTCCTGCGCGAGGTCGACTCCATCAACATGCGCCGGCGCGGGCACATGGTCGAGCTCGCGCGCGACGCCGTCGGCGGCTCCTTCCTCGGCAAGCGGGTCGCGGTGCTCGGCGCCACCTTCAAGCCGGACTCCGACGACGTCCGCGACTCCCCCGCCCTGAACGTGGCCGGACAGATCCACCTCCAGGGCGGCCAGGTCACCGTCTACGACCCGAAGGGCATGGACAACGCCCGGCGCGTCTTCCCGACCCTCGGCTACGCGGACTCGGCCCTGGAGGCGGCCCGCGGCGCGGAGGTCGTCCTGCACCTCACCGAATGGCGCGAGTTCCGCGACCTCGACCCGGTGGAGCTGGGCGCGGTCGTCACCGACCGCCTGATCCTGGACGGCCGCAACGCCCTCGACACCGACCGCTGGCGCGCGGCCGGCTGGACGTACCGGGCGATGGGCCGCCCCCGGGCCTGAACCGCGGCCCCGCGCGGGGCTGCGGGCTAGGGGCTAGGGGTTACGGGCGGCGGGCTGCGGGCTACGCCGGTCTGCGGTGCTGGGCGGCGCGGGCCGTGAATTCCGCGTCGCGCAGCACCCGCTGGGCGTTCTCCCAGGTCAGCATGGCCAGGTCGGTCTCCGACCAGCCGCGCTCCAGCAGCTCCGCGACCAGCCGCGGATAGCCCGAGGGATCGGTCAGCCCCGTCGGCCGGGGGACGCCCGGCTCGGTGCCGAAGGTGGCGCCGAGGCCGACGCAGTGCGGACCCGCGACGGTGCGTACGTGCTCCACGTGGTCGGCGACCGCGTGCAGCGAGTCCCCGGTCTGCTCGGCGTCGAAGGTGACCATCGCCAGCCCGTTCGAGGCCCGCAGGGCCAGCAGCACGTCATCGGTCACGTTCCCCGGGTGCGGGTTCAGCGCCGCGGCCGCGGTGTGCGAGACGATCACCGGCGCCTTGGAGGCCCCGGCGAGCTGGCAGGCCACCTCCGGCGTGCATCCGGTCAGGTCCACCAGCATCGCCAGCCGGTTCATCTCCCTGACCACCTCGTACCCGAACGGCGTCAGCTCGTCCCCGGCCCAGGCCGCCCCCGCGGGCGCGAGCATGCGGACCCCCAGCGTGTGGAACGCGCGCAGCGCACCCAGCGAATCGGTCAGCGTGCGGCCGGACACGGGGCCCAGGAACGAGGCGATCCGGCCCCGGTTGCGGGCATCGGCCATGTCGTCCGCGGTCAGCGCGAGGGACAGGCCGTCCGGGTACCTGTGCATCAGGTCCCGTGCCACGTCGATCTGTTCGAGGGCGTCGGACACCACCTGGTCGGTGCCGGGGGCCGCCTCCGGCGGCAGCAGCGACCAGAACTGGGCGCCGACCCCGCCGGCGCGCAGCCGCGGGATGTCGGTGTCGACACCGCCGTCCGGGGTGTCGATGTCGTGGTACGGACTCCGGCGCAGGGTCCGGACGAGGGTGTTGTGCCCGTCGGCGACGGGATGCACGGACAGCAGCGCGACGGCCCGCTCCAGGGCGCTGCCCGCCACCGCGGCGGGCCCGTCCTCGGCTCGGGCGGCGCCGGGCGCAAGGGGGGCGGCGGCGCCGGGGGCCACGGGGGCCCCGGCGCCGGGGGCCGCGGTGCCCGCGGTGTGGGCGGTGGGCGCCGTGGGCGCGGGGAAGGCGGCGTGCGGTTCATCCTGCAGGTCGGCCATGGCGTTCGGCTCCGGTCTCGGCGGCAGCAGGGAGAGCTGCTGCCACCGTGACACGCCGTCCGGCCCGGTCGCCCGGCGGATGTGGCGTTCGGGTGTAACCCGCGGGGCGGCGCCCCCGCCGCCCCGCCGCCCCGCCGCCGGAAAGGGCCGCTGCGGCTACAGCACCGCGTTGGAGGGGCCGCGGGACGCCGACAGCTCGCGCGCCACCGCCTCCGCGTCGCGCAGCGCCCGTACCGCGTTGGACCAGGTCAGCTTGGCCAGGTCGGCCCGCGACCAGCCGCGCGAGAGCAGCTCCGCGATCAGGTTCGGATAGCCCGCGACGTCGTCCAGCCCGGCCGGGGTGAAGGCCGTGCCGTCGTAGTCGCCGCCGATGCCGATGTGGTCGACGCCGGCCACCTCGCGCATGTGGTCCAGGTGGTCGGCGACCGTGGCGGCCGTGGCCACCGGGCGCGGGCGCTCGGCCTCGAAGGCCCGGTGCAGGGCCATCGCCTCGGGCGTGGTGTCGAGGTGGTGGAAGCCGTGCGCGCGCAGGTTCGCGTCAGCGGCCCGGGTCCACTCCACCGCCGCCGGGAGGATGAACTTCGGTACGAACGTGGCCATCGCGACGCCGCCGTTGGCGGGCAGCTGCGCCAGGACGTCGTCCGGGACGTTGCGCGGGTGGTCGCAGACCGCCAGCGAGGACGAGTGCGAGAAGATCACCGGGGCGGCCGAGACGGCGAGCGCGTCCCGCATCGTCGTCGCGGCGACGTGCGAGAGGTCCACGAGCATCCCGATGCGGTTCATCTCGCGGACGACCTCGCGGCCGAAGTCGCTCAGACCGCCGTGCCGGGGCTCGTCGGTCGCCGAGTCCGCCCAGTCGATCGTGTCGTTGTGCGTGAGCGTCATGTAGCGCACGCCCAGCCGGTGCAGGGCGCGCAGCGTGGCGAGCGAGTTGTTGATGGAGTGGCCGCCCTCGGCCCCCATCAGCGAGGCGATCTTGCCGTCGGCGCGGGCCGCCTCCATGTCGTCCGCCGTCAGCGCCCGCACCAGGTCCGCCGGATAACGGTCGATCAGCTGGGCGACGGCGTCGATCTGCTCCAGGGTGGCGCTGACCGCCGTGTCGCCCGCGTAGTCGGAGCGGACGTACACCGACCAGAACTGCGCGCCGACCCCGCCGGCGCGCAGCCGGGGGATGTCGGTGTGCAGCCGGCCGCTCTGGTCGCCCGCGATGTCGCGCTGCGCCAGGTCGTAGCGGACCTGCTCGCGCAGCGCCCACGGCAGGTCGTTGTGCCCGTCGACGACCGGGTGCTCGGCGAGCAGCTCCCGCGCCTCGCCCAGGCGCTGCGCGGCGCTCACTTGCCGAATCCGAAGGACTCCGCGCCCGCGACCTTCGCCCGCAGCCGCTTGCCCTTCTCGGTGGCCTGGTCGTTGAGCTCCTGCTGGAAGTCCTTCATCCGGCCGAGCAGCTCGGGGTCGTGGGCGGCCAGGATCCGTACGGCCAGCAGTCCGGCGTTGCGCGCTCCGGCGACGGAGACGGTGGCGACGGGAACCCCGGCGGGCATCTGGACGATCGACATCAGGGAGTCCATGCCGTCGAGGTACTTCAGCGGCACCGGGACGCCGATGACCGGCAGCGGGGTCACCGAGGCGAGCATGCCGGGCAGGTGGGCGGCGCCGCCGGCCCCGGCGATGATCGCCTTGAGGCCGCGCTCGGCGGCCTGCTCCCCGTACGCGACCATCTCGCGCGGCATCCGGTGCGCGGACACCACGTCGACCTCGTAGCGGATCTCGAACTCGTCCAGGGCCTGGGCTGCGGCCTCCATGACGGGCCAGTCGGAGTCCGACCCCATGACGATGCCGATGACGGGCCCAGCGGTGGAGGTGCTCATGCGGTGATCGTTCCCCTGAGGTAGCCGGCTGCGTGGCGTGCGCGTTCCAGCACATCGTCCAGGTCGTCGCCGTAGGTGTTGACGTGGCCGACCTTGCGGCCGTGTTTCACGTCCTTGCCGTACATGTGGATCTTGAGCTGGGGGTCGTGCGCCATGCAGTGCAGGTACGCCGCGTACATGTCGGGGTAGTCCCCGCCGAGCACGTTGGCCATGACCGTCCAGCGGGCCCGGGGGCGCGGGTCGCCCAGGGGGAGGTCCAGGACCGCGCGGACGTGGTTGGCGAACTGGGACGTGATCGCGCCGTCCTGGGTCCAGTGGCCGCTGTTGTGCGGGCGCATCGCCAGTTCGTTGACGAGGATCCGGCCGTCGGCGGTCTCGAACAGCTCCACGGCCAGGTGGCCGGTCACGCCGAGTTCCTTGGCGATGCGCAGGGCCAGGGCCTGGGCCTGGCCCGCCAGCTCCTCGGACAGGTTCGGGGCGGGGGCGATCACCGTGTCGCACACGCCGTCGACCTGGATGGACTCGACGACGGGGTAGGCCACGGCCTGGCCGTGCGGCGAGCGGACGATGTTGGCCGCCAGCTCGCGGACGAAATCGACCTTCTCCTCCGCCAGGACCGGCACGCCCGCCTTGAACGGGGCCTGGGCGTCCTCGGTGGTCCGGACGAACCACACGCCCTTGCCGTCGTAGCCGCCGCGCACGGTCTTGAGGATGATCGGGAAGCCGCCCACCTCGTCCGCGAAGGCCGCGGCGTCCGCCGGATCGCTCACGATCCGGTGGCGGGGACTCGGGGCACCGATCGCGTCGAGCTTCGCGCGCATCACCCCCTTGTCGGCGGCGTGCATCAACGCGTCGGGCCCCGGGCGGACGGCGACGCCGTCCGCTTCCAGGGCCCGCAGGTGCTCGATGGGCACGTGCTCGTGGTCGAAAGTGATCACGTCACAGCCGCGCGCGAAGGCGCGCAGGGTCTCCAGGTCGCGATAGTCGCCGATGACGACATCGCTCACGACCTGGGCCGCCGAGTCCTGTGGGGTGTCACTGAGGAGCTTGAATCTGATGCCGAGGGGGATGCCCGCCTCGTGGGTCATGCGGGCGAGCTGTCCGCCGCCGACCATGCCGACTACCGGGAACGTCACCCCTCCAGAGTATCCGCCGGTATTCCGCCATCCGGACGTGGCCTGGCGCGAACCCGGCGAAACACCCCGTCGCCCCCCGCCCTGTGCGCTGCGTCGCACGCCGCGCGAAGGCGCAGACGGACCAACCGGGCGACACTTAGCATGACGGGGACGACCACGCCTTGCTGCAGGGGCGGAAAACGACAGGAGTGAACCATCACATGAGTACGTCCCAGAACGGATCCACCCTCGAACGCGCCCGCGGTCTCATGCGGGAGGTCGCGAAGTTCGGGGCCGTCGGCGGACTCGGCGTGCTGGTCAACCTCGGTGTCTTCAACCTGATCAGGCACACGACCGACCTCCAGGTCGTCCGGGCGAGCGTCATAGCCACCGTCGTCGCCATCGCGACGAACTACCTCGGCTTCCGCTACTTCGCCTACCGGGACCGCGCCCAGTCCGGCCGCACCCGCGAGCTGACCCTGTTCGCCGTGTTCAGCGTGATCGGCCTGGTCATCGAGAACGGGGTGCTCTACACGGCCACCTACGGGTTCGGCTGGGACGGCCCGCTCGCGAGCAATGTGCTCAAGTTCATCGGAATCGGCGTCGCCACCGTCTTCCGCTTCTGGTCCTACCGGACGTGGGTCTTCAAGGCGCTCCCCGTCCCCGCGGCCGCCTCGCTGGTCGTCGAGCAGCGCACCGGCCAGGACGCCGCCCGCGCCCCCGAGCCCGCCCGCAAGTGAGCCCCGCCGGGGGTCAGCGCAGCGAGGTGCCGTAGCCGGCGTCGCGGGCCCGCCGGGGATGACGGGACGGCCCTCAGCGGACCGTCTGCTCCGGCTCCGGCCGCTCCGGCGCCGTCCGGCTCAGGAAGAGCGCGAACACCGCGGGCTGCGTCTGCAGCAGCTCCAGGCGGCCCCCGTCGGCCTCCGCGAGGTCCCGGGCCACGGCCAGGCCGATCCCGGTGGAATTGCGGCCGCTGATCGTCCGCTCGAAGATCCGGTTGCCGAGGTCCGGCGGGACCCCCGGCCCCTCGTCCGTGACTTCCAGCACGGCCTGGTTGCCGATCACCCGGGTACGCAGCGCGACCGTGCCGCCCCCGTGCATCAGCGCGTTCTCCACGAGGGTCGCCAGCACCTGCGAGACCGCGCCCGGGGTGCCGACGGCCCGCACGCCCGTCTTCCCGGAGCGCACGATGGCCCGGCCCGCGCTGCGGTAGGCCGGCCGCCACTCCTCGACCTGCTGTTTGACGACCTCGTCCAGGTCGAAGGGGACCGCCGAGCCCGTCCGCGGGTCCCGCGAGTTCGTCAGCAGCCGCTCGACCACGTCCGTGAGCCGCTCCACCTGGGTCAGGGCGATGCTCGCCTCCTCCCGCACGGTCTCCAGGTCATCGGTGACCGTGATCTCCTCCAGCCGCATCGACAGGGCCGTGAGGGGGGTGCGCAGCTGGTGGGAGGCGTCCGCGGCCAGGCGCCGCTCGGCGGTCAGCATCCGGGCGATCCGCTCCGCGCTGGAGTCCAGCACGTCCGCGACCCGGTCCAGCTCGGGGACCCCGTACCGCTTGTGCCGGGGGCGCGGGTCGCCGGAGCCCAGCCGCTCGGCCGTCTCGGCCAGGTCGGTGAGCGGGGAGGCCAGCCGGTTGGCCTGCCGTACGGCGAGCAGGACGGCCGCCACGACGGCGAGCAGCGCCACCGCCCCGACCACGGCCAGGGTCCGCCCGACCTCCCGGGTCACCGTGGAGCGGGACTGCTCGACGACGACGGTCTCGCCCTGCTCCCCCTTGGCGGTGCCGCGGATGACGCTGTCGGGGATCCGGTCGCCGACCTCCACGGGCGGCTGTCCCGGGACGGTGATCCGGGCGTAGCCGCCCACGTCCAGCTGCTCGGCGAGGGCCTGGGCGTCGATGGGCTTGCGTTCCAGGACGCTCGACTCGACGATGCCCACCAGGCGCAGCGCCTCGGACTCGATGCGGTCCTGGGCACTGCTGGTGATCGTCCGGGTCTCGACGATCACCAGGGAGATCCCGAAGACGGCGATCACGACGAGCACCACGGCGAGCGTGGAGTTGATCAGGCGGCGGCGCATGGTCCGGGAGGTCGCTCAGCTCTTCTCGAAGCGGAAGCCGACCCCGCGGACGGTGGCGATGTAGCGCGGGTTCGCGGCGTCGTCGCCGAGCTTCTTGCGCAGCCAGGAGATGTGCATGTCGAGGGTCTTGGTGGAGGACCACCAGGTGGTGTCCCAGACCTCGCGCATCAGCTGGTCGCGGGTGACGACCCGGCCGGCGTCGCGGACCAGGACCCGCAGCAGGTCGAACTCCTTGGCCGTGAGCTGGAGCTCTTCCTCGCCCATCCAGGCCCGGTGCGATTCGACGTCGATGCGCACGCCGTGGGTGGCGGGGGCCTGGGTGGCGTCGCCCGCGCCGCGCCGGAGCAGGGCCCGGACCCGGGCCAGCAGCTCGGCGAGGCGGAAGGGCTTGGTCACGTAGTCGTCGGCGCCGGCGTCCAGGCCGACGACCGTGTCGACCTCGTCCGCCCGCGCGGTGAGCACGAGGATGGGGAAGCCGTGGCCCTCGGCGCGCAGCCGGCGGGCGACTTCGAGTCCGTCCATGCCCGGCAGGCCCAGGTCCAGGACGACGAGGTCGACGCCGCCCTGGAGGCCTGCGTCCAGGGCGGTGGGGCCGTCCTCGCGGACCTCGACCTCGTACCCTTCCCGGCGCAGGGCGCGGGCCAGGGGCTCCGAGATGGATGCGTCGTCCTCGGCGAGCAGTACACGCGTCATGTGGGTGATGGTAGTCCGCGGCGGGTCAAAGCAGGGGCGCGCCCGCACACCCCTGCCGATCTGGTCTTATGACGGGAGGGCGGCCTTCGAATGTGGAGAAACGGTTCCCGGCGCGCCTGTGATCCATCTCTCAAGTCCTTTCATATGCCGCACTGTCGTGTCGTATGGTGGCGAGACGCCTGATGCACTACCTCTGAGACCTTTGCGCCGAAAAGCGAGCCGAAGGTCTCGATTCTGTCCGGATCGATCAGGGGGTCTTGACGACTCGCCTCATCGCATCCGGTGACAGTGAATGACCTGTGGGCCGGGCCCCCGCGCGCGAAGCTGCGCGTCGGGGCGTGGATCCCGGTTACGAATGTCCCCTGCCCCCCTCCTCGCCGGACGGGGGCAGACCCCTGGGCGTGGGGTGGGACACCGTCGCCGGTGCCGGCCACCCCCCACCCGGGCGCTGTTCCGCTCACGAAGCGAAGCGTCCCGAGCAAGCAAGGATCGACCATGGCTTCCAGCCTGACGAGGGCATCGGCGGATCCGTCCGCCGAGAAGACCTTCTTCGGACACCCCCGTGGCCTGGCCACTCTGTTCATGACCGAGATGTGGGAGCGCTTCTCCTACTACGGCATGCGTGCACTCCTGGTGTACTACCTGGTCTCGGGCGGCGCCGACGCCGCGACGGGCAGCCAGGGTGGCGGTCTGGCCATGACCGCGGCCACGACCACGGCCATCTACTCCGTGTACGTCTCCATGGTCTACCTGATGGCCATGCCGGGCGGCTGGTTCGGTGACCGTGTCTGGGGCGCCCGCAAGACGGTCGCCATCGCCGGTTTCGTGATCATGGCCGGTCACCTGTCGCTGGCCCTTCCCGGCCAGGCGATGTTCTTCGTCGGTCTGATCCTGGTCGCGGCGGGCTCCGGTCTGCTGAAGGCCAACATCTCCACGATGGTCGGCCACCTGTACGACGGCCCGGAGGACCCGCGCCGTGACGGTGGCTTCACCCTCTTCTACGTCGGCATCAACCTCGGTGCCTTCGTCGCCCCGCTCGTCGTCGGCACGGTCGGCAAGGAGCACAACTGGCACCTGGGCTTCGCCCTCGCCGCCCTCGGCATGGGCCTGGGTCTGACCCAGTTCCTGCTCGGCACCAAGCACCTGAGCCCGAAGAGCAGCGTGGTCCCGAACCCGCTGTCCGCGCAGGAGCGCAAGGCCGTCCTCACGAAGCTCGTCTTCGCGGTCCTGGGTGTCGCCGTCTTCTACGGCGCCGTGGTCGCCCTCGGTGCCTACACGCTGAACTGGGCCCTGGTCCCGCTGACGCTGGCCGGTCTGTTCATCCCGATCGCCGTCCTGGCCCGCATCAAGCGCGACAAGGACCTGTCGGGCGCCGAGCAGTCGAAGATGACCGCGTACATCTTCTTCTTCATCGCGGCCGCCGTGTTCTGGATGATCTACGACCAGGGTGGCTCCACGCTGTCCCTGTTCGCGGACGACAAGACCGCCGGCACCATGTTCGGCTTCGACTTCTCGGCCACCTGGTACCAGTCGCTGAACCCGCTGTTCGTGATGGCGCTGGCGCCGGTCTTCGCCTGGTTGTGGCTGTGGCTGGCCCGTAAGAACCAGGAGCCGAACACCATCGTGAAGTTCGCGATGGGCCTGGTCCTGATCGGTGCCTCGTTCTTCGTCTTCATCGTCCCGATGGCCATGGCGACGGGCGACACCAAGGTCTCCCCGATGTGGCTCGTCTCGATCTACATGATCCAGACCATCGGTGAGCTGTGCGTCTCCCCGGTCGGCCTCTCGGTCACCACGAAGATGGCGCCGCAGAAGTACGCCTCCCAGATGATGGGTGTCTGGTTCCTGGCGGTCACCGCCGGTGACTGCATCACCAGCCTCCTGTCCATCGGCGGTGTCGACCTGAACGGCACCTGGGTGATCGGCTTCCAGGCCGCCGCCGCGGTCGTGGCCGGCCTCGCGGTCTACGCGTACCGCAAGAAGGTCCAGGTGCTGATGGGCGACGTGCACTGATGCACTTACGCACCCGCGCACGCGCACGGCGGCCCGGCACACCTCCTGGTGTGCCGGGCCGCCGCTTTCGTACGGGCTACCGGGTGCCGCGCAGGCGGCGCCACGGGGTGAAGGTGAAGACCGCGCCGCCGAGCAGGATCACCGTGCCGGCGACCAGGGCCAGGGCCCTGATGCCGCCCCCGTCCTCGGCGCCCGTCTCGGCCAGGCCGCCCGAGGCGGTGGCGGAGCCGGTGGTGGAGCCGGTGGTGGCCGGCGAGCCGGAGCCGCCCTCCTGGCCGGTGGTGTCGAGCTCCAGCGAGACGCCGCTGCTGGCCGCCTTGCAGGGCACGTTGATCGGCGTGGACCCCGGGGCCATCGTGACGTCGATCGTCAGCTGGTCCGGGCTCAGCGTGACCTTGCCGGTCTTGCCGGGCTTGTAGGTGCCCGTCATGTCGCTGAGGCTGACCGGCGCCTTGTCCGGGATCGGCTCGGCGTTGGCCGGGCCGGAGACCTTGACCACACCGCTGTCGGCGCCGCCGAGCTTGACGTTCATGGAGGGTTTGAGGGCCCCCGCGGGCAGGGCCATCGGGCTGGCCATCGCACCCTTGGCGGTCTTGACGGTCAGGTCGTAGCTGCCGCCGTTCTTCCTGGCGTTGATCGTCACCGGGGTCTTGATGCCGCCGGGGACCACCGGGCCGCAGTCGAAGGCGACCTCGACGGGCTTGCCGGGGAAATCCGTCTGGCCCCCGCCGCCGCCGCTGGAGGAACCTCCGCCGGTGGACCCGCCGCTCGTCGCGCCACCGGTCGTCGAGCCACCGGTCGTGGCGCCACCGGTCGTCGAGCCACCGGTCGTGGCGCCGCCGGTCGTGGCCCCGCCGGTCGTGGCCCCGCCCGTCGTCGCGCCGCCGCTGGTGCCCTCCGCCACGTCGATGGTGGCCCCGACGCCCACGGCGCCCGTCGGGGCGCACTTGGTGACGAACGTGCCGAAGGAGAAGGTCACCGCGACGTCGTACTTGCCGGGGGTCAGCGTGATCTTGCCCGCCTTGGTGAGCTTCAGCTTCCCCTTCATCGTGGACATCTGCATGGGGGCCTTCTTCGGGATCGGCGGGTTCTTCTTCTCCCCGACCACCTTCAGTTCGCCGCCCCCGCCGCCCACCGTGATCCAGCCGGTGGGCTGGACCGAGTCCTGCGGGATGTCCATCAGGTCGGTGTTGTTCGAGGCCGGCTTCACGGTCTCCCAGGACACCTCCACCTCGTCACCGACCTTCGCCGAGGCCGGAGCGCCGACCTTGGCGGTGGTCTCGCCCTCCACCGGGTCACCGCCGCCCGCCGGCGGCACGCACTTGACGTTGAACTTGGTCTCGGCCGCCTGGGCCGGAGCGGCCCCGATGGCGACACCGGCGCCGCCGAGCAGCAGCGCGATCACGGCCGCGCTCACCCTCCGTTGGGTCTTCACAAATGCCCCTTCGTCGTCGGACTGTTCTCAGACGGTGCGGACGCCTGTGGTACGTGTGGGGACGCCGGCCCCGG
The DNA here is from genome assembly GCF_044745505.1 of Streptomyces sp. NPDC086989. Taxonomy (NCBI): domain Bacteria; kingdom Bacillati; phylum Actinomycetota; class Actinomycetes; order Kitasatosporales; family Streptomycetaceae; genus Streptomyces; species Streptomyces sp. NPDC086989. The sequence goes on from NZ_JBIVAL010000017.1 coordinate 53,261, forward strand.
CGCGCTGTCCGGGGTGAACCACGGCAGGATCGCCGTGGTGGCACGGGATGAGTCCGGCCCGGCCGCCGTTCCGGAGGGGCCGCCGGGCTCCGGAGCCCCGGCACCCCGGTGACGGCCCCCGCCCGGCGCCGCGGGCGGGCGGACCTTGTCGACGACGGCCATGCCGATGCGGAAGACGGCTGCCGGGACCACCACCAGCAGCAGGCCCCAGAACAGCAGCACCCCGTAGGGGCGGTCGACGCCCCAGGGCTGCGTGGCCACCACCGTGTCGCCGTACTTGAGGGAGACGGTGTAGTCCCCGTGGGCCCCCGCCGCCAGGCTGACGTTCAGCCGGACCTCCGCCTTGCCGCCCGGCGGGATCGTGCCCTTCCAGCGGACCTCGTCCCACAGCGGCGCGAACACCCCGTGGGCGGTCCCCAGCTGGAAGACGGGGTCCTTGACCGGGACCGAGCCGAGGTTGCCGACGGTGACCGCGAACGTCCGGCCGGGCGGGGCGCCGAACCAGGTCAGCACCCCGTCCTCGCCTTCGAGCCGGGCTCCGGTGAGCATGGCCAGACGCGCGGTGCCGGACTCGGCCGGCAGCTCGGCCACCGGGTGGTCGGTGATCTTCAGGGGAACGGCGACGGTGGACTGGTCCCCGTTGACGGAGGTGACGTCGACCACGCAGGGACAGGGCTTGGGCGGTGCCGCCACGGCCAGCCGGGCCGTGAACCGCCCGTCGTCGCCGACCGAGACCGCGGCCCCGTCGGCGTTGGCGCAGCTGTTGGTGCCGCCGATCATGTTCTGTCCGCAGACCAGCAGCATCACCAGGGTCCTGGCGCGCCAGCCGGTGCCGGTGACGGTGATCTCGGCGCCCTTCGCGGCCTCCTGGAGCGAGAGCGCCACCGCGGGCTCGCCCTCGGCGCCCGGGGCCGCGGCCGCCGGGGCCGGGAACAGGGCGAGGGCGCACACCGCCAGTGCGGCCGCGACGAGGGACCCGACCTTGCCGCCGGCCTTGGCGCTCACCTGGATGCTCCCGTCAGCTCGTGTTCCGGTGCCCGGTTCCCCGCGGGTACGGGTTCCCCGTCCGCCGGGGGGCCGCTGCGGGCCCGCCGGCCGCGTACGAGGAGCAGCGCGGCCAGGGCGACCGCGCCGAGGCCGAGCAGCCCGGCGCCGGTGCGGCCCGCGATCCCCCAGGGCACGAACCGCGCCGAGGCGGTGGCGGTGGCCGGTGCCGCGCCGGGGGCGGTGACCGTGAGGGTGAGGGCGACGTCGTCGAGGACCGGGGCACCGGGCCAGGGCTCGGTCAGCGACACCCGCCGGCCGGGCAGCAGTTCCACGGGCAGGGCGTGGGCGGTCCGGCCCGGGACCTCGCCGAGGAGCCCTTCGGCGCGCAGCGCCAGTTCGGGGGCGAGCGTCACGTTGCCCCGGTTGACCAGGGTGTACGCGACCACCGCGGAGGCGCCCTTGCCGCGTACGGAGACGTCCTCGACCGTGAGGGCGGCCAGCGTCGGCCCGCCGACGCTCAGGTGGACCCGTACGCCCGCCTCCTGGCCGTCCGCGGTGGCGACCACGGCGGACGGGTGTTCGCCGGGGAGGGCGGAGGGCGGCAGGGTGACGGTGAAGGGGACGACGGCGCGGGTGCGGGGCGGGACCTTCACGGTGGCGGCGGCCCCGAAGCTGATCCAGGAGCCGGCGCCGCTCGCCGCGGCGGGGCGCACGGCGAGGGCGCCGTCGGCGGTGTTGTAGGCGTCGGCTCCGCGCAGGGTGACGGTGCGCTCCCGGTCGGAGGTGTTCGTCAGGGCCAGCCGGTCCTCCAGGACGGTGCCGGCGGGGCCCGCGAGGTAGAAGTACGGGCGGGCCGGCGCGCCTCCGGCGCCGGGGGCGGGCTCGGCGGTCCAGCCGCTCTCGTCGGCGGCGGTCCGCGCGTCCGCGGCGGTCCGCGCGTCCGCGGCGGTCCGCGTATCCGCGGTGGCCACCGGGACCGCCGTGGACGCGGACAGCAGGAACGCGGCGAGCAGCGCGGAGCACAGGCGCCCCAGGGCAGCGGAGGTGTGGAGCACGGGCATGGCCGGGGGTGCTCCGTTCAGGACCGGGCCCGCCGGCCGCGCCGGGTCAGCCAGAGCACGCCGGCGGCGCCGGTGAGCAGCACGGTGGCGCCGAGGGTGCCGAGGGCGAGGGCGGAGTCGGTGGGTCCGGTCTGCGGGAGGGTGTCCTGCGAGGAGCCGCCGGACGCGGCGGCGCTCACGTCGAGTTCCAGGGAGGGCTTGGGGCTGTTGCCCGGGGTGCAGGTGGTGACGGTCCCCAGTGCCTTGATGGTGAGGACGCCCGCGGTGAAGGTGACCTTGCCGCTCTTCCCGGGGGTGTAGGTGCCCGAGAGGTCGGTGATCTTGATGGGGGTGTTGGCGGGCACGGCCTCGGGGTTGGCGGCTCCGGAGACCGGCACGGACGCCTTCTCTGCGCCGTCGGCCAGGATGACGGCGCTCGGGCTCATCGCGCCCTTGCCGAGTTCCACGGGGCTGGACGAGACGCCCTTCTGGAAGGACATCGTCAGCTTGTAGCCGTCGCCCTCCCTGACCGCCTTGATGTCGATCGGTGAGACCGCCGACTTGTCCCCGATGGGGGTCTTGCAGTCGTACGCGACGTCGACGACGTCGGCGTGGGCCGCGGGGGCGGCCAGCAGGACCGCCGTTCCGGCCAGCGCGGAGGCCAGCGCGAGCGCGGTGGAGCGTTTGCGGTCGGTCACCTTCGTCTTCCCCTCGGGCCACAAGTTACTGACGACATATCAGATTGGTGGCTCAAGGTACGCCGGGGGCCCTGAGGAGGGAAGACACGGGACAGGCCCGGATCCACGGCCTGCGGGCCGCCCGGATCCGGGCCTGTCGCTTCGCGATCGGGGGGTGGTTCAGGCGGCGCGGACGCCCCGCTGCCACACCGCGGAGACGAGCGGCACGCCGGGCCGGTAAGCCAGGTGGACATGGCTCGGCGCCTCCAGGAGAGCCAGGTCGGCGCGGGCTCCGGGGGTCACGACGCCCACGTCGGTGCGGCGCAGGGCGCGGGCCCCGCCGGCGGTGGCCGACCAGAGCGCCTCGTCCGGGGTCATCCGCATGTCCCGCACGGCGAGGGCGATGCAGAACGGCATGGAACTCGTGTACGAGGAGCCGGGGTTGCAGTCGGTGGACAACGCGACGGTGGCGCCCGCGTCGATCAGGCGGCGGGCGTCGGGCCACTGGGCGCGGGTGGAGAACTCGGCGCCGGGCAGCAGGGTGGCGACGGTGGTGCCGGCGGCCTGCGCGAGGGCGTCGACATCGGCGTCGGTGAGGTGGGTGCAGTGGTCGGCGGAGGCGGCCCCCAGCTCCACGGCGAGCTGTACGCCGGGACCGTAGGACAGCTGGTTGGCGTGGACGCGCGGGATCAGCCCGGCGGCGGCGCCGGCGGTGAGGACGGCGCGGGCCTGGTCTCCGTCGAAGGCGCCCTTCTCGCAGAACACGTCCACCCAGCGGGCGTACGGGGCGCAGGCCGCCAGCATCTCGCCGGTGACGAGGTCGACGTAGCCCGCCGGGTCCTCGGCGTAGTCGGGGGAGACGATGTGCGCGCCGAGGTAGGTGACCTCCTCGGTGTGCGCGGCGGCGATGCGCAGGGCGCGGGCCTCGTCCTCGACGGTGAGGCCGTAGCCGGACTTGGTCTCGAAGGTCGTGGTGCCCTGGCGGCGGGCCTCGTCGAGGTGGCGCAGCAGGTTGGCCTCCAGCTCGGCGTCGGAGGCGGCGCGGGTGGCGGCGACGGTGGTGCGGATACCGCCCGCGGAGTAGCTGCGGCCGGACATCCGGGCGTTGAACTCGGCGGTGCGGTCACCGGCGAAGACGAGGTGGGAGTGGGAGTCGACGAAGCCGGGGATGACGGCGCGGCCCTTCGCGTCGAACGCGGCGTCGGCGGCGGGGGCCGCGGCGGCCTCGCCGACCCACGCGATCTCGTCGCCGTCGATGACGAGGGCGGCGTTCTCGATCAGGCCGAGGGGGGTGCCGTCGCCGAGCGCGGGGTCGTTGGTGACGAGGCTGCCGATGTTCTTGATGACGGTGGTCGACGTCATGGGTTCCTCTCAGAGCGTGTGCGTTTCCCCTCCCCGCCCCTTCCCGGAACCGGGGGTCCACCCCGGCCCGTACCGGGGAACGGAGGAAGGGCGGGCAGGGGAACGGTCAAGCCAAGGGCTGTCCCGTGATCCCTGGTGGATCAGCGCGCGGCGTCGGACGCGGTGCGTCGCACGGCGGAGGGACGTCCGCATACTGGGCGTATCCGGGCGTCCCGACAACGCAGCGAGGTGCCGTAGCCGACGCCGCGCGCCCGCCGGGGATGACGGGACAGCCCTTAGCCGCGGACGGCGGCGATGGCTTCGGCCAGGGCCGTGGCGACGTCCCCGACCAGGGTGTGGGCGCCGTCGCGGACCACGTGGCGGCCGGCCACCACCGTGTGGCGGACGTCGGCGGCCGAGGCCGCGAAGACGGCCGTCTCGGCGCCGAGCCGCGGCAGCGGCCCCGCCGTGCGGACGGTGTCCAGCGCGATGGTCGTGAAGTCCGCGAGCGCGCCCACCTCCAGGCGGCCCGCGTCGGGCAGCCCGAGGGCGGCGTGGCCGCCGTCGGTGGCCGCGGTGAGCAGCGCGTTCGCCGTCCAGTGGCCCCGGGTGCGGCTGGCCAGCCGCTCGTTGAGCTCCATCGCCCGGGCCTCCTCCAGCAGGTCGATCACGGCGTGGCTGTCGCTGCCGAGGGACAGCGGGCTGCCCGCGCGCTGGAGCCGTGCGGCCGGGCCGATGCCGTCGGCGAGGTCCCGCTCGGTGGTGGGGCACATGCAGGTGCCGGTGGCGGTGCCTCCGAGCAGGGCGATGTCCTCGTCCGTCAGGTGCGTGTTGTGGACGCCGGTGGTGCGCGGGCCGAGCACCCCGTGGTCGGCCAGGAGCCGGGTCGGGGTGCGGCCGTGGGCGGCCTGGCAGGCGTCGTTCTCGGCGGTCTGCTCGGACAGGTGGACGTGCAGGGGGGCCTGCCGCTCCTCGGCCCAGCGGGCGACGGTGCCCAGCTGGCCGGCCGGTACGGCGCGCACGGAGTGGATCGCCGCCCCGATCAGGGCGTGCTCGCGGGGCTTGAGGGCCGAGACGCGCTCCGCCCAGGCCTCGGCCGTCCCGTCGGAGAACCGCAGCTGGTGCGGGTCCGGGGCCGCGCCGAAGCCGGACGAGAGGTACGCCGTGTCGAGGAGGGTGATCCGGATGCCGGCCGCGGCGGCCGCCTCGATCAGTGCCTCGCCCATGGCGTTGGGGTCGGCGTACGGGGCGCCGCCGGGGGCGTGGTGGACGTAGTGGAACTCGCCGACGTTGGTGATGCCGGCCAGGGCCATCTCCGCGTACACCGCGCGGGCGAGCGCGAAGTACGTGTCGGGGGTGAGGTTCTGGGCGACCCGGTACATGACCTCGCGCCAGGTCCAGAAGGTGCCCGAGCCGACCTGGACCACCGAGCGCAGGGCCCGGTGGAAGGCGTGGCTGTGGGCGTTGGCCAGGCCCGGGACGGTCAGCCCGCGCAGCACCTCGGCCCCCGGCGGCGGGGCCCCGGCCCCGGTGCGCAGGGAGCCGATCCGCCCGTCGGCGGACACCTCGAGGGTGACGCCGGGCTCGACGTGGGCGCCGAGCCAGGCGTGCTCCAGCCAGTACGTCGTCAGCGGCATGCCAGGCCTTCCAGTACGTCGGCGAGGGCGAGCACACCGGCCACGCAGTCGTCCTCGGGGGCGAACTCCCTCGGGGAGTGGGAGACGCCGGTGGGGTTCCGTACGAACAGCATGGCGGTCGGGACGGCGGCGGAGAGGATTCCGGCGTCGTGTCCCGCCCCGGTGCCCAGCACGGGGACGGCCCCGCCGAGGATCCGGTTCATCTCGTCGCGCAGGGCGTGCTCGAACTCGACGACCGGGGTGAAGGACTCCCGGACGACGGCCAGGTCGACGCCGTCCTGGTCGGCGCGCTCGCGGGCGGCCTTCTCGACGGCCGTGACGACCGTGTCGAGGGTGGCCTGGTCGGCGGCGCGGGAGTCGAGCCAGCCGCGCACGAGCGAGGGGATGGCGTTGACGCCGTTCGGCTCGACGGCGATCTTGCCGAAGGTCGCGACGGCCCCGGCGAGGGCCGCCTCGCTGCGGGCGGCCAGGACGGTCGCCGCGTACGTGAGCATCGGGTCGCGCCGGTCCACCAGGCGGGTGGTGCCGGCGTGGTTGGCCTCGCCCCGGAAGTCGAACCGCCAGCGACCGTGCGGCCAGATGGCGGACGCGATGCCGACGGAGTCCCCGGACAGGTCCAGGGCCCGGCCCTGCTCGACGTGCAGCTCGACGAAGGCGCCGATGCGGGCGAGGCGCTCCGGGTCGGCGCCGATGGCCTGGGGGTCGTACCCGGCGGCCTCCATGGCCTGGGGCAGGCTGATCCCGTCGGCGTCGCGCAGCTCGAACGCCTTCTCCTTGGTCAGCTGCCCGGCGGCGAGCCGGGAGCCGACGCAGGCGAGGCCGAACCGGGCTCCCTCCTCGTCACCGAAGTTGGTGATGGCCAGCGGCCTGGAGAACTCCGCGCCCCTCCTGCGGAGTTCGTCCAGGGCCGCGAAGGAGGACACCACGCCGAGGGGGCCGTCGAAGGCGCCCCCGTCGGGCACGGAGTCCAGGTGGGAGCCGGTGACGACGGCGTCACCGGCGAGGGGGTCGCCGAGCCAGGCCCACTGGTTGCCGTTGCGGTCGGTCTCGTAGGCGAGGCCGCGGGCCTCGGCCTGCTCCTGGAACCAGGTCCGGCAGTCGGCGTCGGCACCCGTCCACGCGTAGCGGCGGTACCCGCCGGACCCGGCGTTGCGGCCGATGGGCCGCAGCTCGTCCCACATGGTGTGGAACGAGGCCGCGGCCGCCGGGACGTCCTTGCTCACGCCGAGTCGCCTTCACGCATGGGGACGCGGACGCCGCGCTCGTCCGCCACCGACTCGGCGATGTCGTAGCCCGCGTCGACGTGGCGGATGACGCCCATGCCGGGGTCGTTGGTGAGCACGCGGCGGATCTTCTCGCCCGCGAGCTTGGTGCCGTCGGCGACGGTGACCTGGCCGGCGTGGATCGAGCGGCCCATGCCGACGCCGCCGCCGTGGTGGATCGAGACCCAGGAGGCGCCGGAGGCCACGTTCACCATGGCGTTGAGCAGCGGCCAGTCGGCGATCGCGTCGGAGCCGTCGAGCATCGCCTCGGTCTCGCGGTACGGGGAGGCCACCGAACCGCAGTCGAGGTGGTCGCGGCCGATGGCCAGCGGGGCGGCCAGCGTGCCGTCGGCCACCATCTCGTTGAAGCGCTCGCCGGCCTTGTCGCGCTCGCCGTAGCCGAGCCAGCAGATGCGCGCGGGCAGGCCCTGGAAGTGGACCCGCTCGCCGGCCATCTTGATCCAGCGGTGCAGCGACTCGTTCTCCGGGAAGAGCTCCAGCATCGCCTTGTCGGTCTTCGCGATGTCCGAGGCCTCGCCGGACAGGGCCGCCCAGCGGAAGGGACCCTTGCCCTCGCAGAACAGCGGGCGGATGTACGCCGGGACGAAGCCGGGGAAGGCGAACGCGCGGTCGTAGCCGGCCAGCTGGGCCTCGCCGCGGATGGAGTTGCCGTAGTCGAAGACCTCGGCGCCGGCGTCCATGAAGCCGACCATGGCCTCGACGTGCTTCGCCATCGACTCGCGGGCCCGCGTCGTGAAGCCGGCCGGGTCCTTGGCCGCGTACGCCGCCATGTCGTCGAAGTCGACGCCCACCGGCAGGTACGACAGCGGGTCGTGCGCCGACGTCTGGTCGGTGACGATGTCGATCGGGGCGCCTTCCGCGAGCATCTGCGGGAGGAGCTCGGCCGCGTTGCCGAGCAGGCCGATGGACAGCGGCCTGCGGGCGTCGCGCGCCTCGACCGCGAGCTGCAGCGCGTGCCGCAGGTTGTCGGCCTTCACGTCCAGGTAGCGGTGCTCGATGCGGCGCTCGATGGCGCGCGGGTCGACGTCGATGCAGATCGCGACGCCGTCGTTCATCGTCACGGCCAGCGGCTGGGCGCCGCCCATGCCGCCGAGGCCGGCGGTCAGGGTGATGGTGCCGGCCAGGGTGCCGTTGAACTTCTTGGCGGCGACGGCCGCGAAGGTCTCGTACGTGCCCTGCAGGATGCCCTGGGTGCCGATGTAGATCCAGGAACCTGCGGTCATCTGGCCGTACATGGTCAGACCGAGCTGCTCCAGACGGCGGAACTCCTCCCAGTTGGCCCAGTCGCCGACGAGGTTGGAGTTGGCGAGCAGCACGCGCGGCGCCCACTCGTGGGTCTGCATCACGCCGACCGGGCGGCCGGACTGGACGAGCATCGTCTCGTCCTGCTTGAGGGTGCGCAGCGTGCGGACCATCGCGTCGAAGGAACGCCAGTCGCGGGCGGCCTTGCCGGTGCCGCCGTAGACCACGAGCTTGTCGGGGTGCTCGGCGACCTCGGGGTCGAGGTTGTTCTGCAGCATGCGGAGGGCGGCTTCCTGCTGCCATCCCAGGGTGCTGAGCTCGGTGCCTCGCGCAGCGCGTACGGGGCGGGGTCCTGACATGGCGGTGCCTCCTCCGATGTTGGTCAATCCATTCACATCCTGACCGGCTGAATAGATTCAGTCAACAGCTGCGGGCCGACCCGCCGGGTGATTGGCTGGCGGACATGGCTGTCGAGACGCACACGGCGGCGGGCGCGGCGGACGCCGCGGCCCGCCGGGACCTGGCCGTACGGGCCGCCGTAGAGCAGGGCCTGATGGGCGGGGAGGAGGGCGCGCAGCCTCTGGTCTGCCTGCTCGACGTCGCCGGCCTCCGGGCCTCCGCAACCGCCCTGACCAGCGCCTTCGCGGACGCGCTGGCTCCCGGCACGCCCGTGCTGCACACCTTCGCGGTGAAGGCGTGCCCGCTCGTGCCGGTGCTGCGGCTGCTCGCGGAGTGCGGCCTCGGCTGCGAGGCCGCGGGTCCCGGCGAGCTGGCGCTGGCCCTGGCGGCCGGCGTGGAGCCGCGGCGGACCGTCCTGGACTCCCCCGCCAAGACCGTGGCCGAACTGCGCGGGGCGCTGGCCCTCGGGATCGCCGTCAACGCCGACAACCGGCAGGAACTGCAGCGCCTGGACGAGCTCGTCGCCGCGGCCCCCACCGAGTCCCCGATCGGGATCCGGATCAACCCGCAGACGGGCGCGGGCGCCATCGACGCGCTCTCCACGGCCACCGCGACCTCGAAGTTCGGGATCGCACTGCGCGATGCGGGCGCGCGCGAACGGCTCGTACGCGTCTTCCTGGAACGGCCGTGGCTGACCCGGCTGCACGTCCACTCGGGCTCCCAGGGCGTCCCGCTGCCGCTGATCGCGGAAGGGGTGCGGGAGCTGCACGCCCTGGCCGAGGAGACCAATGCGGCGGCGGGGCGCCGCCAGGTCGACACCCTCGACATCGGCGGGGGCCTGCCGGTGAACTTCGCCTCGGACGCCGTGACCCCGACGTACGCGCAGTACGTGGCGGCCCTGCGGGAGGCCGTCCCGGGCCTGTTCGGCGGCCGCTACGGCCTGGTGACGGAGTTCGGCCGGTCCCTGGCCGCCAAGCACGGTCTGGTGCTCTCCCGCGTCGAGTACACGAAGACCACCGGTGGCCGCCCCATCGCGCTGACGCACGCGGGGGTCCAGCTGGCGACCCGTACGGTGTACGCGCCCGCGGCGTGGCCGCTGCGGATCCTGCCGTACGACGCGAAGGGCGCCCCGAAGACGGGCCCGCCCGTCGCCCAGGACATCGCGGGCCCGGCCTGCTTCGCGGGCGACCTGCTGGCCACCGGCCGGGAGCTGCCGGAGCTGGCCCCGGGCGATCTGATCGCCGTACCGGACACCGGCGCGTACTTCTTCACGGCGCACTACGGCTACAACAGCCTCCCGCGCCCGGCGGTCCACGGCTTCACGACGACCCCCTCGGGCGCGGTCCGCTTCACCCTGGTCCGCCCGGCCCAGTCCCTGCCGGAGCTGACGGCCGAGTCCGGAGCCGCCCACCGCGACGCCCTGCTCTGACCCCGCCGGCGGCAGGACACCCCCTACTCCACGAACAGCCCGCGGGCCGCCGCCCGTGCGTCGAAGGCCTCCAGCCGCGCCTGCGCGTCCGGCAGGGCGTCCGCCATGGCCTCCAGCAGCACCCGCCCCAGCAGCATCGGCGCGCACGCCGTGTCGAAGGCCAGGCCGGTGCCGACCGGCGCCGGGATCAGCAGGTCGGAGGAGCGGGCCACCGGGGCGAAGGCCGAGTCGGCGACCGTCACCACCTGCAACCCCGCCTCCCGGGCGTGGTCGAGTGCCTCCGCCACCTCCCGCGGGTGCCGCGGCAGCGCGAAGCACAGCAGGGCCGAGGCCCCGGCCGCGGCGGCGGCGTCGATCCGGTCGGCGAGCATCGAGCCGCCCTCGTCGAGGAGCCGCACGTCGGGGTGCACCTTGGCGGCGAAGTACGCGAACCCGCGCGCCTGCGAGGACGCCGCCCGCAGCCCCAGCACGGGCAGCGGCCTGGACCCGGCGAGCACCCGGCCGGCCTCCTCGACCGGCGAGGGGTCGGCGAGCATGGCCGACAGCTGCCGCAGGTTCTCGATCTCGCCCTGGACGGCCTGCTGGTACTCGTTGTACGTGTCCTCCTGCGCGGCCACGGCGCGCTCGGCGGGAGCCACCTCGCGCAGGTGCCGGCGCAGCGCCGGATACCCGTCGAAGCCGAGCGCCACCGCGAAACGGGTCACGGAGGGCTGGCTGACCCCGGCCAGCTCGGCGAGCTCCACGCTCGACAGGAACGGCACGTCCGCCGCCCCGCGCACCATGCAGTGGGCGATCCGTCGCTGGGTGGGCGTCAGCCGGTGCCCCTCGAACAGCTTCTGCAGCCGCGCTGCCGGGCTGTCGCTCATCCCGACCCCTCCGTCCCCGTCGTTATTCAGTCACGGAGCACTTTGCATGCGGTTATGCAGCACGGCAAGCGGCGGACCGCTCCGCGAGACGGTCCGAGGGCCGAAAACCGGTGCGGAGGCGGGCGGATACGGGCGGGCACGGACACCGGCGCGGGGGCGGATACGGGCACCGGCGCGGGGGCGGATACGGGGGCTATCCCCCGTGCCCGGGCCGCCCCCCGTTCCTACGCTGGGCGCATGGAGTCCCAGGAGCTGAAGAAGGAACTCGACGCGACGTTGGACGCCCGGCGGGAGCTGGGGCCGGAGTACGAGGCCGCACTCGTGGACTCCTTCGTCGAGAAGGTCGACACCCAGGTCCGGCGCCGGCTGGCCGAGGAACGCCTGGACGCCGCCCGCGGCGGCCGGGGCGGCGGGCCGTCGCCGCTGGAGGGCGGCTTCGGCGAACGCTTCGGCTTCGCCATCGTCTCGCTGGTCCTGGCGATCCCGCTGTCGGCCATCGGCGCCACGCAGGCCGGGTTCGGCGGGCTGCTGGTCGCCTGGGCGGGCGTCCTCGGCGTGAACTTCGTCCACGCGTCCAAGCACCTGCGCCCGCGGCCGCGCGAGCGGGCCGAATAGAGCGCCGGAAGCTGTGCGCGGGGACCGCCGCACCCTCGGAAGCCCGAGGGGCGGGACGACGGCGGTCCCCGCGAGGGACACGGGCCGGGTCAGGGCCGTCCGCGTCCAGGGCGTTCACGCGGTCCGGGAGCCGCTCCGGAAGTACGCCAACGCCGTTCGGTGGTGCCGGCCCGGAGCGGGTGCTCCCTGGCCGACAACCACCACTGTGCCGGAGCCGTGTTAAGCCGGTGCTGCCGTCACATGACGGGCCCGTACCTTTTGCGCGACGGGGCGACGGGGCGACGGGGCGTCACCACGGCGCCCCGGCACCACGGCACCACGGCAGCGGCTACTTCGAGCCCTTGGCGAGGAACGCCAGCAGGTCCTGACGGCTCACCACACCGGTCGGCTTGCCCTCGACCAGCACGATCGCCGCGTCCGCCTCGCCCAGCACGGCCATCAGCTCGGAGACCGGCTCGCCCGAGCCGACCTGCGGCAGCGGGCGGCTCATGTGCTTCTCCAGCGGGTCGGACAGCGAGGCCTGCTTCGCGAACAGCGCCGCCAGCAGCTCCTTCTCCACGACCGAGCCGATGACCTCCGCGGCCATCACGTCCGGGTGGCCGGCGCCGGGCTTGACGATCGGCATCTGCGAGACGCCGTACTCGCGCAGCACCTCGATGGCCTCGCCCACGGTCTCCTCGGGGTGCATGTGGACCAGGGACGGCATGGCGCCCTCCTTGTCCGCGAGCACGTCGCCGATGCGTGCCGCGGGGCCCTCCTCCTCGAGGAAGCCGTGACCGGCCATCCACTCGTCGCTGAAGATCTTGCTCATGTAACCGCGGCCGCTGTCCGGCAGCAGGACGACGACCACGTCGTCCGGGCCGAGGCCCTCGGCGGCCTTCAGCGCCGCGACGACCGCCATGCCGCAGGAGCCGCCGACGAGGAGGCCCTCCTCCTTGGCGAGGCGGCGGGTCATCTGGAAGGAGTCCTTGTCGGACACCGCGATGATCTCGTCGGTGACGTTCGGGTCGTAGGCGGTCGGCCAGAAGTCCTCGCCGACGCCCTCGACCAGGTACGGGCGGCCCGAGCCGCCGGAGTAGACCGAACCCTCCGGGTCGGCGCCGATGACCTTGACCTTGCCGCCGGACACCTCCTTCAGGTAGTTGCCGGTGCCCGAGATCGTGCCGCCCGTGCCGACGCCGGCGACGAAGTGGGTGATCTTCCCGTCCGTCTGCTCCCACAGCTCGGGGCCGGTGGTCTCGTAGTGCGAACGGGGGTTGTTCGGGTTGCTGTACTGGTCCGGCTTCCAGGCACCCGGGGTCTCGCGCACGAGGCGGTCGGACACGTTGTAGTACGAGTCCGGGTGTTCCGGGTCGACGGCGGTCGGGCAGACCACGACGTCGGCGCCGTACGCGCGCAGCACGTTGATCTTGTCCATGGACACCTTGTCAGGGCAGACGAAGATGCACTTGTAGCCCTTCTGCTGGGCCACGATGGCGAGTCCTACACCGGTGTTGCCGCTGGTGGGCTCCACGATGGTGCCGCCGGGCTTGAGGGCACCGCTCTGCTCGGCGGCCTCGATCATCCGGACGGCGATCCGGTCCTTAACGGATCCACCGGGATTGAAGTACTCGACCTTGGCAAGGACGGTGGCCTGCAGGCCTTCGGTCACACGGTTGAGCTTCACCAGCGGGGTGTTGCCGACGAGGCTGATCATCGAGTCGTGGAATTGCACCATGTTCTCCAGGGAGGGGACTCCACGGGTTCTCCGGGAGGTCCCGCCAGACTATGCGGAAAGGGATTGGCCGACCGGCAGTACGGGGCAGGTAGGTCATCGGGACCCGGCAGGAAGGGAAGGTGGCTGGAGGGGTGTCCAGGGCGAGGACGGCCCGCCGGATCGCGGCGGGCGCGGCGTACGGCGGAGGCGGGCTCGGGCTGGTCGGGGTCGCCGCCGTGGGGCTGGTGCTGGCGGAGGTCCAGTTCGCGAAGCGGACGGTGGGCACCGGGCTCGGGGCTCCGCCGCGGGCCGACGGGCTGTACGGGAGCGAGTTCGCCGGGCCCGCGGGCTCCGGGCCCGGGCCGCTGCGGCTCGGCATGATGGGCGACTCCACGGCCGCCGGGCTCGGCGTGCGCCGGGCCAGACAGACCCCGGCCGCGCTGCTGGCCTCGGGGCTGGCGGCGGTGGCCGAGCGGCCGGTGGAGCTGCGCAACGTGGCCCTCTCCGGGGCCATGTCCGATGACCTCGACCGGCAGGCCGGACTGCTCCTGGACGGGGGGCTGCCGCCGCCGGACGTGTGCGTGATCATGATCGGCGCCAACGACGTGACGCGGCGGATGCCGCCGACCCAGTCGGTGCGCCACCTCACCTCGGCCGTACGCCGGCTGCGGCTCGCCGGCACCGAGGTGGTGGTCGGGACCTGCCCCGACCTGGGCACCATCGAGCCGGTGTACCAGCCGCTGCGGTGGCTGGCCCGCCGGGTCTCGCGCCAGCTGGCCGCCGCCCAGACCATAGGGGTCGTCGCGCTGGGCGCCCGTACGGTCTCCATGGGGGACCTACTGGGCCCCGAGTTCGCCGCCAACCCGCGCGAGATGTTCGGACCGGACTCGTACCACCCCTCGGCGGAGGGGTACGCGACCGCCGCCATGGCCGTGCTGCCGACCCTGTGCGCGGCGCTGGCGCTGTGGCCGGAGTCCGACCGGCTGGAGGTGGCGCGGCACGAGGACATGCTCCCGGTGGCCAAGGCCGCATCGGCCGCCGCCGGGCAGGCGGGCACCGAGGTCACGCCGGCGCGGGGGCCGTGGGCCCTGCTGAAGCACCGGCGGCGTCGCCGGGTCCCGGCCGAGGACCTGGGCCCGGAACCCCTTCCGGACTCCCTCCCGGGGTCCCGGGTGGCCGGCACCTGACCCCGGCCCACCCCACCGGCACCTGACCCCGGCCCACCCCGCCGGCCGCTCCGCCCGGACCCGGTCCGCAAAGGCCGGACGGGCCGGGAGCCCGGCCCTGCCCGGCTCCGCCCGCGTTCGGGGGGCGGGTGCGGGCGGGCCCGGAGCCTGGGAACAGTGCGGGTGGAGGGGGCGTTGCACCCCCCGGAGCGACCGGCATCACACACCGAAGCCGGTGACCTCGACCGTACGGGCCGGTAACTTCGCTTGCGGTCCCGCAACGAGCCGCAACTCACCCCCTTTGGAGCCCCGATGCCCGAAGCCGTCATCGTTTCCACTGCCCGCTCCCCCATCGGGCGCGCCGGCAAGGGGTCCCTCAAGGACGTCCGCCCGGACGACCTGACCGCCACGATCATCCAGGCCGCCCTCGCCAAGGTCCCGGAGCTGGACCCGCGCCAGATCGACGACCTGATGCTCGGCTGCGGTCTGCCCGGCGGCGAGCAGGGCCACAACCTGGCCCGCATCGTGGCCGTGCAGATGGGCATGGACTACCTGCCGGGCACCACGATCACCCGTTACTGTTCCTCCTCGCTCCAGACCTCCCGCATGGCGCTGCACGCCATCAAGGCGGGTGAGGGCGACGTCTTCATCTCCGCGGGCGTCGAGACGGTCTCCCGGTTCTTCAAGGGCTCCTCGGACGGCCTGCCGGACACGCACAACCCGCTCTTCGCCGACGCGGAGGCCCGTACCGCCGCCGTCGCCCAGAGCGAGGGCAGCGACTGGCACGACCCGCGCGAGGACGGCCTGATCCCGGACGCCTACATCTCGATGGGGCAGACCGCCGAGAACCTGGCCCGGCTCAAGGGCGTGACCCGCCAGGACATGGACGAGTTCGGCGTCCGCTCCCAGAACCTGGCCGAGGAGGCCATCAAGAACGGTTTCTGGGCCCGCGAGATCACCCCGGTCACCACCCCGGACGGCGCGGTCGTCTCCACCGACGACGGCCCGCGCGCCGGCGTGACCCTGGAGGGCGTCCAGGGCCTCAAGCCCGTCTTCCGCCCCGACGGCCTGGTCACGGCCGGCAACTGCTGCCCGCTGAACGACGGCGCCGCCGCGCTGGTCATCATGAGCGACACGAAGGCGCGGGAGCTGGGCCTGACCCCGCTCGCCCGGATCGTCTCCACCGGTGTCACCGGCCTCTCCCCCGAGATCATGGGCCTGGGCCCGGTCGAGGCGTCGAAGCAGGCCCTGAAGCGCGCCGGTCTGACCGTCGGCGACATCGACCTGTTCGAGATCAACGAGGCCTTCGCGGCGCAGGTCATCCCGTCGTACCGGGACCTGGAGATCCCGCTGGAGAAGCTGAACGTCAACGGTGGCGCCATCGCCGTCGGTCACCCGTTCGGGATGACCGGTGCCCGCCTCACCGGCACCCTGATCAACAGCCTCCAGTTCCACGACAAGCAGTTCGGCCTGGAAACGATGTGCGTGGGCGGCGGCCAGGGCATGGCCATGGTCATCGAGCGCCTGAGCTGAGCCGGAGCTGCGGGTAGGGGTCGCCGCGAGGAACGAGCGGCGGCACCTGCCCGCGGCGGTGGCGAAGCTCAGCGCGGCCACAGGAGTCGAGCGCCTGAGCTGAGCCTGGGCGTAGGCGCCGCAAGGGATCCGCTTGATCCCTTGCGGCGTACTGACGCCGGTTCCAATCCCGTCGCGGCCGATCTGTGACCGAATCTCCCCCAGGATGTGACTTTCGTCCTGGGGGTTTGCTGTTTCCCCAGGTCAGGACAGGTTCACCTCGTCCCCGTGTGACCAAAGCCCTGTCCAATTCGTGACGTAATGCACTGCACGCCATTCCCAGGTCGGGACACTCTGATGTAGGAAGTCGGGGGATCGAATCAATCAGGAGTTAGTCAGTGAGCGCCATGTCTCTTGCCCTGCTGCTGACCACGGCCGCCGCCGCGGCCGTGGGCGCTGCTGCGCTGCACGCCGTACACGGCCTGCGCAAGCAGGTGACGGCCCTCCGCGGTGAGCTGGCTTCGCCCGGCCACAGCCGCGGTGCGACCGTCCCGCACGCCCGCAGTGCCGTGCATTCCCCCGCCGCCGAGATACGAGCCGCCGTGGCCGAGGCCCTGGCCGAGGAGCGCGAGCGCGAGCTCGCCGAGGCGCGGGCCTTCTGGGCCGCGCAGGAGGCCCGTGACGCCGCCGACGCTTCCCCTCGCTTCGCCGGGGACACCCCTACCTCACTGCTGGGCGGCCTGCCCGGGCTGGGCGAGGACGTCCCCGGCGTTTTCCTGCCCCGTCAGGCGGACCTCGTGGGCCTGGAGCCGGTGCTCGGCGACGAGGCCGCTGCGGGCACCGCCCGGCCGGAGGCCGGGGGAGACTACCCCGAGGATTCGGCCGAGCTGGCCGCCGCGCGCCGGCGCCACCCCTCGCACCCCGACTTCGTACCGGTCCAGGCCCCGGCCCCGGGCGCGGACCACGAGCGCACGGTCTCGCGCCTGGAGGAGCTCGCGGAGGCCCGTACGGCCCTCGCGGACGTCCGTCCGGGCCCGCTGGGCACGCTGGACGTGTACGTCTTCACCGACGGCACCACGCTGTGCATGACCCCGGGCCACCGGGAGACGGCGGAGCGCCTCGCCGAGGCGCTGCGTTCGGGCACCGCGCCGGTGCTGCTGGGCGGCTCGGGCATCTCGGGCGCCTACGCCCTGACCTTCTCCTGCGGCGACGCCCAGGACCCGGACAACAACGTCTACATCCTCGCGGACCGCGTCATCGCGTCGCTCTGACCTCTGCCTGCTCGACCATCCGTACGGCCTCGTCCAGCATCTCGGACGGGGCCTTCGCGGTGTCCCGGGGGCTTTCGGCCGTCCCGTCGGCCGTGGCGCGCAGCGCTTCGGCGAGGTCGGTTCCGGCCACGGCCACCTGGTCCCCGACGACGAAGAGGCCCGCGTCGGGCATGTTCCGCGCCGGAGCCGCCCCCGCGCCCCGCTGCGCCGCCTCCAGCGCCTGGGCGCGTACCGAGAGTTCCCTGGCCAGCTCCAGCGCCTGGGCGGCGGCCCCCTGCCGCAGACGGCTCTGCGGCATGGCCCGCAGCCGGTCGGCGAAACGTTCCACGGCGGCGGTCAGCGGCGAAGTATCAAGCACCCGGCCGACCTTACGCGCCGTCCGGGCACCATTGCCAACGGGCGAACTCTCCGGCACGGTGGCGTGAAGAGAACAGCACAGCAAGGCGATACCTCCGGAGGCGCCCATGTCCGTAGAGTTCTCCGAGCAGACCCACCGGAACATGATCGACAGAATCCCCCTGACCACCGGTCGTGAAGTGTCCGACTGGCTCCGCACCGTGGACGACGGCCCCTCCCTCGTCCGGTTCGAGGAGAAGGTCAGCTGGCTGCGCGGCGCGCACGAGCTCTCGTACGGCCAGGCCAAGGCGATCATCCACGAGTACGACCTGCGCAGGGCGGCCCGCAAGTTCGGCTGAGCCCTCCCCGTCCCGGTCCCCCGGACCCGGTCCCTGTTCCCCCGATCCCTGCTCCCGATCCCGTACCCCTTCCGAGACGCGGGAAGGCCCCGCGAGCGTCGAGCTCGCGGGGCCTTCCCATGCCGTCTGCCGGTGGCGTCTGCCGGTGCGACTAGTCGTCGCCGGAGAGGATCTGGAACAGGCGCAGCAGCTCCAGGTAGATCCACACCAGGGTCATGGTGAGACCGAAGGCGGCCAGCCAGGCCTCGTCGCGCGGGGCGCCGTACGCGATGCCGTCCTCGACCTGCTTGAAGTCCAGGGCGAGGAAGCAGGCACCGAGGATGACGCCGACGATGCCGAACAGGATGCCGAGGCCGCCGCTGCGGAAGCCGAGGCCGTCGCCGCCCGCGAACAGCGAGAACAGCAGGTTCGCGACCATGAGCAGCATGAAGCCCATGGCGGCCGCCATCACGAAGCCGTAGAAGCGGCGGGTGACGCGGATCCAGCGCATCTTGTACGCGAAGAGCACGGAGGCGAACACGCACATCGTGCCGAGCACGGCCTGGATGACCACGCCGGCGCCCAGGTAGGTGCTGGTGGCCGAGCTGATGACGCCGAGGAAGAAGCCCTCGAAGGCCGCGTAGCCCATGATCAGCGCCGGGGAGGCCTTGCGCTTGAAGGTCTGCACGAGCCCCAGGACCATCGCGACGAGCGCGGCGCCGATGGCGATGCCGTACGACTTGTTGATGTTCGCCGGGTCGACGGGCAGGGCGATCCACGCGATCGTGGCCGTGAGGATGACCGTGCCGAGCGTCATGGCCGTACGGCTCACGACGTCGTCCATCGTCATGACGTCGGCGCGCGCGGGCGCCTGCGGCATGCCGGTGGCCACGTCGGTGGCGTAAGGATTCGTCGCGTACGGGTTGGTCCCGGCCTGCTGGTGCTGCGCGTCAAAGTTCGCGTAGCCCCCGCTGTCGCGGCTGAACCCCCGTCGCGAGAAGACCGGGTTACTGCTCCTCATCTCACTCCTCCATGGCCACGGTGCGCAGCCTTGCGACAAGAGTAATGCGTTAGCAAAAATCTGACCCTACTGCTCAGGGAGGATCTTTTCCCGTACCCGGGCCGGTTCCCCGTCCCGGGTACGGGAAAACAACGTGACATCAGGAGGAGTGGGAAAAACGCGACGGCGGGGGCGCCCTCGGGGCGCCCCCGCCGTTCGTGTGTCGCGCGGTGTGGACAGAGCGTTGTCGTGCCCGGAGCCGGACTCGAACCGGCACGGCCTAAGCCAGCGAGGTTTAAGCTCGCCGTGTCTGCATTCCACCATCCGGGCAGGGCGTAGCGGCTCCCGTACATAAGCACTGAACGCTGCGCCCGAGCCTATCCGGATCATCCCGGCCGCCAGTGGGTCGTCTATCCGATGTTGTCTGATTTTATTGGCGCTTGAGGGGCTGTCAGGCCCGAGAACACACGGTGGGCCCGTTACGGGCGGCGATCACCCCCGATGCGGGATTGACGGGATTTCGATGGCTCGCGCCACCCTCCCGCCACCCCGGGCCACCCCCCGGCCGTCCGGTCCGCCGCCGGGGCGTCCCCGAGCACCGCCGGGCCCGCCGTCATACCAGAGGAGGAGGCGGCCCGCCCCGCGATCAGACTCCAGTGGGCCTGGGAACGGGCACCGCGGCTGATCCCCGGCCGCGCGGGCGCGGCGACGATGGAAAGGTCCCGCCGATCAGCAGACCGCACGAGGTCCGCAGCCCGAGGAGCCGCTCCCGTGACCACCATGAACTACGCCCCGCACACCACCCAGGCCGTGGCCGCCCGGGCCACCGGCCTCTCCAAGGTGTACGGCCAGGGCGAGACCCAGGTGGTCGCCCTGGACAACGTCTCCGTGGACTTCGGCCAGGGCCAGTTCACCGCGATCATGGGCCCCTCGGGTTCCGGCAAGTCCACCCTGATGCACTGCGTGGCCGGCCTCGACACCTTTTCCGCGGGCTCTGTGCGCATCGGCGAGACCGAGCTCGGCAGCCTCAAGGACAAGCAGCTGACCCAGCTGCGCCGCGACAAGATCGGCTTCATCTTCCAGGCGTTCAACCTGCTGCCGACCCTGACGGCGCTGGAGAACATCACCCTGCCGATGGACATCGCGGGCCGCAAGCCCGACCAGCAGTGGCTGAACGCGGTGGTCGACATGGTCGGGCTCTCCGGCCGCCTCTCCCACCGCCCCACCCAGCTCTCCGGCGGCCAGCAGCAGCGCGTGGCCGTGGCCCGCGCCCTGGCCTCCCGCCCCGAGATCATCTTCGGTGACGAGCCCACCGGAAACCTGGACTCCCGCTCCGGCGCCGAGGTCCTCGGCTTCCTGCGCAACTCCGTCCGCGAGCTCGGCCAGACCGTCGTCATGGTCACCCACGACCCGGTGGCCGCCTCCTACGCGGACCGCGTCATCTTCCTCGCCGACGGCCGCATCGTCGACGAGATGCTCAGCCCCACCGCCGACGGGGTGCTCGACCGTATGAAGGCCTTCGACGCCAAGGGCCGCACCAGCTGAGGGACCGACCCTCCCCCGGCCCCGCTGACCCCCTCGACATCCTGGACTCCTCCACCATGTTCCGTACCGCCCTGCGCAACGTCCTCGCGCACAAGGCCAGGCTGCTGATGACGGTGCTCGCCGTCACGCTCGGCGTCGCCTTCGTCTCCGGCACCCTCGTCTTCACCGACACCCTCGGCAAGGCCCTCTCCGGCCAGTCCGCCAAGAGCTACGACCACGTCGCCGTCTCCGTGACCTCGTACGGCCAGAGCCGGGGCGACGACGGGCAGAAGGAGGGCGAGCCCGGCATCAGCCAGCAGACCCTCGACAAGGTCAAGACCGTCAAGGGCGTCGACACCGTCTCCGGCCGGATCTCCGGCTTCGCCGGCGTCGGCGACGAGAACGGCAAGCTGATCGGCACCGGCTGGGCCAACCGCGGCTCCAACTACGCCCCCGCGGCCGACGGCAAGGACCCCTCCTACCGCTTCACCGACGGCAACGGGCCCGCCGGCGCCGAGCAGATCGCGCTCGACAAGGAGACGGCGAACAAGGGCGGGTACAAGGTCGGCGACAGGGTCCGCGTCGCCAGCAACGGCCCGGTGAAGGAGTACACCCTCGCCGGTGTCTTCACCACCGACGACGGCCAGGTCAACGCGGGCGGCAGCCTCGTCCTCTTCGACACCGCCACCACCCAGAAGCTGTACCTCAAGCCCGGCTACTACCAGGAGCTCTCCGTCTCCGCCAAGGCCGGCGCCTCCGCCGACCAGCTGCTGGCCGACATCAAGCCGCTGCTCGGCGGCGACAAGCACATCAAGGCCCAGACCGGCGCCGAACTCGCCAAGGAGCAGGCCGACTCCATCAAGAAGCAGATGAGCGGCATGAGCACCATGCTGCTCGTGTTCGCCGGCATCGCGCTCTTCGTCGGCATCTTCCTGATCTACAACACGTTCACCATGCTCGTCGCCCAGCGGACCAAGGAGCTGGCCCTGCTGCGCGCGGTCGGCGCCAAGCGCGGCCAGGTCATGCGCTCGGTCATGAGCGAGGCCCTGGTCGTCGGCGCGATCTCCTCCGCCATCGGCCTGGCCAGCGGCATCGGCCTCGCGGTCGCCATGCGCTCGCTGATGGACTCGATGGACGCCAAGATCCCGGCGGGCGACCTGGTCGTCGCCCCGTCGACGATCGTCGTCGCCGTCGTCATCGGCGTGCTGGTCACCATGGTCGCCGCGGTGTTCCCCGCCTGGCGCACCGGCCGGATCCCCCCGGTCGCCGCCATGGGCAGCGCCCACCTGCCGGCCAGCTCGAAGTCCCTGCTCCTGCGCAACGTCTTCGGCTGCATCCTCGAACTGCTGGGCCTGGTCATGGTCCTGGGCGGGGTGTCCGTGGGCGGCGAGAAGGGCCGCTACCTCATCGGCGGCGGCGCGTTCTTCCTCCTCATCGGCCTGATCGTGCTGCTCCCGCTGCTGTCCCGGCCGCTCATCGCCGCCGTCCGGCCGCTGCTGGAGAAGGTCTTCGGAGTCCCGGGCAAGCTCGCCGCGCAGAACGCCGTGCGCAACCCGCGCCGCACCGCCGTCACGGCCGCCTCCCTCACCATCGGCCTCACCCTCGTCACCTCCCTGTCCGTGCTCGGCATCACCATGGGCAAGGCCGTGGACCGGATGAGCACCGACAAGATCAAGGCCGACTACAAGGTCTCCATGGCCATGGGCGGCGGCAGCCTCGACAAGAGCGTCGCCGAGACCCTCTCCAAGGCCAAGGGCATCAAGGCGGTCTCCCCGCAGTCGGCGTTCTCGCTGAAGATCGGCGACGAGTTCCGGGCCGCCTCCGGCGTCAACCCGGCCGCCATCGGCGAGATGCTCAACGTCGAGGTCGTCAGCGGCTCGCTGAGCAGCCTCGGCAAGGGCGAGGTCGCCGTCGCGGAGAAGACCGCGACGAGCCGGAAGCTGTCCGTCGGCTCGACCCTCCAGGTCGTGTACGAGGACGGCCAGAAGGGCTCGCTCAAGGTCGGCGCGGTCTACAAGGACCTGGAGGGCCTGCTCTCCCCGTACGTCGTCGACGACAGGATCCTCTCCGCGCACTCCGAGGAGCCGTACATCCCCGAGGTGTACGTCAACACCGCAGGCGGCGAGTCGAAGGCCGGCGAGAAGGCCGTCCTCGACGCCCTCGGCAACAACCCGGCGCTGTCCATCGCGACCAAGCAGGACATGCGCAACGAGATGGGCGGCATGATCAACACCGCCCTGAACATCATGTACGGCCTGCTCGGCATGGCCCTGATCATCTCGGTGCTCGGCGTGGTCAACACGCTGGCGATGTCCGTCTTCGAGCGGACGCAGGAGATCGGCATGCTGCGGGCGATCGGCCTCGACCGGAGCCGGGTCAAGAACATGATCCGCCTGGAGGCCGTGGTCATCTCCCTCTTCGGCGCGGTCCTCGGCATCGTCGTCGGCGTCTTCCTCGCCTGGGCGGTCGGCACCACCCTCACCAAGTCGGTGCCGGGCTACGCACTGGTCGTCCCGTACGACCGGATCGGCGTCTTCCTGCTGCTCGCCGGTGTGGTGGGCGTGCTGGCGGCCATGTGGCCCGCCCGCAGCGCCGCCCGGCTGAACATGCTCACCGCCATCAAGACCGAGTAGGCGCGGCGTTTCACACCACGCACACCTTTCACGGCAGGGACACGGTTCCACGGCAGGGACACGGAAGGGCCCCGGGGCACACGCCCCGGGGCCCTTCCCGTTCGTACGGGGTCACGCGTCCCAGGTACGCAGCCGCAGTGGCAGCCCCGACCGGCCGGCCGGCCCCGGCTTCACGGCGAGCACCTGGTTGACGCCGAGCCGGCCGTGCTCGAAGCCCAGCGCCGACGCCGCCATGTACAGCCGCCAGACCCGGGCCCGCCCCGGCGAGGTCAGCCGCACGGCCGCCTCCCAGTGCGCCTCCAGCCGCGCCACCCAGGCGCGCAGGGTCAGCCCGTAGTGCTCGCGCAGCGCCTCCACGTCGCGGACCTCGAACCCGGCCCGCTCCAGCTCGCCCACGGTGGTGCCCAGCGGGGAGAGTTCGCCGTCGGGGAAGACGTAGGCGTCGATGAACTCGTCCACCCGGTAGGCCTCTTCGTCGGGCTCCGGCGGGCGCGCGATCTGGTGGTTGAGCAGCCGGCCGCCGGGGGCCAGCAGGGCGTGCAGGGTGCGGGCGTACTCGCGGTAGCGCTCGGCGCCGACGTGTTCGGCCATCCCGATGGACGAAATGGCGTCGTAGGGACCGTCCTTGACGTCCCGGTAGTCCTGGATCCGGATGTCCACCCGGTCGGCCAGGCCCTCCTCCGCGGCCCGCTTGCGGGCGTACACGGCCTGCTCGCGCGAGAGCGTGACGCCGGTGACGCGGGCCCCGTACTCCCGGGCCGCGTGCAGCGCCATGGAGCCCCAGCCGCAGCCGACGTCGAGGAGCCGGCCGCCGGGCTGCAGGCCCAGCTTCCGGCAGACCAGGTCGAGTTTGTCCCGCTGGGCCTCCTCCAGGGTGGCGCCGGGGCTCCAGTAGGCGCAGGAGTACACCATGGAGGGGCCGAGGACGTGCTCGTAGAACTCGTTGCCGACGTCGTAGTGGTGGCTGATCGCCTGCCGGTCGCGGCTCTTGCTGTGCGTCTGGCCGCCCCGGCGCCGGGCCTCCTCGGGGGGCGGTGCGGGCGCCGGCCACGGCCGGGCCAGGGCGACGAGGTCGCGCAGCGCCGCCCGGGCGTCCGGGTCGCGCAGCAGCGCGGGCGTCCCGGCGGCGCCGCCCGCCCGCTCCGGCAGGCGCGGCAGGTGCGGGCGCAGCGCACCCAGCTTGCCGAGGCCGGAGCGGCGGACCGCCTGCGGGGCCTCGGGGACGTCGGCGGGCCCCCGCTCCCAGAGCAGGCCGGCCACGCGGTCGAGCAGTTCGAACAGGTCGCCGTCCACGGTCAGGTCCCCGGCCACCCAGGCCCGGGCCAGGCCCAGTTCTCCCGGTCGCCACAGGACGCGGCGCAGGGCGCGCCGGTTGGCCAGCACCAGGGTGGGGCCGTCGGGCGGCCCGGCCTCACTGCCGTCCCAGGCGCGGATCCGGACGGGCAGGGGGGCGCCCAGCAGGGTCTCGGCAAGAGCGGCCAGCCGCGGCGCGGCTTCGGTCATCGTAGGCACCTCCGGAAACGATCCGACCCGACGCGACGGCCTACCCGTTTCCGGCTGCGCTCAATCGGGCGGGCACGCCGAAGGGGCCGCCCGCACCACGGATGGCGGGCGGCCCCTTCGGGGACGTGCTGGAGGTGTTGCCGGTGGGACCCGGGTCAGGAGGCCTTGGCCTTGGCGGCCGGGGCTGCCGTGGCGGCCGGAGCCGGCGCCGGCTTGGCGGCCTCGTAGAACTCCTCGCGCGGGGTCTCCAGCGCACCGAGGGAGACGACCTCGCGCTTGAGGAACATGGCAAGGGTCCAGTCGGCGAAGACGCGGATCTTGCGGTTCCAGGTCGGCATGGCCATGCCGTGGTAGCCACGGTGCATGTACCAGGCGAGCCGGCCCTTGAGCTTGATCTTCGTCTTGCCCATGACGATCATCGCGACGCCCTTGTGGAGGCCGAGGCCCGCCACCGCACCCTTGTTGGAGTGCGAGTACTCGGCCTGCGGGAAGCCCCGCATGCCCGAGATGACGTTGTCGCCGAGGACCTTGGCCTGGCGCAGCGCGTGCTGGGCGTTCGGCGGGCACCAGGCGTTCTCGACGCCGGCCTTGCGGGCGGCGATGTCCGGGACCTGGGCGTTGTCGCCGGCGGCCCAGATGTAGTCGGTGCCCTGGACCTGGAGGGTCGGGGCGGTGTCGACGTGGCCGCGCGGGCCCAGCGGCAGGCCGTAGCGGGCCAGCACCGGGTTGGGCTTGACGCCGGCGGTCCACACGAGGGTGTCGGAGTCGACCTCGAGGCCGTTCTTCAGCACCACGTGGCCGTCCACGCAGGAGTCCATCGAGGTGTTGAGGTAGATCTCGATGCCGCGCGACTCGAGGTGCTCCTTGCCCCAGGTGCCGAGCTTGGGCCCGACCTCGGGGAGGATCTTGTCGGCCGCGTCCACCAGGATGAAGCGCATGTCCTCGCGCTTGATGGTGGTGTAGTACTTCGCGGCGTCGCGGGCCATGTCCTCGACCTCGCCGATGGTCTCCGCACCGGCGAAGCCGCCGCCGACGAAGACGAAGGTGAGGGCCTTGCGGCGGACGTTCTCGTCCGTCGTGGACTCGGCCTTGTCGAGCTGCTCGAGGACGTGGTTGCGCAGGCCGATGCCCTCTTCGACGCCCTTCATGCCGATGCCCTGTTCGGCGAGGCCGGGGATCGGGAAGGTGCGGGAGACGGCGCCGAGCGCGATCACCAGGTAGTCGAAAGGCAGCTCGTACGCCTCGCCGACGAGCGGCGTGACGACGGCGACCTTGCGGTCCTGGTCGATGCTGGTGACCCGGCCGGTGAGAACCTCTGCCTTGGGCAGCACGCGTCGCAGCGGGACGACGACGTGCCGAGGCGAGATGCTGCCTGCGGCCACTTCAGGGAGGAAGGGCTGGTAGGTCATGTACGAGCGCGGGTCGACGACCGTGACGGTCGCCTCGCCGTAGCGCATCTTCTTCATGATGCGCTTGGCTGCGTACAGGCCTACGTACCCACCTCCTACAACGAGGATCCTGGGACGCTCCGTGGTGCTCATGGAACGAGTATCCAGCACCCCAAGGGGTGATGCTCGTGAGCCCCTTCACAAGGTGACGAAAGGCCTCTGCTACACTGCGCGGCCCACGTGACCGAGGTCATGGCGCGAAATGGGAACCAGGGTGTAACGGGAGTCGTTGTTCACCTGCTCTGAACTGGCCTCCGGGCCTGCAACCGGAGTAGACCACCGGGTTGGTGGATACCTACCGAGGAGACCGGAGCCCGCCCCCGAATCGCACGAACACCCGCATGAAGGGGGTCTGCGCACCCCCGGAACCCCCCGAAGGGCCCTTCCCGCGGCCCATCAGGCCTCTTTTCCTTGTGAAGAACTTCACGAACTTTCTGTGGCCGAGGGGACCTAAGACCCCCGTAAGGGCCCCTGAAGGCCTCTCGCAACACCTGAATCGACGGGGCTTGCGATCAGCTGACCGCAAGCCCCGTCCGCTCAGCGATGCCCTGTCAGGACCGCTTGCGGTCCGCCTCGACCTCTTCCGCGGTCTTGATCGCGATTCCGTCGAGGATGTCGTGCTCCGAGACCACGACCTCCGCGGCGCCGGTCCGCTCCATGATCGCGAGCAGCACGAGGGCTCCCGCACCGATCACGTCCACCCGGCCCGGGTGCATCACCGGGATCGCCGCACGCTCGGCGTGCGTGGCCGTCAGCATCCGCTCGCTGATCTCCCGGACCGTCTCGTACGGGATCCGCGCGTGGTGGATCTCCGAGGAGAGGTACTCCGGCAGCCCGAGGGCGATCGCCGCGACCGTGGTCACCGAGCCGGCCAGGCCGACCAGCGTGCGCGCCTCGGCCAGCGGGACCGTCTGCGCGGCCAGGTCCAGCGCCGCCTCGACGTCGGCCCGTATGGCGGCGATCTGCTCCGCGGTCGGCGGGTCGGTGACCACCCCGTCCACGACCAGGTGCCGTTCGGTCATCCGGACACAGCCCACGTCCACCGAGCGGGCCGCCCGTACGTGCTCCTCGCCGACCACGAACTCGGTCGAACCGCCGCCGATGTCCACCACCAGGAACGGCCGCTCCAGGTGGTCGTGGGTGACGAGCTCCCGGGTGGCGCCGGTGAAGGAGAACTCCGCCTCCTCGTCACCGGAGATCACCTCGGGCTCGACGCCCAGGATCCCGAAGACGCCCTGGACGAACTCGTCCCGGTTCTCGGCGTCGCGGGAGGCCGAGGTCGCCACGAACCGCACCCGCTCGGCACCGAACTCCTCGATCACCGACGCGTACTCGCGACAGGCCGCGAAGGTCCGCTCCAGCGCCTCCGGGGCCAGCCGCCCCGTCTTGTCCACGCCCTGGCCCAGGCGGACGATCGTCATCCGCCGGTCCAGCTCGACCAGCTCGCCCGTGGCCGGGTCGAAGTCCGCGACGAGCAGGCGGATGGAGTTCGTACCGCAGTCGATGCCGGCGACGCGGGTCACGCGTCCGGCTCCTGCTGCTCCGCCGTCTCCGGCTTCGGGGCGCACGGCGTGACGCAGGCGCCCTTGGCCCACCACTGCGGCAGCATCGCCAGGGCCTCGTCGCCGAACGGGTTCACCCCGGGGCCGGCGGCCAGCGAGTGACCGACCAGCACGTGCAGGCACTTCACCCGGTCCGGCATCCCGCCGGCGCTCGGGAAGCCCTGGAGCACCTCGATGGCGTCGCGGCGCCGGATGTAGTCCTCGTGCGCGGCCTGGTAGGCCGCGGCGAGCTCGGGGTCCTCGGAGAGCCGGGCCTGCATCTCCTTCATCACGCCGTTGGCTTCCAGCGTGCCGATCGCGGAGGCCGCGCGCGGGCAGGTGAGGTAGTACAGCGTCGGGAAGGGCGTGCCGTCGGGAAGCCGCGGGGCGGTCTCCACCACGTCCGGCTGACCGCAGGGGCAGCGGTGGGCGATGGCGCGCAGCCCGCGCGGCGGGCGGCCGAGCTGCTGCTGGAACGCGTCGATGTCCGCGTCGGTCGGCTCGGTCCGGTCGGTCTGGGGCGGGGGCGTCTGCATGCCTGGAGGAAGTCTCTTCGTTCTCGTGGATGGGTGCGGGTGCTCGTCACTCGCCGGGGCGGTCGGCCTTGTCGACGCCGTCCCAGACGTTCGAGTACCACGGCCGGTCGGATCCGGCCGCTCCGGTGCGGTGCCGCTCGGCGGCCCCCGCCCCGGGGTCGGTCATGATGTAGCTGATCTCGCCCGGTCGGACGAAGTGCAGGTGCTTGCGCGCCTGCTGCTCCGCGTACGCGTTGTCCTGCCAGCGGGCCTTTTCGTCGCGGAGGCGTTCGAGGCGCCGGCTCGCGGCCTCGGCGGCCCGCTGCTGCTCCGCGATCTCCGACCGCTGGGACACGTACTGGCGCATCGGGTACGCGAGGGCGACGACAAGCGTACAGAGGACCAGCACCAGGAGCGCGGCCCGGCCGGTGAGCCGGCTGCGGCGGACCTGGCGGCGCGTCTGCGAGCGGTAGACGTGGGCTGCGGTCCGCTCGCCGAGCTGCTTGAGCCTGGTCGCGGTGGAGAAGGTGGAGAACCGATCCTTTTTCCCGGCCATTGACCCCGCCTCCCCTTATGTACGCGCTACGCAATACGTCCCCGCACACGGTACGGGACCGAGTGCGGGGACGTACGGAAGGCGGGAGGGGCAAGAGCGTGATTGCCCCGTCCCGTGCCTGCCGGCTGCTGGGTGCTCCTGGTTCGCAGGGCGGCCGTGCCTACTGGTTCGCAGAGCGGCTGTGCCTACTGGTTCGCAGGGCGGCCGTGCCTACTGGTTCGCAGGGCGAAACCGCGGGAAGGCCGAGCGGCCGGCGTACACCGCGGCGTCGTCGAGGATCTCCTCGATGCGCAGCAGCTGGTTGTACTTGGCGACGCGGTCCGAGCGGGCCGGGGCGCCGGTCTTGATCTGACCGCAGTTCACCGCGACGGCGAGGTCGGCGATGGTGACGTCCTCGGTCTCGCCGGAGCGGTGCGACATCATGCACTTGAAACCGTTGCGCTGGGCCATCTCGACGGCGTCGAGGGTCTCGGTCAGCGAACCGATCTGGTTCACCTTCACGAGCAGGGCGTTGGCGGAGCCCTCCTCGATACCGCGGGCCAGGCGCTCCGGGTTGGTGACGAAGAGGTCGTCGCCGACGATCTGGACCTTGGCGCCGAGACGGTCGGTGATGGTCTTCCAGCCGGCCCAGTCGTCCTCGAACAGCGGGTCCTCGATGGAGACGAGCGGGTACGCCTCGACGAGCTCGGCGTAGTAGTCGGTCATCTCGGCGGCCGAGCGGGACTGGCCCTCGAACTCGTACTTGCCGTCCTTGTAGAACTCGGACGCGGCGACGTCCAGCGCGAGCGCGATGTCCTTGCCCGGGACGTAGCCGGCCTGCTTGATGGCCTCGATGATGAGGTCGAGCGCGGCGCGGTTGGACTCCAGGTTCGGGGCGAAGCCGCCCTCGTCACCGAGACCGGTGGACAGGCCCTTGGTGTGCAGGACCTTCTTGAGGGTGTGGTAGACCTCGGCACCCCAGCGCAGCGCCTCGGAGAAGGACTCCGCACCGATCGGGGCGATCATGAACTCCTGGATGTCCACGTTGGAGTCGGCGTGCGACCCACCGTTGAGGATGTTCATCATCGGAACGGGCAGCAGGTGCGCGTTCGGACCGCCGAGGTAGCGGAAGAGCGGGAGGTCCGAGGCCTCGGACGCGGCGTGCGCGACGGCGAGCGACACGCCGAGGATGGCGTTGGCGCCGAGCGAGCCCTTGTTGTCGGTGGCGTCCAGGTCGAACATGGCCTGGTCGATCAGGCGCTGCTCGGTGGCGTCGTAGCCGACGAGCTCCGGGCCGATCTGCTCGATGACCGCGAGGACGGCCTTCTCGACACCCTTGCCCATGTAACGGTTGGGGTCACCGTCACGGAGCTCAATGGCCTCGAAGGCACCGGTGGAGGCGCCGGACGGAACTGCAGCACGGCCGGTGCTGCCATCGTCGAGGCCCACCTCGACCTCGACCGTGGGGTTGCCTCGGGAGTCCAGGATTTCCCGGGCTACGACGACGTCGATGGACGGCACGAGCATCTCCTTCTGGGATGTGACGCTGGGTGTGCGGCGGCATGTCAGGCCGTGGAATGGCCTCGCCGCCTAGAGCCTAACCGGCTCCGGGCGCTCGGCCGGCCGACCGCCCGCCTCCTGGGACGAAAAAGGGCCCGAATACCCGCCTTCCAGGACATACGACCCTTGATCATCGGCGTCTCGGCCGGATTCCGGATCGTCCGGAACGGGCTCGGGCCGGGGCCCGACCGCGACCGGAAGGGGAAGACACCGCCGCCCGGCGCGTGAGGGGAGACGCGCCGGGCGGTGGGGATGTCACGTGCCGTGCACGCTTGTGCGGTTGTTCACCGCAGGATTCAGCTGAGCTTCAGCATCTGACCCGGGTAGATCAGGTCGGCGTCCGAGACGATGTCCTTGTTGAGCTCGAAGAGCTTCTCCCAGCCGCCCTTGACGCCGTTCGCCTCGGCGATGGTGCCCAGGGTGTCGCCCGCCTTGACCTCGTACGAGCCGTTGCCGGTCTTGACGACCGGCGCCTCGGCGCGCTCGGAGCGGGTGGTCGGGGCCGGGGCCTCGGCGCGCTTCGGCGTCTCCTTCTTCGGCTCGGCCTTCTTCGGCTGGGCCTTCTTGGTCTCGGTCTTCGTCTCCACCTTCTTGGTGGTCTCCGCGGCGCCGCCGCCGGCGTAGGAGGAGTTGGACAGGCCCTTGCCGCAGACCGGCCAGGCGCCCTTGCCCTGGCCCTTGAGGACCTTCTCGGCGATGGCTATCTGCTGCGACTTGGAGGCCTGGTTGGCCTGCGCGGCGTACGCCTTGCCGCCGTAGGCGGCCCAGGTGGAGGACGAGAACTGCAGGCCGCCGTAGTAGCCGTTGCCGGTGTTGATGGACCAGTTGCCGCCGGCCTCGCACTGGGCGACGCGGTCCCACTCGGAGGCGGTGGCGGCGGAGGCGGAGCCGGCCGCCATCAGGGGCGCGGCGACCGCGACACCGGCGACGCCGGCGAGCGTGACGATGCGGGTGGTGCGCTCGATGGCCGTGGCGCGGCGGTGCTTGCCCTTGCCGGAAAGCAGCATGGAGTTCTCCTCACCGACGCCTGCGAGGTGAGCTGTCGGGTTCGGGCGGATGAGTGCCCGGCCGTGCGTCGTGGCGCACGGCTTAACCCCTAGCCGTTCCCGTCCGTCTCTCAACGGCCGGTCCCGGCGCCTACCTTGGTTCCCCCGCTCCTGCCTTCGGCGCTTGACGCGACGACTGTTCCCTCCGTCCGCCGGCAGGATTCGGCGATGCGGTCGAAGGAGCCCGCGGTGGCGGGCGAATCAGAAGGTAGACAGGTCCCTCCCCGATGTTCAACGAGGAACACCGGGGAGAAACGGGCCCTACTTGCGCTCTCCTTGTGGGCATTTGCGCAGGTGAGGGCGGGGTTTGCGGAAGGCGGCAGGCGGGACACGCCAGTTGACCGGAAGAGACACATGTCTCACTTGCAGATAACGGACATTCAGCTCGTTCCGGGTGCCCGAAGTGCCGCTATTCCTAGCTTAGATCCAGATTCTGACCGGGCTTGATCAGATTGGCGTCATCCCCGATGACCTGCTCGTTGGCCGCGTAGAGCGCGTTCCAGCCGCCCTTGACCTTCTTGGCGGACGCGATGGTCGCCAGGCTGTCGCCCTCCTTGACGGTGTACGAGGGGTCCGCCGCCGCACCGGGGGACGCGGGCGCCTCGACGGCGGGCGTGCCACGGTGCTTGCCGGTGCCGGAGACGTCCGGGATGCCGGCCGGGTCCCCGGAGGCGGCCGGGGCGCCCTGGGTGGTCGGGGTCGCCGGGGCGGCCGGGGTGACCGGGGCGTTCGGGTCCGTGGGGCCGGCCGGGGCGGTCGGGGTCGTCCCCGGCGTGGTGGGCGTCGTCGGGAGCGTGGGGGCACCCGGGGTCGGGGTCGGGGTGCCCGGGAGCACCGGGGCCGTCGGCGACGTGGACGGCGCGTCCGGCTCGGGCATGACGGGCAGTCCGCTGTTCGGTGCGAGCGGCGCCGGCGGCAGCGTGAAGACGGGGGACGGACCGTGGGTCGGGGCGCCGAAGTCGGTGGCCTTCGCGCCGGAGCCGCCCTTCGGGACCGAGTCGTCGGGGCGCGAGGCGCTCGGGGCGACGGGAGCGAGGGTGCCGGGCAGGCCCGGGTCGACGGACGCCGCGGGGGCCTGCTGGGTCAGTCCGGCCGATTCCGAGCACTGGCCCCAGGCCTGGGGGCCCTGGGTGCCCAGCACGCGCTCGGCGACGGCGATCTGCTGGGAACGGCTGGCGAGGTCGGGGCGCTCGGCGAACTCCTGACCGCCCGAGGCGTTCCACTGCTCCTGCGTGAACGAAAGTCCGCCGTAGGACCCGCTGCCGACGTTCGCGCTCCAGGAACCACCGCTCTCGCACTCGGCGACCTTGTCCCACGTCGAGGTGTCGGCCGCGCTCGCGCCGGTGGCGGCGAGCAGCGGCAGCGCCAGCGCGGAGCCTGTGACTCCGGCGGTGACGACTATCGCGGGTACCTGGCGGGGGCGTCTGTGGCGGCCGTTCCCGGAACGCATGAGCTGCACCTTTCGCATAACGGCTGGGTAACGGCAGAACCTAGCCTTCTTGGCATGCAAGTCACAACTCTTGCCGTGCGCTGACTTCCGGTCAGGGGACGTTCAGGTGTTTCGAGGTGTGAACCGGACGGGAAGAGTGCGCAGGCCACGCATGATCAGACCGCCGCGCCAGCGAAGCTCGTTGGGTGGAATAGCGAGTTCCAGATCGGGCAGACGCGTGAGCAAAGTCGCAAGCGCCGTCTGTCCTTCAAGTCGTGCGAGCGGAGCACCCAGGCAGTAGTGGATGCCGTGTCCGTATCCGAGGTGCTGGTTGTCGGTGCGGGAGAGGTCGAGGGCGTCCGGATCGGTGAACCGCCCGGGGTCCCGGTCGGCCGCGGCGAGCACGACGAGAACCGGATCCCCCGCGGCGACGTCCTTGTCCCCGAGGGTCAGCGGCTCGGTGGCGAACCGCCAGGTGGCCAGCTCCACAGGGCCGTCGTAGCGCAGCAGCTCCTCGACGCCCGTCTCCAGCAGGCCGCTCTCCCCTGCGGCGAGGGAGTCCTGGAGGCGGATGCGCTGGTCGGGGTTCATGAAGAGGGAGTGGACGCCGTTGCCGATGAGGTTGACGGTCGTCTCGAAGCCGGCGAAGAGCAGGATGAAGGCCATGGCGGTGGCCTCGGCCTCCGTCAGGTGGTCGCCGTGGTCGCTCGCGCGGATGAGGTCCGAAATCAGGTCATTGCCCAGATCATCCCTTTTGCGGTGGATGAGTTCGCCGAGATAGGTCCGCATCTGCTTCACGGACCGGGCGACCCCGCCGCGCGGACCGCCGCCGTGGCGGATCATCATCCCGGCCCAGTCGCGGAAGTCGTCCTGGTCCTCGCGCGGTACGCCGAGCATCTCGCAGATGGCGTAGATGGGGAGCGGGAACGCGAACTCGTGGATGAGGTCCGCTTCCCCCTTGCTCGCGAACCGGTCGATGAGGTGGTCGGTCAGCTCCTGCACCCGCGGGGCGAACTCGGCGACCCGCCGCGGGGTGAACGCCTTCGACACCAGCCGCCGCAGCCGCGTGTGGTCCGGCGGATCGATGTTGAGCAGATGGGTCATCAGCTCCGCCTTGCGCTCGCCCGGGATCCCGGTCTTGCCCTTGGCGTGCGCCGGCTCGGCGTGGTGCGCCGGGTTCTTGCTGAGCCGCTGGTCGGCGAGGGCCTGGCGGGCGTCGGCGTACCGGGTGACCAGCCAGGCCTCGACCCCGCTCGGCAGCTTGGTGCGGTGCACCGGGGAGTGCTCGCGCAGCCAGGCGTACGCGGGGTACGGATCGGTCGCGAACTCCCAGTCGAACAGGGTCGGACCCTGGGGAGGAGTGCTGTCTGCGGGGGCTGCGGAGGTCGGCTCGTGCACCCGCTGACCGTATCCCGCGGGCCGGCCGCCACCCCATATGGGGTGTTCGCCGCGGCTGTCCGTAGATCCGCCCTCCCTTGACTCCGCGTCGTCCGGCGTTCCTACTTTCGGTGCTGTGGACGTGAGGATCTTGAAGAGCAGCTTCGCGGTGGTGGAGAGACGGGCCGAACACGCGGTCAAGTACTTCTACACCCACCTCTTCTGGCACAACCCCGGGATCCGTGAGCTCTTCCCGGCCTCCGCCCAGGAGATGGAGCGCCAGCGCGACCGGCTGTTCGCCGCGCTCACCCACGTGGTCGCCCGTCTCGGCGACGAGAGCCTCCTCCCCTATCTCCACGCCCTCGGCCGCGACCACCGCAAGTTCCGCGCCCGCCCCGAGCACTACGCCGCCGTCGGCGCGAGCCTGCTCGCCGCGCTCGCCCGGACCTGCGGCGACGCCTGGACCCCGGCCGTGGAGAAGGCCTGGTCCGAGGCATACCAGGTGATCGCCGACGCCATGATGGCCGGGGCAGCCGCGAGCGAGGACCCCCCGTGGTGGGACGCCGAGATCGTCCGCCACCTCCGGTACGGGCAGGACACGGGGGTGCTGACCCTGCGCCCGCACGCCCCCTTCCCCCACCGGCCCGGCCAGTACGTGAGCGTGAGCAGCCCACGGGTTCCGGCGGCCTGGCGCACGTACTCCATCGCCAACGCCCCCCGCCCGGAACGCACCCTCGACCTGCACGTCAGCCGCGTCCGGCACGGCCGGCTGAGCACCGCCCTGGTCCGCGAGGCCCGGCCCGGCGAGATGCTGCGGCTCGGCTCGGCCTCCGGGCGGCTGACCCTGCGCCGCGCCGGCCGCCCGGTCAGCCTCATCGCGGCGGGCACCGGCTGGGCGCCGATCCGGGCCCTGCTGGAGGAGCTCGCCGGGCAGCCCCCCGATCAGGACGTACGGCTCTTCGTCGTCGCCCGCGACGCCGCGCACCTCTACGACCGCCCGCTGATCGACGAGTACGCCGCCGCCTTCGGCTGGCTCGGCGTCACCTACATCACGCCCGCCCCGGGGCAGCACCGCGACCAGGCCACCGCGCGGCTCGCGACCGCGCTCGGCCACCGGGCCCGGTGGCCCGATCAGGACGTCTACCTCAGCGGACCGCCGCCGTTCGTCGAGCAGACCGTGGACCTGCTGGAGGGGCTGGGCACCCCGCCCGGCCGGATCTTCCACGACGGTGCACCCGCGGCCGGCACCGGGCACGGCCCGAACGGCCGCCCCCTGGGATTCGGGGAGTGGTTCCTCAGCCGTCCCGCAACGCACTGGCACGACCCCTCGGGCCGCGCGCCCCGGGCCTGACCGGGTCCTGCGGCGCAGCGCCGCGGATCACGCCCCGCCGTCCTCCTCGCCGTAGTCCTGGTCGTCGTCCTCGCCGTCGCGTTCGCCGCCGTCCCCGCCGAGGCCCTCCGCGGCGCGGATCGCGTCCCGGTAGACGCGGGCCGCGGCCCGCAGCGCGGTCTCGGGGTCGGTCCCGGCCGCCTCGGCGCGCGCCGCCAGTTCCAGCAGCTCGTACCCGACGCCCTCGCCGCGGGGCAGCTCCACGGGCACCCCGGCCGAGCGGACCCGGCCGGCGAGCTTGGCCGCGAGCGCGAGCCCGGGCTGCCCCAGCGGGACCCCGTCGGTGACCGACTCCCGCTGCTTCTCGACCGCCTTGGTGCGCTGCCAGTGCGCGTGGACGTCCTCCGGGGTCAGCGCCTCCGCGTCCCCGAAGACGTGCGGATGCCGGTGGATCAGCTTCTCGACGAGGCTGCCGGCCACGTCGTCGACGGAGAAGGGCCGCTCGGGGTCCTCCTCGGCGATGCGCGCGTGGAAGACCACCTGGAGCAGAACGTCGCCGAGTTCCTCGCGCAGCGCCTCGCGGTCCCCGTCCTCGATGGCCTCGACGAGCTCGTACGCCTCCTCGATCGCGTACTTGACGAGGCCCTCGTGGGTCTGGCGCGAGGTCCAGGGGCATTCGCGGCGGACCCGGTCCATCACCTGGACGAGGTCGAGCAGGCGCGCGCCGGGCAGGTCGTAGGAGCCGGGCAGCAGTTCCAGGTCGGGCATCTCGACGCGGCCGGAGCCGGCCAGCCGGGCCAGCCCGTCGGTGAGCCGCTGGTCTCCCTCGCCGCCCGGGATCACCACGACCGTGCGGCCGCCGGCGCAGGCCTCTACGAGCTCGTGCGCGTCCGGGGTCTCGTGCGCGACCTCGACGCCCGCCTCGCGCAGGTACGGCAGCTGCGGGTGGCCGGGGTCGGCGCACAGCACCCGGTCCGCGGCGTGCAGGGTCTGCCAGGCCGGCCAGGACAGCAGGCCGGGGGCGACCCGGTGGCTGGCGGTCAGCAGGACGATCCGGCCGACGGCCGGTGCGTCGGCGGCGGGCGCGGCGGGGGCGGGTTCGGCGGCGTGGTCGTTCACCCTCCGAACCTACCTCCTCCCCCGGACGGCTCAGGCTCCGGCGGGGGCCTGCTCGGGCCGGGTCCGCTGGACGATCCAGGGGGTGTCCTGGTCGCCGAGCACGATCTGCTGCGCGTCCCAGACGCCGTAGCGCGGGTTCACCTCGATGTGCAGGGCCTTCGCGGCGGAGGCGAGCTTCTCGACGGCCTTGTCCTGGCTGCCGTAGTGGTCGAACAGCTTGTCGCGCAGCAGCTTGAAACGGGCGTCGGCGTCGAGCTGGCCGGGCGCGAGCTGGGCCTGTTCCAGCGCCGCCGCGG
This sequence comes from Streptomyces sp. NPDC086989, assembly GCF_044745505.1. Classification (NCBI taxonomy): domain Bacteria; kingdom Bacillati; phylum Actinomycetota; class Actinomycetes; order Kitasatosporales; family Streptomycetaceae; genus Streptomyces; species Streptomyces sp. NPDC086989. The sequence goes on from NZ_JBIVAL010000017.1 coordinate 89,952, forward strand.
CCAGCTTCTCGCTGCCGCCGGCCTTCTCCAGCTGGGCCTTGCGGAAGTCCTGGACCTCCTTCTCGCTGACGCTCACGCCCGCGTCCTCGGCGGCGCGCTCCAGGACGACCGTCTGGATCATCTTGTTCAGCTTGATGCGCTCCAGACCGGGCGAGGCCTGGATCAGCTGGGCGGCGGTCGGCCCGGAGTCGTTCTGCGCCGCGCGGACCTCGCCCACCTGTGCCTGGAGCGCGGAGGTGGTGATCCGCTCGCCGCCGACGACGGCCGCGGTACCGGCGCGGGCCTGGCCCGAGCAGGCGGACAGCAGGGGGGCCGCCACGAGCAGGGCGGCGGAGACGGAGAGCGCTGTGCGACGGTGCAAAGGAGCCTCCAGGGCCGGAAGATTGTGCGTCGGTGCACAGGGGGTGTCCTGTCGACCAGGCCGGGCCCGCGACGCCCGGCCTGGTCGACAGGACATCCCCGAAGGCCGTGCGGTGATCGATGGTATGCAGTCACGGTGATCCGAGCCACTGCTTCGACCAACGATTCCCGGGGTGTTGGGGTACGCGTCCGTTGATGTCACGGTCATTCCGTGGCCACCCTCCGGTCCACCGGTGGTGCCACAGTCGGCCCACCATGTCGACACCGCACCGCTCGCCGCGCCGCCGGAGCCTGTCCGGCTCCGCCCTCGCCGCCCTGATCACGGTGGTGGCCGTGTGCACCGGGGACGCGGTCGCCCGCGTGTTCCCGTACGGGCACCGCCACCGCAGCATCAACGACCTCGGCAATCAGTTCGTCCCCTTCCACGCGCACCTGTGGGACCTCCTGCACGGGCGGGCGCAGGGCGGTCTGCTGTTCAACTGGCAGTCGGGTTACGGCACGAGCTTCCTGCCCGACTTCGGCACCTACCTCTCCAGCCCGTTCGCGGTGCTCATCGCCCTCTTCCCGCGCGAGGACGTCGACCTCGCGGTGTACGCGGTCACCGTGCTGAAGACGGCCGCCGCCGCGGCGGCCATGGTGTGGCTGCTGCGGACCCAGCGCCGCGGGCCGTGGTGGGCGGCGGCCCTGCTGGGGGCCTCGTACGCGCTGTGCGGCTGGTCGGTGATCGAGGCCTCGTACAACCCGATGTGGCTGGACGGGCTGATCGCGTTCCCGCTCCTGTGCCTGACGGGCGAGTGGGCGCTGCGGGGGCGCCGGCCGGCGGCCGCCGTCCTCGTGGTCGCGCTGTGCTGGACGGCGAACTTCTACACCGCGTACATGGCGACGCTGGGCACCGCCCTCGTGCTCCTGGTACGGGTGGTGCTGGAGCGTGAGGGGGTCCGGGAACGGGCACGGGTGCTCGGCCGCGGGGCGGCAACGACCCTGCTGGGCATCGCGGTCTCCGCTCCGCTGCTGGTCCCCCTCTTCCTGAGCTCGAAGCAGGCCTACCCGGGATGGACGCGGCAGTTCCGGCCGGTGCCCTGGCCGGACCTGTTCGCGCGGATCCTGCCCGCGACGTACTCCTTCTCCTCTCCGGCGCTGTTCGTCGGCACGGGCACGCTGGTGCTGGTGGCGGCCCTGCCGTTCCACGGGGCGGTGCCGGCGCGCACCCGGCTGTGGTGGACGGGGCTGACGGCGGCCGTGCTGGTCTCCTTCCAGTGGACGCCGACGCACCTGGCCTGGCACGTGTTCGCGACCCCGAACGGCAGTCCCTACCGGCAGACGTTCGTCCTGGCCGGGGTGGCCGTGATCGCCGCGTGGACCGCGCTGGCGGCCGGACTGCCGGGGCCGCGGGCGCTGGCGGCGGGAGCGGCGGTGCTGGCCGCGGCGGCCCTCGCGGCGAGCGGCAGCACGCTGGCCACCTCGTGGGGGTTCGCGCTGTTCGGCGGCGGGCTGCTGCTGGCGGGCACGGCCTGGTGGTGCCTGCGCCACCGCAGGCTGCTCCTCCCGGCGGCCGGGGTGCTGGCGCTGGTCCTGGCCGGCCAGGCTGCGGCGACCACGGCGTACGGGCACAAGGGCAAGCTGGCCGGCCTGGACGACTACCCCTCGTGGGGTACGGCGCACACCACGCGCTCCGCGGCCCTGGCCGGCGCCGACGGCTGGCCCGCGTACCGCACCGACCCGAGCCGCCCGGCCCTGTCGGGCAACGATCCGCTGCTGCTCGGCGGGGAGGGCGGCGCCTACTACAGCAGCCACACGCCGGACGTGTTCACGCGGACGATGGTGGCCCTCGGGGCCGGTTGGACCTCGCGCGGGCGCAACGTGCAGAGCATCGACAACCCGGTGACGGACGCGGTGTTCGCCGTCGGCGCCCGGCTACGCCCGGACGGCACGGTCGCCCGCGCGCAGGTGCCCCCGCTGATCACCGTCCGGCCGCCGGGACCCGCACCGTCCTACGCGGCCGACGGGCCGCCGTTCGCCAACCAGGAACTCCTGCTGGGCGCCCCCGTGTACGAGGACCCCGTCGCGCCCGGGGTGTGCCGCGCGGGCACGGAGGCCTACCTGTGGGCCCCGGAGTACAACGCGACGGCGCACCTGGCCGACGGGCCGGCGTTCCGGCTGAACGGCAACGCGCCCCGCAACCGGGCGGCCCTCCAGCCGCTCGGCGTCTCCCGGGGCGCCACCTCGGCCCTCGTCCTCGACGCTCCCGCGCCGCCGCGCCGGGCCCTGTCCTGCCTGGACCGCGGCCGCCTGGACGCGGCGGTGGCCCGGCTCCGCGCGACGGCCCCCACCTCCCTGCGGGTCGGCCCGTCGGGCATCAGCGCCACCGTCCCGGCGGGCACCACGGGCACGGCGGTGCTCTCGTCCCCGGCGATCGCGGGCTGGACCTGCAACGGCCGGCCGGCCGCCGGTTACCTGGGCCTGGTCTCCGTCCCCCTGACCCCGGGGACCACGACGATCAGCTGCACCTTCCGGCCCCCGGGTCTCCTGCCGGGCACCGCCGTCGCGGCGACGGCCCTGCTGCTCCTGGGCGCCCTCCTCGCCGCGCAGCGCCGGCGCGGGGCCCGGGCCGCGCGGGCCGCCCGTCCGGACGAGCACGCCCTGTCCGCGTAGGACGCGGCGCCGCGCGCCCGGGGGCGTGCGGCGCCGGGAGGCGTCAGCGGACCTGGCTGAGCCAGTGGAGGGTGCGGCGGACCTCCGTGGACAAGGGGTGCGCCGGGCCGTGGATGCGGTCCGCGTCGAACAGCAGGCGGGCCAGGGTGTCGTGGGCCGCCACGCGGTCGCCCATGGACAGCTGGAGGTGGGCGATGCGGCGACGGACCTCCAGCGGCAGGCCCGGGTCCGGGTTGGCGTAGTGGTTCTCGAACAGCGGGAGCAGGGAGCGGTATTCGGCCAGGGCCGCCCCGGCCTCACCGAGCTGCTCCAGGCACTGGGCCGCGTCGTACCGGAAGCGCAGGGACTGGGGGTCGCCGGCCGGGAACTCGTCGGCGAGTCGGCGCAGTTCGGGCAGGGCCCGGCGGTACTGGCCGTCGTCCATGAGCGTGGCGGCGTACTGCTTGCGCAGGGAGCGGACCACCGGCGAGTGCTCGCCGTGCTCGGCCGCCGCGGCCGGGAGGATCCCGCCGAGGATGTCGACGGCCTGGGTGAGGCGGCCCTGGTCCAGGAGGCTGCGGGCCTCGTCGACCGCGGCCGGGATGTCCGGCTTGGCCGGCGTCGGCGGTGCGGTCGGCTGCGGCGGGACGGTGGTGGCGCGGTCCGGCCAGGGTGCGTGCGGGCGCAGGAAGGGACGGGTCGGGTCGAGCGCGCCCTTCGGGGTGCCGTCCTTGGGCAGCAGCGGCACGAGGGCCTCGTAGACCTGCTGTGCGGAGGCGGGCCGCTCCTGCGGGTCCTTGGCCAGGAGGTGGAGCAGCACCGCCTCCAGCTGGTGCGGCACCTCCGGGCGCAGCCGGCGCACCGGGACGGGCGGCTCGTACAGGTGGCGGTGCAGCACGCCGAGCGCGGTGGACCCGGCGAAGGGGACGTTGCCGCTGAGGAGTTCGTACAGCAGGACGCCGAGGGCGTAGAGGTCGGTGGAGGGGCCCACCGCGCCGCCCATCGCCTGCTCGGGCGCCATGTACGCCGGGCTGCCGATCGGGGTGCCGGTGCTGGTGAGGCGGGTGGTGTCGGTGTCCATCACCGAGGCGACGCCGAGGTCCAGGACCAGCACGGTGCCGTCGGGGCGGACCATCACGTTGCGCGGTTTGAGGTCGCGGTGCACGATCGGCACCGCGTGCACGGCCGACAGCACCCCGCACAGCTGCGCGACCACGGCGACCGCCCACTGCCACGGGTACGGGTCGTGCTGGGCGAGGTGGTCGGCGAGGTCGGTGCCCTCGACGTGGCCCATGACGAGGAACAGCTCGTCGCCGTCGCTGCCCGCGTCGTGGACCGTGACCAGGCCCGGGTGGTCCACCTGTGCCGTGACGCGGCATTCGCGCACGAAGCGGCGGCGCAGCTCGTCGGCGACGGAGCCGGGGCCCGCCACCTTGTCGGGGCGCAGCAGCTTGACGGCGACGCGGCGGTCCAGCCGCTGGTCGTACGCCGTCCACACCTGGCCCATGCCGCCCTGGCCCAGGATGGAGGCCAGCCGGTAGCGCTCGCCGATGATCCGGTCCTCGTCCGTCACCGCGCCGGGCCCTCACCCTCGTTGCCGGGCGGGTTCGGGTTCGGGTTCGCCTGCGGGTGCGGCGTCTGCTTGCGCAGCAGCTCGCTCAGCTCGTCGAGTTCGGCGCGCACCTGTCCGATCCGCGGCGGGGTGGCCGGGCCGGGGGCGGGGTTCGGGTTGGGCGTCGGAGTGGGCGTCGGCGTCGGGACCGGGGTCTGCTGGACCGGCGGGTAGCCGTACGCGGGGCGGGGCTGCTGCTGCGGCGGCACGTACGGCGCGGGCTGCGCCGGGTACCAGGGGACGGCCCGGGCGGCGACGGCCAGGGCCTCGTGGTGGCGGATGTCGGCGACGAGGAAGTACACGCAGGTCGCGAAGCCGGTCAGGATGACGCCGAAGGCGCCGGTGTTGCCCTGCCAGCCGTCGGTGTTGGGCGTCGGGTCGGCGCCGATCAGCGCGACCCAGACGACCGTGAGCAGGCAGTTGAGGCCCAGCAGCCACCAGTCCCGGGGCTTGCGGGTGACCGCCGCGAGCCGCAGCATCGTGCCCCAGCCCAGGAAGCCGCAGCTCAGGACGGGCAGCAGGGCGAACAGCACGCGCAGTGCCACGACTCCCCCGGTACTGGGCTGGGGGCCTTGCTGCGGCGGGAGGCCGGGGCCGTGCATCGCTGCTCCTGACGGACCGTGTCGACGAAGTTTCGGGTCTGAGCGTATACAGCGTTTCCGGCCGCCAGTGAGGGGATGCGCGAACCGTTGCAGGGTCGCCGCACACCTGCGGCCGGCACGGGCCGTGCGGCGGCCGGCAAATCACCGACGCCCGCTGACCGGCGGCGGCCACCCCCGCCGAGCCGGTCCGGTCCCGGCGCGCCCCGGTCCCGGCCTCGGCGGGCGGATCCCGCGAAACACGCGTAGCGTCGCAAAAGGACACGGAAGGAGCCCTCGTATGGGGATTCTCGACAAGGCCAAGGCCATGCTCCACGGCCACGGCAAGCAGGCGAAGCAGGCGTCCGACGCCGCCGAGCGGCAGGTCAACCAGCGGACCGGCGGCAAGTACACCCAGCAGGTCGACCAGGGCCAGCAGGAGGCGGAGCGGCGCCTGGGGATCGACGACGACCCCAACCGGTAGCCCCGCGGGCGAGCCCCCGTGGCGACCGCCCCGGGAACCGGCAGCACCGGTTCCCGGGGCGTACGCGCGACGGGTGACGGCTACGAGCCGAGGATCGTGGTGAGGAACTCCCCGGTCCAGGCCAGCAGTTCCCGCCCGACGAGCGGCTTGCCGCCCACCCTGGCCGTCTTCGGCCGCGGGATCAGCACCTGCGAGGTGGCCGGCTTGAGGACCGCACCCGGGTAGAGCCGCTTGAGCCGCAGCTCCTGCGATTCGCGCAACTCCACCGGACCGAAGCGGATGTTGACGCCCTGGAGGGTGATGTCGCCGACCCCGCAGGCCCGCGCCAGCATCCGCAGCCCCGCCACCAGCAGCAGGTTCTCCACCGGCTCCGGCAGCTTGCCGTACCGGTCGTGGAGCTCCTCGCGCACCGCCTTGATGTCCGCCTCGGAGTTCGCCGCCGCGATGGACCGGTACGCCTGCAGGCGCAGCCGCTCGCCCGGCGCGTAGTCGTGCGGGACGTGCGCGTCGACCGGCAGCTCGATCTTGACCTCCAGCGGCGGCTCCTCCTCCGCCCCGCCGTTCTCGACGGCGGCCCGGTAGTCGGCCACCGCCTCTCCGACCATGCGGATGTACAGGTCGAAGCCGACGCCCGCGATGTGACCGGACTGCTCACCGCCGAGCAGATTGCCCGCGCCGCGGATCTCCAGGTCCTTCATCGCCACGTACATGCCCGCGCCCATCTCGGTGTGCTGGGCGATCGTCGCGAGCCGCTCGTGCGCGGTCTCGGTCAGCGGCTTCTCCGGCGGGTACAGGAAGTACGCGTACCCGCGCTCGCGGCCGCGCCCGACCCGGCCGCGCAGCTGGTGCAGCTGGGAGAGGCCGAAGTTGTCGCCGCGCTCCACGATCAGGGTGTTGGCGTTGGAGATGTCGATGCCGGACTCGACGATCGTCGTCGAGACGAGCACGTCGAACTTCTTCTCCCAGAAGTCCACGACGACCTGCTCCAGGGCCTGTTCGGACATCTGGCCGTGCGCCGTGGCGATCCGCGCCTCGGGCACGATCTCGCGGAGCTTGGCGGCCGCCCGGTCGATGGACTCGACCCGGTTGTGGATGTAGAAGCACTGGCCCTCGCGCAGCAGTTCGCGCCGGATCGCCGCGCCGATCTGCTTCTCCTCGTAGGGGCCGACGAAGGTGAGGACCGGGTGGCGCTCCTCGGGCGGGGTGGTGATCGTCGACATCTCGCGGATGCCCGTCACCGCCATCTCCAGGGTGCGCGGGATCGGCGTCGCGGACATGGTCAGCACGTCGACGTTGGCGCGGAGCTTCTTCAGCTGCTCCTTGTGCTCGACGCCGAACCGCTGCTCCTCGTCGACGATGACCAGGCCCAGGTCCTTGAACTTCGTCTCCTGCGAGAACAGCCGGTGCGTACCGATGACCACGTCCACCGAGCCCTCCTTGAGGCCCTCCAGAGTGGCCTTGGACTCGGTGTCGGACTGGAAGCGGGACAGCGCCTTCACGTTGACGGGGAACTGGCTGTAGCGCTCGGAGAAGGTCCCGAAGTGCTGCTGCACCAGCAGGGTGGTGGGGACGAGGACGGCGACCTGCTTGCCGTCCTGGACCGCCTTGAACGCCGCGCGGACCGCGATCTCCGTCTTTCCGTAACCGACGTCGCCGCAGATCAGCCGGTCCATCGGGACCGACTTCTCCATGTCGTCCTTCACCTCGGCGATCGTGGTGAGCTGGTCGGGCGTCTCCGCGTACGGGAAGGCGTCCTCCAGTTCGCGCTGCCAGGGGGTGTCCGGGCCGAAGGTGTGGCCGGGGGCCGCCATGCGCGCGCTGTACAGCTTGATCAGGTCGGCGGCGATCTCCTTGACGGCCTTCTTCGCGCGCGCCTTGGTCTTGGTCCAGTCGGCGCCGCCGAGCCGGTGCAGGGTCGGTGCCTCGCCGCCGACGTACTTGGTGACCTGCTCCAGCTGGTCGGTGGGGATGTAGAGGCGGTCGCCGGGCTGGCCGCGCTTGGCGGGGGCGTACTCGACGAGGAGGTACTCGCGGGTGGCGCCCTGGACGGTGCGCTGCACCATCTCGATGTAGCGGCCGACGCCGTGCTGCTCGTGCACGATGTAGTCGCCCGCCTCCAGGGTGAGGGGGTCGATGACCTTGCGGCGCCGCGTCGGCATCCGGCCCAGGTCCTTGGTGGCGGTGCGCTGCCCGGTCAGGTCGGTCTCGGTGAGCACGGCCAGCTTCAGCGCCGGGTCGACGAACCCGTTGTCGAGGGAACCGCACGCCACGTGGACGATGGACGGCTCCAGGGTCCGCAGGTCCGCCTCCAGGCGGGCCGCGATGCCCTCGCCGCCGAGCACCTCGACGGTGCGGGCGGCCGGCCCGTGGCCCTCGGTGAGGTAGACGGTGTGCCAGCCGTCGGCGATCCAGCCCTTGGTGTCGGCCAGCGCGCGGGCGGTGTCGCCGCGGTAGGCCTCGGGGGCGTGCATGCCGAGCTTGAGGGTGTCCGCGGCCAGGTCGGCGTCGTCCGCCGCGAACGGGGACACCGACCACCACATCATGCCCAGCTCGCGGGCGTGCTCCCGGACGTCCGCGATCCCGCGCAGCGAGGCCGCGCCGACGTCGATGGGGGCCTGCCCGCCGCCGGCGGTCGCCGCCCAGGACGCCATCAGGAACTCCTGCGAGGTCGCCACCAGGTCGGCGGCCCGGGTGCGCACCCGCTCCGGGTCGCAGACCACGGCCATGGACCCGGCCGGCAGGACGTCGACCAGCAGTTCCATGTCGTCGACGAGGACCGGCGCGAGGGATTCCATGCCCTCCACCGCAATCCCCTCGGCGATCTTGTTCAGCAGTTCACCGAGCTCGGGATGGGCCTCGGCGAGGGCCGCGGCCCGCTCCCGCACCTCGTCGGTCAGCAGCAGCTCCCGGCAGGGCGGGGCCCACAGCCCGTGCTCGGCGACCTCCAGGGACCGCTGGTCGGCGACCTTGAAGTAGCGGATCTCCTCGACGTCGTCGCCCCAGAACTCCACGCGCAGCGGGTGCTCCTCGGTGGGCGGGAACACGTCGAGGATGCCGCCGCGCACGGCGAACTCGCCGCGCTTCTCGACGAGCTCGACGCGGGCGTACGCGGCCGCGGCCAGCGCCTCGGTGACCTCCCCCAGGTCAGCGCTCTCGCCTCGCCGCAGGCTCACCGGCACCAGGTCCCCGAGCCCCTTGACCTGCGGCTGGAGCACGGAGCGGATCGGCGCGACGACGACGGAGACGGGCCCCGCGGCCGGGTCGTCCTTGCTCGGGTGCACGAGGCGGCGCAGTACGGCGAGCCGCCGGCCCACGGTGTCGCTGCGCGGGGAGAGCCGCTCGTGCGGAAGGGTCTCCCAGGAGGGGTACTCCGCCACCTCGTCGGGCGGCAGGAACGACCGCAGCGCGGCGGCCAGGTCCTCGGCCTCCCGGCCGGTGGCGGTGACCGCGAGCACGGTCCGCCCGGTCCTGGCGGCCAGGGCGGCGATGGCGAAGGGCCGTGCGGCGGGCGGTCCGACGAGGTCCACGTGCATGCGGTTGCCGTCCCCGGCCGCGGTGACCGCCTCGGCGAGGGCCGGGTCCCGGGTGACGGCGTCGAGCAGTCCGTGCAGGCTCATGAAAGGAGGCTTCCGTCCGGTGGAGGGGCAACGCGAAGGACCCGACACGTCACACGGGCCGGGGGTTCCCACCCTACGACGCGCCGGGGTCGCCCGCTCGCGGTATCCGGCCCGCCCCGCGGGGGCCGGATACACGCGGGAACGGCACCGGCCCCGGCCCGCTCCGAAGAGCGGACCGGGGCCGGACCTTTCCCCCGTGGTTCCCCCGTGACGACCGCGTTGCGCACTACTCGCTCGCGATCGCGTTCAGTACGTTCATCCGCCCCGCCCGGAAGGCCGGGACCAGTGCGGCGAACAGGCCCACCAGGGCCGACCCGGCGAAGACGCCGATGATCGTCGGCCACGGGATCTCCAGGACCTTCATGCCCTGGAGGGCGAGCAGCTGCTGGGCGGTGGCACCCCAGCCCATGCCCAGCCCGAGGCCCAGCAGCGCGCCGAAGAGGGCGATCACCACCGACTCCAGGCGGATCATGCGGCGCAGCTGGCGGCGGGAGAGGCCGATGGCGCGCATCAGGCCGATCTCGCGGGTCCGCTCGACGACCGAGAGGGCCAGGGTGTTCACGACACCCAGGACCGCCACGATGATCGCGAGGGCGAGGAGCCCGTAGACCATGTTCAGCAGCGAGCCGACCTGGTCCTTGAGCGCTTCCTTGTAGTCGGTCTGGTTGCGCACCTTGTACTGCGGGTACTGCGCCAGGTCGTTCTTGAGCGCGGTGTAGGCGGTGTCCGCCTGCCCGTTCTCGGCCTTGGCCAGCAGCATGAACGGCCGCGGCATCCGGTCGGCGGGCAGGTTCGCCTCGGCGGTGGCCGTGCTGACGTACTTCACGCCCTTGTCGAGGTTGCCGTCGTCGCTGGTGATCGCGGCGACCTTCAGCTCGGTCTCCCTGCCTCCGGCGAAGGCCACCTTCATCCGGTCGCCGACCTTGATCGCGTGCGCCTTGGCGTACTCGGAGCCGACGGACATGGCGCCCGCGGCGTACGCGTCCTTGTGCTCGCCCGCGATCATCTTGCGCCGCACGTCCTGCGCGTAGGTCGGGTCGGTGACGCTCAGCTCGTCCTTGGCCGAGCTCCCGTCCGGCGCGGTCAGCTTCACCTCGACGCCCCGGTAGGCGGTGACGTGGGTGAGGCCCTTGGTGGCGCGCATCGCCTGCTCGGCCTGCGGCATCACCGGCTGGCCGTTCTCGGAGGCGACGATGAAGTCCGCGCCGACCGACTTGTCGAGTTCCTCGGTGGCGGAGGCCACCATCGAGGAGCCGACCACCGACAGGCAGGCGACCAGCGCCAGGCCGATCATCAGCGCCGCGGCGGTGGCGCCGGTGCGGCGCGGGTTGCGCAGCGCGTTGCGCTCGGCCAGCCGGCCGATGGAGCCGAAGGGCCGCAGCACCGGGGCGGACAGCACCCGCACCACGCCGCCCGCGAGCAGCGGGCCGATCACGATGAAGCCGATCAGGGTGAGGACCACGCCCAGGCCGAGCCACATCGAACCGGTGGAGGCCTTGTCGGCCTGCGCGGCCAGCAGCAGCGCGGCGGTGCCGGCGCCGGTGAGGACCAGGCCGATCACGGCCCGTACGACGCCGGTCTTGCGGTCGCCGGGGGTGCCGGCGTCACGCAGGGCGGCCATCGGGGAGACCTTGCCCGCCCGGAGGGCCGGGACGAGGGCGGAGACCACGGTGACGACGATGCCCAGGACCAGGCCCAGCACCGGGGTGGCGGGCAGGACCGTCAGATCGTCGGTCGACAGGTGCATGCCCATGCTGCCCATGAGCTTCATCAGGCCGACGGCGATGCCGATGCCGGCGCCGATGCCCAGGACGGAGCCCACGACGCCGAGGAGCAGCGCCTCGACCAGGATCGACCGGTTGACCTGGCCGCGGTCCGCGCCGATGGCGCGCATCAGGCCGATCTCGCGGGTCCGCTGGGCGACCAGCATCGAGAACGTGTTGAAGATCAGGAAGATGCCGACGAGGAAGGCGATCCCCGCGAAGCCGAGCATCACGTACTTCATGACGTCGAGGAAGGAGCCGACGTCCTTGCGGTTGGAGTCCGCGGCCTCCTTCGCCGTCTGGAGCTTGTAGGTGTCCCTGCCGACCGCGGTCGCGATGTTCTGCTTGAGCTGGTCGTTGCTCACGCCGTCCTTGGCGGTGACGCTGACGTGCGTGAAGGTGTTCGGGGCGCCGAGCAGGCCCGTCTGCGCGGTCGCGGTGTCGAAGTAGACGACGGCCGCACCCGGGTTGGTCACCTTGAAGGCGGCGATGCCGCTGATCCTGGCGCGGATGTCGCCGGGCAGCGCGATGGTGCGCAGCTCGTCGCCGATGGCGAGGTGGTGCTTCTCGGCGGTGTCGGCGTCGACCATCACCTCGGTCGGGCCGCGCGGGGCGTTGCCGGAGGCGATCTTCATGGACTTGAGCTCGCTGTCGCTCCAGTTGCCCGCGATGGTCGGGGCACCGGTGGACGAACCCATGTTCTCGTTCTTGGCGTTGACGACGGTGACCGCCATCGAGACGACGCCGCCCTCGGCGCTGCGGACGCCCTCGGCCGTCTTGACCTTCTCGACGACGGAGGCGTCGAGGGTCTCCGGCTTGCCGCGGCTCGGCGCGTCCCCGCCCTCCTCGGCCGCCTTGGGGCTGACCGTGACGTCGGAGCTGGTCACCGCGAACAGCTTGTCGAAGGTGGTGTTCATGGTGTCGGTGAACACCAGCGTGCCGCAGACGAAGGCCACGGACAGCATGACCGCGATGGCGGAGAGCGCCATCCGGCCCTTGTGCGCGACGAAGTTCCGCCGCGACGTCTTCATGACGCTCATGAGGTCCGTCCGCGGGCGTCGAAGTCCTTCATGCGGTCGAGCACCTGGTCGGCGGTGGGCCCGTACATCTCGTCCACGATCCGGCCGTCGGCCAGGAAGATCACGCGGTCGGCGTACGAGGCGGCCACCGGGTCGTGCGTGACCATCACGATGGTCTGGCCCAGCTCGTCCACCGAGCGGCGCAGGAAGCCGAGGACCTCGGCGCCGGCCCGGGAGTCCAGGTTTCCGGTGGGCTCGTCGCCGAAGATGATCTGCGGGCGGGCCGCGAGGGCGCGGGCCACGGCCACGCGCTGCTGCTGGCCACCGGAGAGTTCGGTCGGCCGGTGCTTCAGCCTGCCCGCGAGGCCGACGGTCTCCACGACCCGGTTCAGCCACTCCGCGTCGGGCTTGCGGCCCGCGATGTCCATGGGGAGCGTGATGTTCTCCAGGGCGTTGAGCGTGGGCAGCAGGTTGAAGGCCTGGAAGATGAACCCGATCCGGTCGCGGCGCAGCTGCGTGAGCTTCTTGTCCTTCAGCCCGGTGATCTCGGTGTCGTCCAGGTGGATCTGCCCGCTGGTCACGGTGTCGAGACCGGCGAGGCAGTGCATCAGCGTGGACTTGCCGGAGCCCGAGGGGCCCATGATCGCGGTGAACTGCCCGCGCCTGATGTCGACGTCCACCTCGTCGAGGGCGACCACGCGGGTCTCCCCGGCGCCGTAGGCCTTGACGACCTTGCGCGCCCGGGCCGCGACGGCTTCATGCCCTCCAGTACCCCCGTGCCTGGTTTCGGTCATAGCCGTTGTCACGGTGCTCCCCCTCGTTCGTTGCGTTGCCGCGCCTGTGGCCGGCCCGGGCCGTGTGGCCGGTTTCGGCCGTGCTGCCGTCCTGAAGTCTGCGGGGCGCAGGCGTTGGGCGCGCTGGTGCCCGTCGCCGTATCCACCGGGGGGTTAGCCCCACCCCCGCTCGTATGAACCAGTTAAGGACATCGCGGAGCCGCCCTCCTCCTCCGCCGGGACGAATGACCCCTGGGCCCTGATGAGGAGCAACCCCTAGGGGTTCTGCACCCTTTGGCGTACCCGTTCTGGGGGGTACCGGGGGGATACCGCCGGATACCCCGCGATGAGAAGGTGTTCCCCGCAGATACGTGCACGGTGAAAGGATCTTGGTGGGCGCGGAGGAGAGCACGGGCGAGCGCACCGGGGACACCACCGGCAAGCGCGGTGAGGGCGCGGCCGGGGACGGCATACCGGCCAACGCGGCCGCGACCGGAGCCGGGGCCAGGGCCGGGGCCGGGGCCGCGACCGAAGCCAGGTCCGGAGCCGGGGCCGGGGGGCGGCCGGGGCCGCGCACCGCCCTGGTCACGGCCCTCATGCTGGCGATGGCCCTCGTCGCCCTCGACAGCTCCATCGTCTCCACCGCCGTGCCCCAGATCGTCGGCGACCTGGGCGGCTTCTCCGTCTTCTCCTGGCTCTTCGCCGGTTACCTGCTCGCGGTCACCGTCACCCTCCCGGTCTACGGCAAGCTCTCCGACACCTTCGGCCGCAAACCCGTCCTGCTCTTCGGCATAGCCCTGTTCGTCCTCGGCTCCCTGCTGTGCGCGCTCGCCTGGAACATGGCCGCCCTCATCGCCTTCCGGCTCGTCCAGGGGCTGGGCGGCGGCGCACTCCAGGGCACCGTGCAGACCCTGGCCGCCGACCTGTACCCGCTCAAGGACCGCCCGAGGATCCAGGCCAGGATGTCCTCGGTGTGGGCCGCCTCCGCCGTGGCCGGCCCCGCCGTCGGCGGGTTCATCGCGTCGTACGCCGACTGGCGCTGGATCTTCCTGATCAACCTGCCGCTCGGCGGCCTGGCCCTGTGGATGCTCGCCCGCCACCTCGTCGAACCCGTACGCTCCCGCGGGCCCCGCGGCCCCGTCGACTGGGCGGGCGCGTGCGGCGTCTTCGCCTGCGGCGGCCTGCTGCTCTTCGCGCTGGTGCAGGGCGGGGTCGCCTGGCCCTGGCTGTCCGCGCCCTCCCTCGGGCTGCTCGGCGCGAGCGCGGCCCTGGCGGCCGTGGTCGTCCGGATCGAACGCCGGGCCGGGGAACCGATCCTGCCCGGGTGGGTGTGGCGCCGGCGCACCATCGCCGCCGTCAACCTGGCGCTCGGGGCACTCGGCCTGCTCATGGTCGCCCCGCTGGTGTTCGTCCCCACGTACGCGCAGTCCGTCCTCGGCCTCGGCCCCATCAGCGCCGGGCTGGTCATGTCCGCGATGACCCTCACCTGGCCCGTCTCCGCCGCCTTCAGCCAGCACGTCTACCGGCGCATCGGCTTCCGCAACTCCGCCGCCGTCGGGATCTCGCTCGCCGCCGTGATCCTGTTCGCGTTCACGCTGCTGCCGTACCCGGCCCGGCCCTGGCAGCCGACGATGATCATGCTGCTGCTGGGTGCGGCCCTCGGCCTGTTCCAGCTGCCGCTGATCGTCGGGGTCCAGTCCACCGTGGGCTGGTCCGAGCGCGGCACGACGACCGCCTCGGTGCTGTTCTGCCGCCAGGTCGGGCAGAGCCTCGGGGCCGCCCTGTTCGGAGCGGTCGCCAACGCGACCCTCGCCGCCCGGCTGGCGCACTCCCCGATCGGCGGGCTGCCGGACCACCTCGACGGCGTGTCCGAGGCCCTCGACCGGCCGGAGCTGCTCCCGCGGGCCGCCGCCGACTACCTGCGCGAATCGGTGGCCGCCGCCGTGGACCACATCTTCCTCGGCGCGACCGCCGCGGCCGTGGCGGCCCTGCTGGTCCTGCTGCTGGTGGCCCCGCGCCGGTTCCCCATCCTGGAGGAGCAGCGGGAGGACTGAGGAGGACCGGTGCGCACCGCGGGGGTACCGCGGTGGCGGCTTGTCAGCTTGTCATGGCCCCGGTCAACGGAGTACACCTCGGAGTCCTGCATCCGAGCTGTACTCCGGGGGGACACGCATGACCGCCGCACTCTTCGCGCTGGCCTTACTGGCCGCCCTTGCCGTGCCGATCGCCCTGCGGCTGCGCCGCCGTCCCGGCTTCATCACCGGCCGCGACGGCCGGCTCTCCACCTCCACCACCCTGGCACTGGCCTGGACGGTGATCCTGGTCTGGCTCCTGCTGACGATCCTCGCGTACGGGCTCACGGCGGGCGGCGGCGTCGGCTGGTTCACCGGCGAGCACGGCCCGCTGTCCTCCCTGACCACCGTGTACCTGCCGCTGCTCGGGGGCCCGTACGTGGCCCTGATCGCGGCCAAGACGGTCGTCGGCATCCGGGTGGAGAACGGCAGCATGGCCAAGCCCGCCCCGAAGCCGACGCAGTCCGGGCGGCGGCCGCTGCGCGAGCTGATCGCCAACGACGGCGGGCGCACCGACCTGGTCGACCTCCAGTACGTGGCGCTCAGCGCGGTCACCATGCTGTACGTGGTGCTCTTCTTCCTCTCCGACGTGGGCGGCGGGCTCCCCCGCCTGCCCGCCGAGATCTGGG
This sequence comes from Streptomyces sp. NPDC086989, assembly GCF_044745505.1. Taxonomy (NCBI): domain Bacteria; kingdom Bacillati; phylum Actinomycetota; class Actinomycetes; order Kitasatosporales; family Streptomycetaceae; genus Streptomyces; species Streptomyces sp. NPDC086989. Next base: position 105,490 of record NZ_JBIVAL010000017.1, read on the forward strand.
CGCTGACCGGCGCCCCGGCCGGGGCGTACCTGGTGAACAAGATGGCCACGCGTGCGAACCCGGTGGTCACGGGGGTGACGGTGGAGGGCACCGCGCTCGTGGTGGAGGGCGGCGGCTTCGGCCCGGAGGCCCGGGTCGAGGTCGACTCCACCGTCCTGCCGACCACGTACGACCCGGCCACCGGCACCCTGACGGCGCAGCTGCCGGCCACCGCGCCCGCCGCCTTCACGGTGGTGGTCACCTCTCGCGGGCTGCGCAGCGACCCGTACCGCCACGCGCCCACCGCGGCGCTGCCCGGCCCGGCGCAGCCTCAGGCGCAGCCGCAGCCCCTGCCCCAGCCGCCGGACCGGCAGCCGGCCGCGGGCTAGGCGCCGGGGGGCGGGGCCGGGTCAGGTCGGGTCAGATCAGATCGGTCAGGGCAGGTCGGGTCTGGTCTGGTCAGGTCAGGTCAGGTCAGGTCAGGTCAGGTCAGGTCAGGGGAGCTTCGTGAGGAACTCCCCGATCAGCGGGGCGATCTCCCCGAGGTGGGTCTCCAGCGCGAAGTGCCCCGCCCCTTCGAAGACGTGCACCTCGGCGTCCGGCGCGTCCCGCAGGTACGCCTTCGCCCCCGCCGGGGTGAAGAAGGGGTCCCCCGCGCCCCAGACGACGAGGACCGGCACCCGGGCGGCCCGCAGCCAGGCCTGCCAGGCGGGGTACTGGGCGAAGTTCGAGGCGTAGTCGAACGCCAGGTCGGCCTGTGCGTCGGCGCGCCCCGGCAGCCCGAGGTAGTGCACGTCGAGGGTCCAGCCGTCCGGGGAGACCAGAGCGGGGTCGGCGACGCCCGTCTCGTACTGGAAGCGGACGCCGTCCGGGGTGAACAGCCCCCGCACCCGCTCCTCGTCGCCGGGCACCTCGCGCCGCAGTGCGGCGAACGCGCGGGCCGCCTCGGAGAGGCCCTCCTCGTACGCGTTGCCGTTCTGCACGATCAGCCCCGTCACCCGTCCGGGGCGCCGCGCGGCGAGCCGCAGCCCGACGGGCGCGCCGAAGTCGAAGACGTACAGCGCGAAGCGGTCCAGCCCCAGGACGTCGGTGAGGCCCTCCACGATGTCGGCGAGCCGGTCGAAGGTGTACGTGAACCCGTCCGGCGCCTCGGTGCGGCCGAAGCCGGGGTAGTCGGGGGCGATCAGCCGGTACGAGGTGTCACCCAGGGCGTCCATCAGCCGGGCGAACTGGTGCGAGGAGGTGGGGAATCCGTGCAGGAGCAGCAGGACCGGGCCGTCGGCCGGGCCGCTCTCGCGGTAGGCGACGCGGACCCCGTGCACCTCGGCGGTGCGGTGGTGGACGAGCTGCATCACATGCCTCCCAAGGGCTAGGTCCCATTAGTTTCACCATGAACTACTAATGGGTCAAGGGGTTCACGTAGCATTAGCTCCATGACAGTGCCCCCCACGTTCCCGCTGACCGGCGAACCCCTCGCCCTGGACCTGCTCAACACCCGCCCCACCGGCGCCGGCGACCTGATCGCCGGCCCGGAGGGGCTCGCCGCCTGGCTGGCCGCCCAGAAGGGCAGGCTCGGGCCGGTCGCGGAGGTCGGCCCGGCCGAGGTGGCGGCCGTCCACGCCGTACGGGAGGCGGCCGGTGCGGCGCTGGCGGCCGCACGGCGCGGCGGACCGCCCCCGGCGGACGCCCTGCGCGCACTGAACGGGGCGGCGGCGGCCGCCCCGGCCCACCCCACGCTCGCCTGGACCCCGGAGTCCGGCCTCACGGCCACCCCCCACCGCACCGGCACCCCCGCCCGGTGCCTCGCGGCCGAACTCGCCCAGGCGACCGCGGACCTCCTGACCGACCCCCGGGTGCGGGAGGTCCGGGAGTGCGAGGGCGCCGACTGCGTCCTGCTGTTCCTGCCCGCCCACCCCAGGCGCCGCTGGTGCGTGGCCTCGGCCTGCGGCAACCGCGCCCGGGTCGCCCGCTACTACGCCCGCCACAAGCCCTGACCCCGGCCGGCCGCGGGCCGACGACGGTCCTCCGCCGGGTCAGGCCTCCGCCGGGTCAGGCCTCCCGCCGGGTCAACCCTCCGCCCGGTCAGCCCTCCGCGGGGTCAGGCCCCCCGCCGGGGCAGGCCCCCCGCCCGGTCAGCCCTCCGCCGGCGCCCGGCCCGTCAGCGCCGCCAGGCTGGAGCGGACGTGGTCCATGTGCGCCCGCATCTCCTCCTGCGCCTCCGCGTGCTCCCGCAGGATCCGTTCCGTCTCGCGGCCCGTGCGCTCCTCCTGCACGCGGGCCTCCGCCAGCAGCTCCGCGGCCCGTGCCTCCGCATCCTCCTGCCCGTGCCGCGCCGTCTCCTCCGCCTCCGCGAAGCCGCGCCGGGCCTCCGCCAGCCGCCCCTCCGCGAACCGCTCCAGCTCGGCGTGCCGGGCCTCCAGTTCGGCCTCGCGGGCCGCCAGTTCCCGCTGCGCCGCCTCCCACCGCTCCAGGTGCTCCTGCTCGCGGTCCGCCAGCAGCGCGTCCGACCGGCGCCGCATCTCCGTCAGCGCAGCCTGCGCCTGCGCGCGCCACTCCCCCGCATCGTCCCTGGCCTCCGACCGGATCGCGTCGGCCTCCCGCTCCGCCCGCAGCAGCCCCTGCCGCGCCCGGACCTCCGTCTGCTCGCGCACCGCCTCCGCGTCCTGCCGGGCCAGCTCCGCCACACGGTCCGCGTACGCCTCCGCCGCACCCGTCATGTCCACCGCGTCCGCCCGCGCGTCCCGGCGTACGGTGTCCGCCTCCTCCTCCACCAGCATGAGGATCCGCCGCGCCCGCTCGCTCAACTCGTCGTACGTCTGCGGGGCCAGCGCCGCCACCACCTCGCGCAGCCGGTCCGCCTCCGCCTCCATCCGCTTCGCCAGCACCGTCAGCCGCGCGACCCGCTCCCACGCCTCGTCCCGGCTGCCGGAGAGCCGGGCCAGATACCGGTCGACCTCGTCCACGCGGTAGCCGCGACCTCGTACGGTCGCAAAACCCGGTCCGTGAGGTGACATGGGAGCAGTCATCCTGGAAGCGCCTCTCTCGGGGGGATTCCTGTCAAGGATGCGCCATTTGCTCCCGGAAGCCGGAATGGCCGGGCCGGGACCCCGTACGAGGGTCCCGGCCCGGCCATTCACCTGATCATCCGATCAGAGCAATCCGTCCCACATCTGCTCCAGCAGCACCGACCACCAGCTCTCCGGCGACGCAAGCGCCGCACTGTCGAGCCCCGCCAGATTCGTCTGGAAATCGACGGTCCAGCGCCCCGCCTGCTCCGGCGTCAGATGCTGCCGCAGGCGCCACATGTGACCCAGCATCGCCAGCGACCGGGCGAACTGCGGCAGGCTCGAATTCACGAACTGCGGCGGCACCGGAGCACCGCCCGGACCGGCCTCCACCGGGACCGCCACTATGTGCGCCGTCCCGTACTGCACGCACAGCGCCTTGCCGAAGTCGCTGCCCACGACCAGGTACGAACCCGCGTCGGACGCCGCCTGCACCTGCCGCTGCGCGGCCAGCTCCGCCAGCGTCGGCACCGGCTGACCCGGCACCGCCTGCGCCCAGAAGAACGGCCCGAAGTCCGTCGGCAGACCCGCCCACACCAGCGTCTGCGCCACGATCTCCGGCACGCCCTGGCGGGACACCGCCCGCTGGTCGAAACGGAACACGCCCTGCGGACCGAACGCCCCGGCCAGCTCGGCACCGATGGCGTCCAGCGGAATCGCCGGCTGGAGCGGCACCGGCGCCAGCGGCGCCCGTACCGGCGCGGGGCGCGCCGGACCGTCCGCCACCTGGTGCAGCTCACCCTGATGGGTCAGCAGATGCCGCATGCCCTGCTGACGGCCCGCGTGGTCCTTCCCGTACGGGGCCACGCTCGTGATCCGGACCTGCGGCCAGGTCTCCCGGATCATCCGCGCGCAGTATCCGCCGGGCAGTTCGCACGACTCCAGCTCGGTGTGCAGCTCCAGCACCTGCTGCGGCGGCACGTTCATCGCGCGCAGCTCGTGCAGGATCTGCCACTCCGGGTGCGGGGTGCCCGGCGCGGAACGCCGGATGAGCTGCTGCTCGGAGCCGTCGGGCGCGCGGTAGCGGAGCACCGCCTGGTACCCGGGGCCGACCGTGGGCACGCCGGTGGGCGCCGGGGCCTGCGCCGCGGGACCGGCCTGCGGCTGCCCGGGCGGACCGGGAGGCGCGGGCGGGCGGCCCGTCACGGCGGGACCGGCCAGCATCGTCGCGGCGTGGTCGAGACCGCCCCCGGGTGCGCCGGGCGCGCCGGGAGCCCCCGGCGGACCGGGCGGCTGGGGTACGCCGGGCCCCGCGAGCATGGTGGCGGCCTGATGGGCCGCGCCACCAGGGGCCCCGGGAGGGCCGGGAGGAGCGGGCGGCTGACCTGCACCCGGCGCACCCGGCGGACCCGGAGGCGCCGGCGGCTGACCCGTCACCGCAGGACCCGCCAGCATCGTCGCAGCATGATCCAGCCCACGCCCCAGCGAACCCGGAGCACCCGGCGGACCGGGAGGAGCGGGCGGCTGACCCGCACCCGGCGCACCCGGCGGACCCGGAGGCGCCGGCGGCTGACCCGTCACCGCAGGACCCGCCAGCATCGTCGCAGCATGATCCAGCCCACGCCCCA
>NZ_JBIVAL010000017.1:110197-160319 GCF_044745505.1 Streptomyces sp. NPDC086989
CCCAGCGAACCCGGAGCACCCGGCGGACCGGGAGGAGCAGGCGGCTGACCCGCACCCGGCGGCCCCGGAGGCGCCGGCGGCTGACCCGTCACCGCAGGACCCGCCAGCATCGTCGCAGCATGATCCAGCCCACGCCCCAGCGAACCCGGAGCACCGGGGGCCGCGGGCGGAGTCGGCGGCGTCGCGGGCGGCGTCCCCGGCGCGGAGGGCTGGGCCTTGCCCGTCGGCGCATCGTTGAGGGACCCGGCGTCCGGCCCGCCCTCGCCGGCCCCGAGGTGCAGGGCCGGGGCGATCGCGGTCTTCGGGAGACCGCTGCCCCCGGCCATCAGCGTGGTCTTGGCCTCCGAGGCGGCGCCGGGCGGCGGCCCCATGTCCTCCAGGTCCGAACCCGACAGCGGCGGCGCGAACACCGTCGCGGGCAGCGGTACGGACACGTCGTCCGCACCGGAATTCACATCGGTCCCGGCCCACGGCGTGGCCCCGACCGGCACCCCGTCGTTCGCGGACGGCTCGTACGGCACCTCGCGGCGCAGCGGAACCGCCTCCCCCGGCTCGGGCGCGGGAGCCGGCGCAGCCGGAACCGGAGCCGGAGCCGCCGGCTCAGGGGCAGACGTGGGCGCGGGAGCGGGCGCGGGCGTCGCCGACGGGATCCCCGCCCGGTCCGCAGCCTCCTGCAGCCACTCCGGCGGACTCAGCATGAAAGAGGTCTGCTCCGAGTCGATCCGCGGCGTCGGCACCGAGGCCTCCGCCACCGGCGCCGCGGCAGCCCCGTACTCCTCCTCGTACCGGCGGATCACCTCACCCACCGGCAGACCCGGCCACAGCGTCACCTCACCGCTGTCCCGCGCGATGACCAGCCGCTGCCGGCCACCACCGGACACCGGACCCGCCGCACGGTCCTCCGCCCACACCACGAACCCGAGCCCGAACTCCCGTACGCGCACCTCCCGGTGCTGGTACGCGGGCACGTCCCCGTTGATCCACTCCTCGGCGCGCTCCTGCGCCTGCGCAAACGTCACCATCGCGCCGTCACCCCTCCACCGGTGCCGCACCCGACACGGGAACCGAGCGTGCGAATCCGCCGTCCACCATCAGACCGGCCACCGTTTCCAACTCCGGCGGATTGCCCGCCAACCGCTCCAGAAAGGCATCGAAATCGGCACCGCACGGCAGCAACAAACGCTCGACGCGCTCCTGCACCGACCAGCCGTCCCGGTCACGCGCGTCGTCGTACGGGGAGAACCACACCGAGCCGACCGACGCGCCCTTCACCTTCACCGCGAGCAGACCACCCTGGGCGAAGGCCACGCACAGGTAGTCCTTCGTCAGATGGTCGCGCAGACACTTGTTGACGTACACCAGGTCGTTGACCGCCGCCTCCTCACGCACCGTGAAGAACGGCTGGTCCACCAGCACACCCAGGTCCACGTCGAGCCCGGCACCCACCGGCGCACAGCCTCCGGCCGCCTTCAGGAACGCCCGGTACGCCTCCGGCAGCCGGTACCCCAGGTCCTCCTCGACACCCTGCACCGCCTCCTCGGACACCGACACCACCGACTTCGGCAGCCCCAGATGCGCCGGACGCACCTCCTGCAACGGCCGTGTCCCGCGCTTGTCGTGGTCGACCGGCGCCGTCGCCAGCCCCGCGTGATGCCGCAGCAGCGCCTTCACCTCGACCGGGACCAGTTCCATCCGCCGCGTCTTCGCCACGTGGTGCCAGGTCCAGCCGTGCGGCGTCGCCACCGGGCCGACGGTGTCCCACAGCGCATGACCGGCCGCCTGCATCGCCGCGTTCGCGGACACGTAGTCCGTCAGCCGCAGTTCGTCCACGCCGAAGCCCTCCGGGGGCTCCGCGATCTCCACCGCGGCACGCGCGTACGGGGAGAAGTCGGGATGCCCGTCCGCGTCCATCCGTACCCCGTGGGGATGCCGAGCGGCCCGGACCGGGTCCGGGAAATGCACGACCTGCCCCGAGTACGCGGCGTTGGGTGGCACGGCCTGCTGCCCGAGCCGACCTGTCGTCATGGCGGTAGCCCCCTGCTGGATCTGGCTGGTTCACCACAGCCTATGTGCTCCGGCAAGAGGGTCACCCGCCCGTGACCCCCGGGGCCGCACGACGGCCAGGAACATCCGAATTGATACGAATATTCGACCCCGCTTCCACACGACAGGGGACATTTGACAGGCTGTCCCCTCAGCACGGGGGCGTGCGCGACAGCGGCCGGCACCGCCGCCACGGGAGGGAAGACGCGACCATGCAGAACACGGCGACACGCACAGACACGGCCGACGGCGCCTCGGAAAGGGGCACGCAGGCCGGACCGGCCGGACCCGCGGCGGGACAGACGGCCGCCCAGGCCGGCGACCCACGCCTGCGCTGGAGCAGCACCGACGGCCGGCCCGCCGCACCCGTCCTGCGCTTCCGCCGCGACGGCATCCTCCCCACCATCGCCGCCGCCCTCTCCGTACGCGGCGAAACCCTCACCGGCACCGCCGGCAAGGCCGACCAGGCACCCGCCCTGCACCCCCTCGTCCAGGACTTCCTCGACACGCTCACCAGCGGCCAGCGGGAACGCTTCACCGGCCGCTGCCCCGAGGCCATCCTGCTCTCCCGCCACCTCACCGCCGTCGAGGGCGCCCGCAGCAGACGCGCCTCCCGCAAACCCCTCACCGCGAGCGAAGCCCGCCGCGCCCTCAAACACTCCAAGATCACGGCCCGCCGCATCCGCGAGGACGGCGACCCGCTCCACGGCAGCTACGCACCCCCCTGCCGGTCCTGCGAAGCGCTCCTCGCACACTTCGGCGTACGCGCCGTCGACCTCACCCCCGCGTCAGAGAAGGCCTGACCTCCGCCACCATGACCACCTCCTCCGCCTCCTACGACCGCTCCTCGGCCACCCGCTTCCCCACCGCCGTGGACACCGCCCTGCGCACCGCCGGCTGGGAACCCGGCCGCTGGGACATCAAGCAGGCCGAGTTCTGGGCCGACGCCCTGCGGGACCACACCACCCCCGCCGGCCACCGGCACACCGTCTTCCCCGCAGCCGTCGAAGCCTGGGCGGAATTCGGCGGGCTCACCGTCACCGCCCCCGGCCCCGGCCGCCAGACCGCACCGGTCCCCGTCCACCTGGACCCCCTGACCGGCCTCCACCTGGCCCGCACCTTCGCCGACCTCGGCCGCGCCCTCTCCACCCAGCTCTGCCCACTCGGCGTCGACTCCGACGGCGGCTCGCACCTCGCCATCGACTGCGAGGGCCGCGTCTACGGCATCGACCACACCGGCGACTGGTACCTCGGCGCCGGCGTGGACGAAGCCCTCACCCTCCTGCTGACCGGCCTCCAGCCCACCCGCCTCACCACCGCCCCCTGACCACCCGCCCCCCGAAACCCTCCGCGGCGCCCGCACCGCAAAACGGTGCGGCCGCTCCGCCCCAAGCCCGCCAGGGCACGGCACGATGCGGCGCACGGCAGGGCGCGGCGGGGCCCAGCGCGAAGCTCCGCCCCAAGCCCGACAGGGAAACGGCGCGTCAGGGCCCGACCGACAGGCCCGGCGCACAGCGCCGCGGCACTCGACGCAGGACGCAGCGGAGGCCCCAGCGCAGGGCGCGGCGCGGCGCCGCACGGCAGGACCGGCGGGGCCAGCGCAGGGCGCGGCTACGCCCGAGCCCGACAGGGCAACGGCGCGGCAGGGCACGGCAGGGCACGACGCTCGCGGCACTCGGCGTACGGCAGGACCGGCGGGGCACAGCGCAGGGCGCGGCTGCGCCCCGAGCCCGACAGTGCACGGCGCGGCGCCGAAGCCCGAAGGGCACGGCGCGGCGCACGGCAGGCCCGGCGCACGGCAGGGGCGCGGCTCCGCCCGAAGCCCGGCACGGCCCGGCACGGCACCGCGCCCCGACGCGTCGCGCTCCGCGTCAGGGCCGGCGAGGACCCCGCGGGAGGACCGCCGAGACCTTGAAACCGCCCTCGTCCGTCGGGCCGGACACGAACACCCCGCCCAGACCCAGCACCCGCTCCCTCATCCCGACCAGCCCGTTCCCACCACTCGGCAGCCCCGGCTGGACCACGTCCGCCCCGCACGGCCCGTTCTCCACCTGCATGGCCACCTCATCCCCCCGATGAGCCAGCCGCACCACGACCCTCGCGCCCGGCGCATGCTTATGGCAGTTGGTCAGCGCCTCCTGCACCACCCGGTACGCCGCCTGCTCCACCTCCGCCGGATACTCCTCCCCCACACCCCGGACGTCCAGCTCCACCACCATCCCGGCCGCCCGCGACTGCCCGACCAGCACCTCCAGCTCATCCAGCGTGGGCCCCGGCCCGTCCTCGAAACCCGCACCCCCCGCCAGCGCAGCCACCGGCACCACCGCCGGAGCCCGCTTCGGCGACTCCGCCGCCCGCAGCACCCCCAGCATCTCCCGCAGCTCCGTCAACGCCTGGCGCCCCATGTCCCCCACCAGCGCCGCGTTCTTCGCCGCCCGCGCCGGATCCTTGGCCGCCACCGCCTCCAGCGCGGCCGCGTGCACCACCATCAGCGACACCCGGTGCGCCACCACGTCGTGCATCTCCCGGGCGATCCGCGTCCGCTCCTCCGTACGGGCCCACTCGGCCCGCTCCTCCGCCCGGTCCGCCAGCAGCGACAGCTCCCGCTCCAACGAGTCCGCCCGCTCCTGCAAGGACTCCATCAGCCGCCGCCGCGCCCCTATGTACAGGCCGAGCAGCACCGGCGGCACGGTCAGCGCCACCGCCACGAACACGGACAGGATGATGACGAGGGAACGCGAAGCCCCCTGGTCCCCGCTGGTCCGCAGGTACATCACCACGAACGTGGCCACCAGCGACATCGAGGCCAGCGTCGCCGTGATCCGCCGGGGCACCTCGCAGGCGGCGAGCGTGTACAGCCCGACCACCCCGAGCAGGAACCCCATCGCGGCCGGCGCCACGGCGATCCCGACCAGCACCACCGCGATCGGCCAGCGCCGCCGCAGCACCAGCGTGGACCCCACCAGGAGCCCGAACAGCACCCCGACCGCCACCGGAATCCCGGCCTCGCGCGCGAAGGGAACCCCCTCGACGGCACACTCGACGGCCGACACCGCCGCCAGCCCCACGTCCAGCACGGCCCCGCGCCGCCGCTCCCACCACAGCGGCCCGTCCCGCCCGGCCCCGTGCTCTTCCCCCGTATAGGTCATGCCGTCCAGCGTACGCAGCGCCCACAGCACAATCCCGAACGGATTTCCGGCGAACCGAAGGCGATCGCACGTACGGCTGAATCGTCCACTGAGCGGGACCTGAATCCCGCATTCCGGACGACATTGGCGACATGACCGATATCCGACGTCGCCCGGGCGACGGCACAGGCGGCCTCCGTACGGGAACGACCACCTTCGAAGCCCTCCGCGAGCAGGCCGTCGCCCTCCGCCGCGAGGGCCTCAGCCGCCGCCAGATCCGCGACCGCCTGCACGTCCACAACAACGACATCCTCAACCGCCTCCTGGACGGCGAACCGGCACCCGAATGGACGAAGCGCCCCCACGCGAAGGACGACCTCCGCGCCAAGGCCCGAGAACTCCGCCTCCGGGGCCTCACCTACGACCAGATCCAGGTCGAGTTGGGCTGCTCGAAGAGCTCGATCTCCCTCTGGGTCCGCGACCTCCCCAAGCCGGATCGGCAGCGCACACCGGAAGAGTCTTCGGCAATTGCCCGGCAGGGGTGGGAGCGCACCCTCGAGGTCCGCGAGCAGGACCGCCGCGAGACTAAGCGAGCCGCAACCGCCGAGGTCGGCACCTTGTCGGAGCGCGAGCTCTTCCTCATCGGCGTCAGCCTCTATTGGTCCGAGGGCAGCAAGGACAAGGCGTACGACCGCCGTGAACGCGTGATCTTCGTGAACAGCGATCCCGGAATGGTGGGCGTCTACCTCGCTTGGCTGCGCCTGCTTGGAGTCGAAGAGGAGCACCTGCGGTATGCCGTCACCATCCACGAGACCGCAGACGTCGCCGGCGCGGAGAGATTCTGGGCGGAGCTCACCGGGGCCGCCCCCGGCCAGTTCCTCAAGACCACGCTCAAGCGGCACAATCCGACGACCGTCCGGAAGAACACCGGCGAGCACTACTACGGCTGCCTCGCCGTTCGCGTACTCCAAAGCGCCGGTCTGTACCGTCGCATCGAGGGCTGGTGGTGCGGCATAGTAGGGGCTGCATCGCAGTTCGATCAGCCATATCGGACATAAACGGCGAACTATCCCGAGTCGTCTAATGGCAGGACAAATGGTTTTGGTCCATTGAATGAGGGTTCGATTCCTTCCTCGGGAGCTTCGCAAGTTCGGGTCCTGACCTCCACGGTCGGGACCCGGCCTCGTTCCCGGGGTGTAACGCCCCGGTATCCTTCACGGGTCCACCACCCGAAGCCGAAGGGCATCCCCGTGAGCGCCAACCGCCCGGCAGCCGTCGTCGTACTCGCAGCGGGTGAAGGCACCCGCATGAAGTCGGCCACTCCCAAGGTTCTGCACGAGATCTGCGGGCGTTCGCTCGTGGGACACGTCGTCGCCGCCTCGCGCGAGCTGGACCCGGCGCACCTCGTGGTCGTCGTCGGCCACGCCCGCGAGCAGGTCACCGCGCACCTCGCGGACATCGACGCCGGCGTGCGCACCGCCGTCCAGTACGAGCAGAACGGCACCGGTCACGCCGTCCGCATGGCCCTCGAAGAGCTCGGCGGGCAGCCGTCCGGCACGGTCGTCGTCGTCTGCGGCGACACCCCGCTGCTGACGGGCGAGACCCTCGGGCAGCTCGTGCAGACGCACGAGGCCGACGGCAACGCCGTCACCGTGCTCACCGCCGAGGTCCCGGACTCCACCGGCTACGGCCGGATCATCCGCGGCGAGGACGGGGCCGTGACGGCCATCGTCGAGCACAAGGACGCCACCGACGCGCAGCGTGCGATCCAGGAGATCAACTCCGGGGTCTTCGCCTTCGACGGCGCGCTGCTCGCGGACGCCCTCGGGAAGGTCCGTACGGACAACAGCCAGGGCGAGGAGTACCTCACGGACGTGCTCGGCATCCTGCGCGAGGCCGGTCACCGGGTGGGTGCGGCCGTGGGCGGCGACCACCGGCAGATCCTGGGGATCAACAACCGCGTGCAGCTCGCGGAGGCCCGTGCGCTGCTCAACGCGCGTCTGCTGGAGCGGGCGATGCTCGCGGGCGTGACGGTCGTGGATCCGGCGAGCACGTTCGTGGACGTGACGGTGACGTTCGGGCAGGACGCGGTCGTCCACCCGGGTACGCAGCTGTTGGGTGCGACGCACGTGGCCGAGGGGGCCGAGGTGGGTCCGAACACGCGGCTGAAGGACACGTGGGTGGGTCCGCGGGCGCGGGTGGACAACACGGTGGCGGACACGGCGGTGGTCGGGGAGTCGGCGTCGGTGGGTCCGTTCGCGTACCTGCGTCCGGGGACGAACCTGGGCGCGAAGGCGAAGGCGGGCACGTACGTCGAGATGAAGAACGCGACGATCGGTGAGGGCACGAAGGTGCCGCACCTGTCGTACGTGGGTGACGCGACGATCGGCGAGTACAGCAACATCGGCGCGGCCAGCGTGTTCGTGAACTACGACGGCGAGCACAAGCACCACACCACGGTCGGCTCACACTGCAAGACGGGTTCGGACAACATGTTTGTGGCTCCCGTCACGATCGGGGACGGGGCGTACACCGCGGCCGGCTCGGTGATCACGAAGGACGTGCCGCCCGGTGCGCTGGCCGTGGCCCGCGGTCAGCAGCGGAATATCGAGGGCTGGGTGGCTCGCAAGCGTCCGGGAAGTGCCGCTGCGACGGCGGCTCAGTCGGCGGTCCGGGAGGACGCGGACCCGCGTTGAGGCCTCGTTGAGGTGAACTGACCGGAAACAGGTACGCCCGGGACGGCGTACCGTGATAGGTGCACGCAATTCGGCTGGCTCACCGTGTGCGGGACGGACGCACACGGGGGCGAGCAGCTTTCAACACGTCTGAGGAGACTGTGCTGTGACCGGGATCAAGACGACCGGCGAGAAGAAGCTGATGCTCTTCTCCGGCCGCGCCCACCCCGAGCTGGCCGAGGAGGTTGCGCATCAGCTGGGCGTCGCCCTCGTGCCGACCAAGGCTTTCGACTTCGCGAACGGTGAGATCTACGTTCGTTTCCAGGAGTCGGCTCGTGGCGCGGACTGCTTCCTGATCCAGAGCCACACGGCTCCGATCAATAAGTGGATCATGGAGCAGCTGATCATGATCGACGCGCTGAAGCGTGCGTCGGCCCGCTCCATCACCGTGATCATCCCGTCCTACGGGTACGCCCGTCAGGACAAGAAGCACAAGGGCCGGGAGCCGATCTCGGCGCGTCTGGTGGCCGATCTGCTGAAGACCGCGGGTGCGGACCGCATCCTGACGGTCGACCTGCACACGGACCAGATCCAGGGCTTCTTCGACGGTCCGGTGGACCACCTGTCGGCGCTGCCGGTGCTGGCGGACTACGTGGGCGCGAAGGTGGACCGCACGAAGCTGACGATCGTGTCCCCGGACGCCGGTCGTGTGCGGGTGGCGGACCGCTGGTGTGACCGTCTGGACGCTCCGCTGGCGATCGTGCACAAGCGCCGTGACAAGGACGTCGCGAACCAGGTGACGGTCCACGAGGTCGTCGGTGAGGTCCGGGGCCGGGTCTGCGTCCTGGTCGACGACATGATCGACACCGGTGGCACGATCTGCGCCGCGGCCGATGCGTTGTTCGCGCACGGTGCGGAGGACGTGATCGTGACGGCCACGCACGGCATCCTGTCGGGGCCGGCCGCGGACCGTCTGAAGAACTCGAAGGTCAGCGAGTTCATCTTCACGAACACCCTGCCGGACCCGTCCGACCTGGAGCTCGACAAGATCACGGTCCTGTCGATCGCGCCGATGGTCGCGCGTGCGGTGCGCGAGGTCTTCGAGGACGGTTCGGTCACGAGCCTGTTCGAAGAGCAGCAGTAGTAAGCAGCAGTAGTAGGCAGCAGGACCAGCGGTAGCGGTACGGGACAGAGATCCTTTTGGGTGCGGCCTTCCGCGCCGGGTACACTCTTCGAGTTGCTCGGCGAGGGAGGCCGCACCTGTTGGTGCCGGTGCTCCGTTATCGACGCGCTCTTCGTAGCAGGCCGTTCAGGCCGGGTGACTGTGTCCTTTTCCATCACCCCACGAGGAGTGAGCATGTCCGAGGTCAAGCTTTCCGCTGCCACCCGTACCAACTTCGGCAAGGGCGCTGCCCGTCAGGCCCGTCGTGACGGTCTGGTTCCCGGTGTCATCTACGGTCACGGCACCGACCCGAAGCACGTCGACGTCGAGGGTCACGGCCTGATGATGGCCCTGAAGACCCCGAACGTCCTGCTCTCCCTGAACATCAAGGGCGGCGGCACCGAGCTGGTCATCCCGAAGGCCGTCCAGCGTCACCCGGTCAAGCGCACGCTGACCCACGTCGACTTCCTGATCGTCCAGAAGGGCGAGAAGGTCACCGTCGAGGTCCCCGTCGTCACCGAGGGTGACCTGGCCCCCGGCGCGAACATGCTGGAGACCCTGCTGACCACCGTTTCGGTCGAGGCCGAGGCCACCCACATCCCGACCGAGGTCACCGTCTCCATCGAGGGCCTCGAGGCCGGCGCGACCATCCACGCGTCCGACCTGGTCCTGCCGGCCGGCACCACGCTGGCCGTCGACGGCGAGACCGCCGTTCTGCAGGTCGTCGCCCCGCAGGCCGAGGAGCCGGCCGCCGAGGCCGCCACCGAGGGCGAAGAGGCCTGAGCCTCGCTTTTCCACCTCAGCACTTGCTGAACGACCGCCGTCCGGCTCCACTGGGAGCGGGACGGCGGTCGTCCTCGTTAAGGAGCATGGATGTCGGACGATGCGGCGCCGTGGCTGATCGTCGGCCTCGGTAATCCCGGGGCGGAGTACGCGGGCAACCGCCACAACATCGGGTTCATGGTGGTGGATCTGCTGGCGGAGCGGATGCGCGGGAAGTTCAAGGCGCACAAGGCGCGGGCGCAGGTGGTCGAGGGCCGGATGGGTCCGCCGGGGCCGGCGAACCGCCGGGTGGTGCTGGCGAAGCCCATGTCGTTCATGAACCTGTCGGGCGGCCCGGTGACGGCGCTGCGCGACTTCTACAAGGTGCCGCTGGACCGGATCGTGGCGGTCCACGACGAGCTGGACATCGACTATCCGACGCTGCGGCTGAAGCTGGGCGGCGGGGACAACGGGCACAACGGCCTGAAGTCGATGACGAAGTCGATGGGCGCGGACTACCACCGGGTGCGGTGCGGGATCGGGCGTCCGCCGGGCCGTATGCAGGTGGCGGACTTCGTGCTGAAGGACTTCTCGTCGGCGGAGCGCAAGGAGCTGGACTGGTTCGTGGACCGGGCGGCGGATTCCGTGGAGTGCCTGATCGCGGAGGGTCTGGAGCGCGCCCAGTCGGCGTACAACTCCTGACCGCCCGACGTACGAGGGCCCCCGCCGTCCGGTCCGGACGGCGGGGGCCCTCGTGCGTTGCGGGCGGGGGTCAGCCGGTGTTGCGCAGGCCGGCGGCGACGCCGTTGACGGTGAGCAGCAGGGCTCGGGCGAGCAGCGGGTCGGGGTCCTCGCCGCGTTCGGCGGCGGCGCGCTGGCGGGCGAGGAGGGAGACCTGGAGGTAGGAGATGGGGTCGAGGTAGGCGTCGCGGACGGCGAAGGTCTGCTGGAGGACGGGGTGGGAGTCGAGGAGCTTCTCGCCACCGGTGATGCGCAGGACTTCGCGGACGGTGAGCTCGTGTTCGGCTTCGATGCGGGTGAACACGTGCTTGAGCTCGTCGGGGACGAGGGTGTCGACGTAGTGGCGGGCGATCCGCAGGTCGGTCTTGGCCAGCGTCATCTCGACGTTGGAGAGGAAGTTGCGGAAGAAGTGCCAGCGCTCGCCCATCTCGGTGAGGGCGGTTTCGCCGCCGGCTTCGCGCAGGGCCTTGAGGCCGGAGCCGACGCCGTACCAGCCGGGGACGATCTGGCGGGACTGGGTCCAGCCGAAGACCCAGGGGATGGCGCGCAGGCCGTCGAGGCCGGCCCCGGAGTCGGGGCGGCGGGAGGGGCGCGAGCCGAGGTGGAGGTCGGCGAGCTGGTCGACGGGGGTGGCGGCGAAGAAGTAGGCGGGCAGGTCGGGGTCTTCGACGAGGGCGCGGTAGGCGGCGTGGGCGGCGTCGGAGACGGTGTCCATGGCCGCGTCCCAGCGGGCGAGGTCGTCGTGGGACTGGCGGGGTGCGGTGTGCAGGGCGGAGGCCTGGAGGGTGGCCGCGACGGTCAGCTCCAGGTTTTCGCGGGCCAGTGAGGGGACGAGGTACTTGTCGGAGATGACCTCGCCCTGTTCGGTGACCTTGATCTCGCCTTCGAGGGTGCCCCAGGGCTGGGCGAGGATCGCGTCGTGGGAGGGGCCGCCGCCGCGGCCGACGGTGCCGCCGCGGCCGTGGAAGAGGCGCAGGCGTACGCCGTAGCGGTGGGCGACGTCGCGCAGGCGGCGCTGGGCGCGGTGGATCTCCCACTGGCTGGTGGTGATGCCGCCGAACTTGGAGGAGTCGGAGTAGCCGAGCATGACCTCCTGGACGTCGCCGCGCAGGGAGACGAGGCGCCGGTAGGAGGGGTCGGCGAGCATCTCGTCGAGGATGACGTCGGCGGCGCGGAGCTCGTCGGTGGTTTCCAGGAGCGGGACGATGCCGATCTTGGCCCAGCCTGCGTGGAGGTCGATGAGGCCGGCTTCGCGGGCGAGGACGGCGGCGGCGAAGACGTCGTCGGCGCCCTGGCACATCGAGATGATGTAGGACTCGATGACTTCGGGGCCGAACTTCTCGAAGGCGTCCTTGATGGCGAAGAAGACGCCGAGGGTCTTGTGGCCGGCGGCGTCGAGGGGTGCGGGGGTGGGGGCGAGGGGGCGCCGGGAGCGGAGTTCCTTGGCGAGGAGCTTGCCGCGGTAGTCGCGGGGCATGTCGGCGTAGCGCCAGGATTCCTCGCCGAGGCGGTCGAAGAGCTGGCCGAGGGCGTGGTGGTGGGCGTCGGCGTGTTCGCGGACGTCCATGGTGGCGAGCTGGAGGCCGAACGCGGCGAGGGTGCGGATGGTGCGGTCCATGCGGCCGTCGGCGAAGAGGGCGCCGCGGTGTTCGCGCAGGGAGGTCTGGATGAGGGTGAGGTCGGCGAGGAGCTCGGCGGTGCCGAGGTAGTCGCGGCCCTCCTCGTGGGGGGTGCCCTTGGCGAGGCGTTCGCGGGTGTTGACGAGCTTCTGCCGGATGCAGGTGGCCTTGAGGCGGTAGGGCTCTTCGGCGTTGAGCCGCTTGTAGCGCGGGCTGATCTCGGGGAGGCGTTCGAGGTCGGCCTGGAGGGAGGAGAGGAGTTCCTCGGTGGCGCCGGTGTAGCGGATGGAGTTGGAGAGCAGGCCGCGCAGGAAGTCGACGAGTTCGAGGGCGTCGGTGATGCCGTGTTCGTGCTGGAGGATCAGTACGTCGCGGGTGACGTCGGGGGTGACGTTGGGGTTGCCGTCGCGGTCGCCGCCGATCCAGGTGCCGAAGGTGAGGGGGCGGGTGCCGGCGGGCAGCTCGACGCCGACGCGCTGGAGCTCGGCGGCGAGGTCCTCGAGGACGTCGCCGACGGCGCCGGCGTGCAGCTCGTCGAGGTAGTAGATGGCGTTGCGGGCCTCGTCGGCGGGTTCGGGGCGCACGACGCGGAGCTCGTCGGTCTGCCAGACGAGGTCGATGTTCTCGGCGAGGCGCAGGTCGTGGCGGCGGCGTTCGCCGGCTCCGGAGACGGGCTCTTCGAGCAGGGCGGCGATGCGGCGCAGCTTGTTGAGGACGCTGCGGCGGGCCGCTTCGGTGGGGTGCGCGGTGAAGACGGGGCGCACGTTGAGGTTGCGGACCGTTTCGCGCAGGTGCTCGGGGTCGGCGTCCTTGAGCATGTCGGCGGTGCGGGCGAGGAGCCCGCCTTCGGCGGCGCGGTGGGCGCGCAGTTCCTTGCCGCGGTGGACCTGTTCGGTGACGTTGGCGAGGTGGAAGTAGGTGGAGAAGGCGCGCACCAGCTTGGCGGCGGTCTCCAGGTCGGTGTCGCCGAGCAGTGCGGCGGCGGCTTCGCCGTCGGTGCGGGTCAGGGCGCGCACTTGTTCGACGAGGTCGAGGAGTTCTTGGCCTTCCTGGCGGACGAGGGTCTCGCCGAGGAGGTCCCCGAGGCGGCGGATGTCCGCTCGCAGTTCCGCGTTGGCGGCGGTGGCCGGGGTGGAGGAGGCCTGGTCAGCACTGCTCACAGGTGCGGCTCCTTGCAGTGTTCGAGCGCTACTGGGAGGTGGGCTCCGGGATGCGCGGGGGTGTCCCCCACCTGGTGCGCAGCTCGGCTGCCCGTGCGGACCGCGCTGTCCGACGACAACAGGATAGGTGTCCTGGCCTGGTGCCTCGCTAAACGTCTCACCAGGCGGCGCGCGGGCGGTGGCGGGCGCCCTCGAGAACGCCTCGGGCGCGGCCGTGCTCCTCTTGTCGTGGGCTCCGGCTTTGCCATACTTACGTTGCCGTAGGTTACGCATCCGTAGCCTGGGCAGGCGCAAGGCGTCTGCCGATTCCTCACCCCCAGGGGACCCTCATGACCACCAGTCCCGAGCTGATCGAGGGCGCCTCGGCGGCCTCCGATTCCGATCCAGATTCCGGTTCCGGTGCAGGTGCCGGTGCCGCCGTGCCCTCCGCGACGCTGGGGGGCGAGAGCAAGCGGTCCGTGGAGCAGATCGCCCTGCTGTTGTTCATCGTCGTTCCCTTCCTGGCCCTGCTGGCGGCGGTTCCGCTGGTCTGGGGCTGGGGGGTGAGCTGGCTGGATCTCGGCCTGATGGTGTTCATGTACTTCCTGGCCTGCCACGGGATCACGATCGGTTTCCACCGGTACTTCACGCACGGTTCCTTCAAGGCGAAGCGGCCCCTGCGGATCGTGCTGGCCGTGATGGGTTCGATGGCGGTGGAGGGGCCGCTGGTGCGCTGGGTGGCGGATCACCGCAAGCACCACAAGTTCTCCGACCACGAGGGCGACCCGCATTCGCCGTGGCGGTTCGGGGAGACCGTCCCGGCGCTGATGAAGGGCCTGTGGTGGGCGCACATCGGGTGGCTGTTCGACGAGGAGCAGACCAATCAGCAGAAGTACGCCCCCGACCTGATCAAGGATCCGGCGATCCGGCGGATCTCGCGTGACTTCGTGCTCTGGACGATCGTGTCGCTGGCGATCCCGCCGCTGGTCGGGGGCCTGGTGACGATGTCGTGGTGGGGTGCGTTCACGGCGTTCTTCTGGGGCTCGCTGGTGCGCGTCGCGCTGCTGCACCACGTGACGTGGTCGATCAATTCGATCTGTCACGCGGTGGGCAAGCGTCCGTTCAAGTCGCGCGACCGTTCCGGCAACGTGTGGTGGCTCGCGGTGCTCTCGTGCGGGGAGTCCTGGCACAACCTGCACCACGCGGACCCGACGTCGGCCCGGCACGGTGTGCTGCGCGGCCAGGTCGACTCCAGTGCCCGTCTGATCCGCTGGTTCGAGCTCGCGGGGTGGGCGACGGACGTGCGCTGGCCGTCCGGTGCCCGCCTCGATGCCCGGCGCAGGGAAAACGCGTCGAACGCGGCATGATGGGGGACGTGGCGATCGACGGCAGCAGTTCCAGCAGCGACAAGACCCGGCGCGGCCGCCGGGTCCGGATGACGGGCGCCGAGCGGCGTCAGCAACTGCTGGACGTCGGCCGCACCCTGTTCGCGGAGAAGGGCTTCGAGGGCACGTCGGTGGAGGAGATCGCGGCGAAGGCCGGGGTGTCCAAGCCGGTGGTGTACGAGCACTTCGGGGGCAAGGAGGGCCTGTACGCGGTCGTCGTGGACCGGGAGATGCGCCAGCTGCTGGACGGGGTGACGGGCGCGCTGACGGCCGGGCATCCGCGGGAGCTGCTGGAGCAGGCGGCGTTCGCGCTGCTGGACTACATCGAGTCCTATACGGACGGGTTCCGCATCCTGGTGCGGGACTCGCCGGTCGCGCAGTCGACGGGCACGTTCGCGTCGCTGATCAGCGATATCGCGACGCAGGTCGAGGACATTCTGGGCCTGGAGTTCAAGGCGCGGGGCTTCGACCCGAAGCTGGCCCCGCTGTATGCGCAGGCGCTGGTCGGGATGGTCGCCCTGACGGGGCAGTGGTGGCTGGACGTGCGCCGGCCGAAGAAGGCGGAGGTCGCGGCGCACCTGGTGAACCTGGCCTGGCACGGGCTGGACGGGCTGGAGTCGAAGCCACGGCTGGTGGGCCACCGCAGGAGCTGATCTACCCGGTCGCCCGGTCACGCCGGAAGCGAAAGGTTGTACGGGAAACCTCTTTGACCTCGGAAAACGCGGCGGTACTGTGAGGCCTACTTCCCGGGGGGGTAAGTACGACCGACGCGCTGTGCCGTTCTAGGCATGCGCCCCAGACCGTCGTGACGACCACCCGGTTCCACCTGCGACCCACTGGGGAACCTCTTGCGCTCTTCGCGCTTCGGCCGCGTCGCGGCCTGCACCGCTCTCGCCCTCTCCGCGGGCACCCTGCTCTCCGTAGGCCAGGCGACCGCTGCCGGCAAGGCCTCGGACCGTCCGGCCGCCGCCACGGCCAAGGCGACGAGCGGCCCGAAGGCCGCCGTCCCGCATGCCGCCAGCCCGGCTCCCGGTGTGCTGGCGCCGAATGCGAAGTCCGTGGACAAGGGCGCGCGTGCGGCCGCTCCGCAGGGCGTCGCCGCGGCCGCGACCACGGCCAACGTCTCCCAGCCGCGTCTGGACCTGGACGGAGACGGCTTCAGCGAGCTGGTCTTCCGCAACACCCGCGGGTTCGCCGGCGCCTTCGCGACCAGCGCCGCCGAGGGCAGCCCCGCCACCGACTTCCGCATCGAGGGCGACGAAGCGGAGACGGTCAAGGACATCATCGCGCTCGGCAACGTCGGCGGTGGCTGGAACCCCGAGATCCTCACGCTGACCTTCGACGGCAAGCTGCAGCTGCGCGAGACCTCCGGCGGCACCGCCGGTGCGCCGACCTGGACCGGCACCGGCTGGCAGATGTACAACCGCGTCATCTCGGCGGGCGACCTGAACAAGGACGGCCGCCCCGACGTCATCGCCCGTACGCCCGCCGGCGACCTGTACTACTACCGGAGCACCGGCAACCTGGCGAACCCGTTCGCCGCGGCCGTCAAGGTCAGCGGCGGCTGGAACCAGTACGACCAGATCGTCGGTCTCGGCGACATCGACGGCGACGGTGACGCGGACGTCCTGGGCCGTACGTACACGGGTGAGCTGTTCCTGCACAAGGGCACCGGCAACGGCGCCAACCCGTTCGAGTGGCGGACGCAGATCGCCAGCGGCTGGACCGGCTACACGCAGATCATCGCCGCCGACGACATCGACGGCGACGGCAAGGCCGACATGATGGGCGTCACCGTCACCGGTGACCTGTTCTGCCACTTCTCCGAGGGCAACGGCCTGTTCTCCCCGCAGTACAACTGCGGCTCGAACTGGAAGAGCAACGAGTTCTTCCTCGGCGCCGGCATCACGCCGGTCTACGGCAAGCACAACGTCGGCACGGTCGACGCGGGCGGCCAGTACTGGTCGTACGACAACAAGAGCGACGGCTCGCTCTTCGACCCGCGCAAGGCCGGTGACTTCAACTGGCCGGACGACGGTTCCAAGCTGGTCGTGGCCGCGGGCATGGACAAGCTCAACTGGGGCCAGAAGTTCCAGTCCAACCAGTGGGGCCTGACCAACCGCACCACGAACCAGAACATCGCCGGTGACTGGTGGGGCGTCACCAACCTGGTCATCGGCGGCGGCGACGTCTCCGGCGACGGCAAGGGCGACCTGCTGACCCGTGACATCTGGGGCAACCTGTACGTCCACCAGGGCAACGGCACCGGCAACGCCTTCGCCGCCCCGATCAACATCGGCGGCGGCTGGGACCAGTACAAGCAGATCGCCGCCGGGGACTTCAACGGTGACGGCAACGCGGACGTGGTCGGCATCACCAACTCCGGGGACCTGTACTTCCACCCGGGCACCGGCAAGGCGAGCGCACCGTTCGGTGCCCGTTGGGCCGTCTTCGGAATGCTGGGCGGCTACAAGGACATCGTGTCGCCCGGTGACCTCACCGGTGACGGCAAGGCGGACCTGGTCCTCGCCGACGCCAACGGCAACCTGTTCCGCATGGAAGGCGGCCACAGCCTGTTCGGCAGCGAGGTCCTCACGTGGCCCGTCATGTTCCGGGGCAACGTGACCTACCGCAGCATCGGCTGACCGGACCGGTACCACGCGACGGCGCCCCGTCACCGGAGATCCGGTGGCGGGGCGCCGTCGTCGCATGCCGTCGTCAGGTGAGGGGTTGCGGGCCGTGCTCTTCCAGGAATTCGATCCGGTTGCCGACGGGGTCCTCGGAGTAGAAGCGGCGGTGTCCCGGCAGGTCGTGGTCCCAGACGACCTCGGCGCCGCGTTCGCGCAGTCTGCGCGCGTACGCCTCGATCCCGGTCACCCGCAGCCCGGGGTGCGCCTTGCGGGCGGGCCGGAAGTCCTACTCGACGCCCAGGTGCAGCTGTACGGGGCCGGCGGCGAACCAGCAGCCGCCGCGGGCGGCGAGGAGGGGCGGCTTGGGGATCTCGGTCATGCCCAGTACGTGGGTGTAGTACGCGCGGAGCCGGTCCTCCGAGCCGGGCGGCGCGGCGAGTTGGACGTGGTCGACTGCGCGCAGCACGGTCAGGCCTCCTTGCGGGCGACGGCGAAGATCCGGCGGAACGGGAACACGGTGCCGCGCGGCCCGGGCGGGTAGGCCTCGCGCAGCAGCTCGCGGTATTCGGCGAGGAAGGCGTCCACGGCCGGCCGGTCGTTGCCGAGGGCGGTGAGGACGGGCCGCAGGGCGGTGCCCTTGACC
This sequence comes from Streptomyces sp. NPDC086989, assembly GCF_044745505.1. Classification (NCBI taxonomy): domain Bacteria; kingdom Bacillati; phylum Actinomycetota; class Actinomycetes; order Kitasatosporales; family Streptomycetaceae; genus Streptomyces; species Streptomyces sp. NPDC086989. Next base: position 128,125 of record NZ_JBIVAL010000017.1, read on the forward strand.
CAGTCGAGCACCGGATCGGGGCCGGTCAGCATCTGGTGGTACGTCGTCTCCCAGGTGTCGACCGCGCAGCCCAGCCCGGTGAGCCGGGCCAGGTACTCGGCGGGTTCGAGGAGGTGTACGTAGCGGGCGCCGTGGCCGGCCAGCCGGTCGTGCCAGCGCGGGGTGTCGCAGAGCCGGGCGAGCAGGGCGTGGCTGGGGGCGGTGTGGTTGCCGGGGACCTGGAAGGCGAAGGTGCCGCCGGGGCGCAGCCCGTGGATCCAGGCGGGGAAGGAGCCGGGGTGGCTCGGGACCCACTGGAGGGCGGCGTTGGAGACGATCAGGTCGTAGGGGTCCTCGGGGAGCCAGTGCGCGAGGTCGGCGTGGCGGAAGTCGAGGCTGCCGCCGCCGGGGGTCCGGCCCGCGTACTCGTCGTCGGCGCGCCGGAGCATCTCCGGGGAGAGGTCGAAGCCGGTGATGCGGGCCTCGGGCCAGCGTTCGGCGAGGAGGGCGGTGACGTTGCCGGGGCCGCAGCCGAGGTCGGCGATGCGGGCGGGCCGGGCGGGCAGGTCGGGTATCCGGTGCAGGAGGTCGAGGAAGGGGCGGGTTCGGTGTCCTGCGTGCCGGAGGTATTGCTGGGGGTCCCAGGTGGGTGCACCGTGGCTGGTGGCGGCGGGGATCCGTGCCGAAGCGGTATCGGAATGCATGTTCGATCCTCCCTGCTGGCGGGTCGGGCGGAAGCGGAAGCCGTTCCGGCACCCTCCATGCCCATCGTCGCCCAAAATATATCTTGACGTCAAGACTCATGAGATCGAGATATAAGTCCCCGAGATCCTCGATTTGAAGAGACTTCACATCGACAGACCCCTTACACTGATCGGCATGGAGGACGAGGTCGACCGATTGGTCGCGGCATGGCGGCGGGAACGCCCTGACCTCGACGTGGAACCGCTCGAAGTACTGAGCCGCGTCAGCAGGCTTGCCCGCCATCTCGACCGTGCCCGCAGGCTGGCGTTCTCCGAGCACGGCCTGGAGCCCTGGGAGTTCGACGTCCTGACGTCGCTGCGCCGCGCCGGCGCGCCCTACCAGCTCTCCCCTGGCCAGCTGCTCACGCAGACCCTGGTCACCTCGGGCACCATGACCAACCGCATCGACCGGCTCGCCAAGAAGGGCCTCGTCGAACGGCTGCCCGACCCCAACGACCGGCGCGGGGTGCTGGTCCGGCTGACGCCCGAGGGCCGGGACCGCGCCGACCAGGCCCTGGCGGGCCTGCTGGCCCAGGAGCGGGCGATCCTGGCCCAGCTCTCCCAGGCCCAGCGCGGTGACCTCGCGGCGCTGCTACGCCAGTTGACCGCTCCGTTCGACAACATCCCCGGCTAGGTCCGCCGGCCGCACCCCGGCCCGCCGGGCCAGCGCCACCGCCGCGAGCGTCGAGTGCACCCCGAGCTTGCCCAGCACGTTCTGCATGTGCGTGCGGACCGTGTGCGGGGACAGGAACAGCCGCGCCGCCACGTCCTTGCGGCCCAGCCCCGCCACCATGCAGCGCAGCACCTCGTGCTCGCGCGGCGTGAGGGACTCCACGAGCCGTTCACTGTCCGTACGGTGCTTGCGCGCCGCGGTCAGTTCGCGCAGCACTCCGGTGAGCAGCGCGGGCGGCAGGTGGGTCTCCTCGCGCAGGACGCCGCGGATGACGGCGAGCAGCCGCGAGAGCGAGCAGTCCTTCGCCACCCAGCCGGAGGCCCCCGCCTGGAGGGCGAGTGCGGCCCGGCGCGGATCGTCGCGTTCGGCGAGGACGACGGTGCGGACCCCGGGGTGGGACACCCGCACCCCGGCGACCAGGGCGATCCCGTCCGCCGCGGGCGGCGAGCCGGAGCCCGGTTCGCGCTGGGCGGGCACGGCGCCGCCGGCGGCGGCGCCGAGGTCGGCGTCGACGAGCAGGACGTCGAAGCGGCGGCCCTCGGCCACCGCGCGTTCGAGGCAGCGCAGCGCGGCGGGACCGCTGCCGGCCGCGGACACGTCCACGTCGGGCTCGGCCGCGAGCGCGGCGGCGAGCGATTCGGCGAAGATGCGGTGATCGTCGACCACGAGAACCCGGATGCGAACCACAAAACCCCCAAGGGTCGGGGAACGGACGACTGCGGGTACGGCGCCCGGACCGGGTGATCCGCAGCTGCCGCGGCCGCCGCCGAGACATCTCTGCACTACCCCGGACCGGACGCCGTACCCGGCGTGTCTCGACCCCTGAATCAACACCGGCCCCCACCGGTGTCACGCATCAGCGTAGAGCGGGGGGCGGCTCGCGGTTGGCCGAATAGCAGAAGTTTTCCGAGCGATTTTCCGGCTGGGCAGGCGCGAACCCGGTTTTCCATGGCCAGAATTCGACCACACGGTCGGTCCGGAAGACGGTTTCCGACCGGCGCGTGCCGCGGGCAGTTGCACGGAGGGCATTTCGCCCGGCGTGTGCACGCCGGGCGCCCGCGCAGCGCGCCCGTCCACGGCGCCGGACCGCCCCTACGCGCTCCCCGCGCACGCTCCCGTACGCAACCGCGCCCCCCGCACGGTCGGGTGCGGGGGGCGCGGTGCACGGGTACGGCCGCGGGGGTCAGGAACGCAGCGAGCGGGTGAAGTTCCAGGCGTCCGTGATGATGCCGGTGAGGTCCGAGCGGGCCGGCGTCCAGCCGAGCCGCTCGTGGGCCGCGCGCGCGGACGCGACGAGGACCGCCGGGTCGCCGGCCCGGCGCGGGGCGACGACCTCGGGGATCTCCGCGCCCGTGACCTTGCGGACCGTCTCGACGACCTCGCGGACCGAGAAGCCGTTGCCGTTGCCCAGGTTGCAGATCAGGTGCTCGCCGGCGGTGGCGGCCTCCAGGGCGGCCAGGTGGGCCTCAGCCAGGTCGGCGACGTGGATGTAGTCGCGCACGCAGGTGCCGTCGGGGGTCGGGTAGTCCTCGCCGAACACCGAGATCGACTCGCGCTCGCCCAGGGCGACCTGGAGCACCAGCGGGATCAGGTGGGTCTCGGGGTCGTGGCGCTCGCCGAACTCGCCGTACGCGCCGGCCACGTTGAAGTAGCGCAGCGAGACCGCGGCCACGCCGTGCGCCGCGCACTCTCCGGCGATCATGTGGTCGACGGCCAGCTTCGAGGCGCCGTAGGGGTTGGTGGGCCTGGTGACCGAGTCCTCGGTGAGCAGGCCCTCGGTGGGCTCGCCGTAGGTGGCGGCGGTGGAGGAGAACACCAGCTTGCGCACGCCGTGCGTGCGCATCGCGGCCAGCAGGGCGAGCGTGCCGCCGACGTTGTTCTCCCAGTACTTGCCCGGGTTGACCACGGACTCGCCGACCTGCGAGGACGCCGCGAAGTGCAGCACCGCGTCGTAGGAGGGGTCCAGGTGGCGGGCGGCGTCCTGGATCCGGCCCTCGATGAAGGCCGCGCCCGCCGGGACGCCCTCGCGGAAGCCGGTGGAGAGGTCGTCGAGGACCGTGACCTCGTGCCCGGCCTCCAGGAGGTGCGCCGCGACGACGCTGCCGACGTATCCGGCGCCGCCGGTGACCATGTACTTGTACGTCGCCGTTGTGGGAGTCGCCGTCTCGCTCACTCGTCTACTGCCTCTCGCGGGGGGATGCACGCGGGCGCGTGCACATGCCGGTCACTGGCTTACCCGATTAAGCGCCCGCGGGGAAATCGGCGGCCGTCGGCGGGAGCCCGGCCCGGTCGAGCAGACCGGTCCTGGCGGCCAGCGCGGCGGCCTCCAGCCGGGAGCCCACGCCCAGCTTCATCAGCACCCGCTGCACGTGCGTGCGGGCGGTGCTGGGCGCGATCTCCATGCCCGCGGCGATGAGCCGGGTGTCCTCGCCCTCGGCGACCCGGACCAGCACCTCCACCTCCCGCGGGGTGAGCAGCCGCAGCAGCCGGCTGCCCTCGTCGTCGGGCTGGACGGCGGGGTTGAGGAGTTCCGCGAAGGCCCCCTGGAGCAGCTGCGGGGAGATCGCGACCTCCCCCGCCCGGGCCTTGGCCAGCGCCCGCTCCACGCCTTCGATCCGCTCGTCGTGGCGTACGTACCCCGACGCGCCGGCGGCGAAGGCGGCGGCGATCCCGCGGGGGCTCGGCACCGGGCCGAGGACGACGACGGCGATCTGCGGCCGTTCCCGCTTGATGCGGACGACCGGTTCGAAGACCCCCGGCTCGGCGGGCGTGGCGGTGCCCAGCAGGCACACCTCCGGCGCCCGGCTGATGACCAGTTCGGCGGCGCCCGCGGCGGGGGCGGCCGCGGCGAGCACCCGGTGCCCGCGCAGCTTGAGGGCCGAGGCCAGCGCCTCGGCCAGCAGCCGGTGCTCGTCGAGCACCATGACCCGTACGCCCATTGCGCACCCACCCCCGACCCTTCTGCCCCGGCAAGCTACACGCTTGTTCGACGGCGCGCGGCGGATACCGCGCAGAAGCCCCCGGAAGGCGGACCTTCCGGGGGCTCGTGCGTCCTGCGCGGGGTGGCCGGGATCGGCCGGGGATCAGCTGGCGCTGAAGGAGACGAACAGGTACTCGGGGTCGCCCTTGTCCGAGTACGGCTTCCTGGCCGTCGTGCGGGAGATGAAGAGCTTGCCGTTGTGGTAGCGGTATTCGGAGTAGTCGGGCGAGAAGCCGGTCTCGGCGGTGCGGCTGGTCTTCTCCGCCGGGTTCTCCATGAGGAGGGTCTCCTTCATCGTCGTGCCGTCGATGCTGACGATCTGGCCGCCCTTGTCGTACGGGGGCTGCTTGTACGCGATGATGTGCGACCCGTCCATGCGGAGCGGGAACATGGTGTACCGCTCGCCGGCGTCGGCGCGGTCGGTGGTCTGCTTGCCGGTCTCCAGGTCGAAGGAGAGCAGCTCGTTGGTGCGGCCGACCGGCTCCTTGCCCTGGTGCTCGATCGAGGGCAGGTAGATCTTGCCGTTGCCGACGACGAAGCCGGAGCACTTCTCGACCTCGGTGCCGCCGCACTTGCCGCCGAAGTTGCCGGAGGCCAGCGAGATGCGGGCCTTGAGCTCGCCCTTGGGGTCGACGACGAACAGGTCGCTGACGCCGGTGGCGTTCTTGGCGGTCTTGCCGACGTCGGCGGCGACGATCAGGGGCTTCGTGGAGACGATGGAGGCCCACTCGATGCCCGGGGAGAGCTTGTACGAGGCGGTCTGGGCGCCGGTGGCCGGGTCCAGGGTCTGGGCGTAGAGGGTCTGGTTGTCGCCGCGGCCGCACTTGCGGATCACGGCGAGGCCCTCGCCGCCGGCGTAACCGCTGTCGTAGCAGCCCTCGCCGTCGACCTTGGGCGTCCACAGGGACTTGCCGTCGGCGAGGTTCCAGGCGGCGCCGCCGCTGGTGCCGCCCGCGGCGACGGTCTGGCCGCTGAGGGTGACCTCGTAGTAGGAGGCGGGCCGGTCGCCGGTGGTGGCACCCTTGGCGTTGCCCGACCACAGGAGCTTTCCGGCGTTCAGGTCGATGACGCCGACCTCGGTGCACGCCGGGTACTTGTTGTCGGGGGTGGGCTTCGTCGGCCGGAACAGGATCGCCGTCTTGTTGTCGCTGACGTGCTTGGTGGCGCCGCAGAGCTCGCCCGGGAGCGGCACCTCCCACTTCTTGCCGCCGTCGACGGTGTTGTAGCCGACGACCTTGGCCACGTCCGACTTGACGTAGGTGGAGTCGGTCAGCCAGGAGCCGGCGACGGTGACGACCTCGTCGGGGGTCGGGTTCGGCTGGTTGAACAGCGGCTTCGACTTGGTGTTGGCGGGCACCTTCTCCGAACCGGGGGTACCGCCGCCGGGCTTGTCGGTGCCGGTGCCGCCGTTGGCGGTGGGGGCGGCGCCACCGCCACCGCCAACGCCGCCGCCGTCGTCGGAGACGTACCAGAAGCCTCCCGCGATGATCAGGACGATGGCCAGCAGGGCCGCGCCGACGATCATCAGCTGGGTGCGCTTGTCGTTGCCGCCGCCGCCCGGACCGGCCGGCGCCGGGGGCTGGGCCGCCTGCATCGGGGCCGTGGGCGCGCCGTAGGGCGGCGGGACGGGGGCACCGGGGGCGGGCTGCTGCTGCGGGTAGCCGTAGCCCTGCTGCGGATACCCGTACGCCGGCCCGCCCTGCGGGGGCACGGACGGCGCGGCCGGCGGGGCCGGCGGCGCCTGGGGCGGCGCGGGCGGCTGCTGCGGCGCGGGCGGCTGCTGCGGCGCGGGCGGCTGCTGCGGCGCGCCGAAGCCGCCGGGCGGCGGGTCCTGCGGCGCGCCGAAGCCGCCGGCGGGCGGCTGGTGCGGGGGCGGCGGGGTACTCGGGTTACTCATCGGGGTGTACTGCCCTCTCGGTGGGCGACTCGGTGGACTCGTTCACTTGCCGAAGACCATCAGGAGCTTCTCGGCCGTGCCCTGGGCGCGAAGGCGGGACTGGGAGACGAAGAGCCGGCCGCCCGCGTAGTCGACGGTCGGGTCGTAGAAGGAGCTCTCGATCGGAGCGGAGGTTCCCGACGGGTTGCGCAGGAGCACGGTGGGCGTACCGCCGGCGGCCGGGACGGAGACGACCTCGCCGCCCTGTTCGGTGGTGGCCTTGCGGTAGGCGATCAGCTGCCCGTTCGCGGCACCCAGCGGGGTGATGGTGCGGCCGTCCCCGGCGGGGGTGCGCCACTTGGCCTTGCCGGAGGCCAGGTCGAAGGCGACGATCTCGTTGGCCTTGCCGGATCCGGGGACGGTCGGCATGTAGAGGGTGTTGCCGTCGACGGCGGTGCGGTTGCAGACCTCGACGGACCGGAAGAGGCCGTTGGTGCACTCGGTGGCGAAGGTGCCCTCGCCGCTGACGGTGGCGCGCTGCCTCCCGTCGGGTCCGAGGACCACGATGGCACGTTCCTTCTTCTCCTCGTTGCCCATGTCGAGGACGAGCGGGTCCAGCGAGTAGACGGCGCCGATCTTGTACTTGGCGGGCAGTTTGAAGGTCCAGGTCTTCTTGCCGGTGACCGGGTCGGCGTCGGAGACCTCGCTCGACAGGTCCTCGTCGTAACAGGTGGCGAGGGCGATCATCCTGCCCGTGTCCGCGACGTACGCGTCGGGCTTGCAGCCTTCGGCGGTGGCGCTGCCGAAGAGCTTGTCGCCGGTGCTGACCTTGAAGGCGCTGGCGGTGCCGCTGCGGCTGACGGCGACGGTGTCGCCGGTGATGCCCAGGGTGGGGCTGGTCATGATGTCGAAGAGGCCCTCCTTGGGGACCTCCTTCGTCCAGCCCTCCTTGCCCGCCTTGAGGTCGACCTGCTTCATCTGGTTGCAGGTGGCGGAGTCGCCATCGCCGTCCTTGAACATGACGACGGTCTTGCCCTCCGCGGTGGCCTGGCGGGTGACGGAGCAGATGGGAGTGGGGAACGCGAGCGTCCACTTCTCCTGGCCGTCGGTGATCCCGTACGCGGTGAGGTTCTTCCAGATGCTCTTGACGACGGTGTCCCCGACGATCCACTGGCCGGCGGAGTCCACGCCCATGCCGGGGCCGTCGATCTTGGCGGTCTTGAGCCAGAGGGTCTTGTCCTCGCCCTGCTTGCGGCCGGCGTTGAGGTCCTCCGTGCCCCCGGAGCCGTTGCCGCTGCCGTCGCCCTTGTCCGGTTCGGCGGAGGGCTTGCCGTCGGCGGGTGCGGAGCTCTGCGCGACGGGCTTCTTCACGTCGTCGTCACCGCCGGCGAAGAAGGCGAACCAGCCGCCGGCCCCCAGGACGAGTGCGCCGGCGACCGCGGCGGCGACGACGGCCGTCTTCCTCTTCGCGGGCGGCTGCGGCACGCCGGGACCCGGGTACATGCCGACGGTGGGCATTGCGGAGGGCGGCGGCGGGAGGTGGCCCTGCTGCGGCGCGTACGGCGCGGGCTGCACCGGGTGCATGGGCTGCGTCGGGGGCTGCTGCGCGTACGGGTTGTCGCCCTGCTGCGGGTACCCGTACCCGGGCTGCGGGGGGCCGGGGAGGTGACCGTAACCGGAAGGTGCAGGCGGCTGGTTCGGCGGCTGTGGCGGCTCGGTCATCAGCGCATACCTTCGGCGTCGGGTGGTGTAGGGGGATGACCTTTCTACCACTGACGGCTTTCTTACAACGGGCCGGTCCGTCCCCTGTTCCCAAGGGAGGACCGGCCTGTGACAGCGCCGTTATCCCGCCGGTTGGCGCCCGCGGAGACCGAAGGCCTAGGCCTCCTCGGCCAGCTCGAGCCAGCGCATCTCCAACTCGTCCCGGTCTGAGATGAGTTCGCGGAGCTCGGCGTCGAGCTTGGCGACCTTGTCGAAATCGGTGGCGTTCTCGGCGATCTGCGCGTGCAGGTTCGTCTCGCGGTCCGACATCTTGTTGAGCTGGCGCTCGATCTTCGCCAGCTCCTTCTTCGCGGCGCGGGCGTCGCCGGAGGACGTCGACTTGGCGGCGGCCGGGGCCGGGGCCGGGGTGGCCGCCTCGATCATCTTCTGGCGGCGCTCCAGGTACTCGTCCAGGCCGCGGGGCAGCATCCGCAGGCTCGCGTCGCCCAGCAGCGCCATCACCGTGTCGGTGGTGCGCTCGATGAAGAACCGGTCGTGAGAGATCACGATCATCGAGCCGGGCCAGCCGTCGAGCAGATCCTCCAGCTGGGTCAGGGTCTCGATGTCGAGGTCGTTGGTGGGCTCGTCGAGGAAGAGCACGTTCGGCTCGTCCATCAGCAGCCGCAGGATCTGCAGCCGGCGCCGCTCGCCACCGGAGAGGTCGCCGACGGGCGTCCACTGCTTCTCCTTGGTGAAGCCGAACTGCTCACACAGCTGACCGGCCGTCATCTCCCGGCCCTTGCCGAGGTCGACGCGGTCGCGCACGCGCTGCACGGCCTCCAGGACCCGCAGGGACGGGTCGAGTTCGCCGACCTCCTGGGAGAGGTACGCGAGCTTGACCGTCTTGCCGACGGTGACGCTGCCCGCGGCGGGCTGGACGTCGCCCTGGGTGCGGGCCGCCTCCGCGAGCGCGCGCAGCAGCGAGGTCTTGCCGGCGCCGTTGACGCCGACGAGGCCGATGCGGTCGCCGGGGCCCAGGTGCCAGGTGAGGTGCTTGAGGAGGACCTTCGGGCCGGCCTGGACGGTGACGTTCTCCAGGTCGAACACGGTCTTGCCGAGGCGGGCGTTGGCGAAGCGCATCAGCTCGGACTTGTCGCGCGGCGGCGGCACGTCGGCGATGAGCTCGTTGGCGGCCTCGATGCGGTAGCGCGGCTTGGAGGTCCGGGCGGGGGCGCCGCGGCGCAGCCAGGCCAGCTCCTTGCGCATCAGGTTCTGCCGCTTGGTCTCCTCGGTGGCGGCGATGCGCTCGCGTTCGGCGCGGGCGAAGACGTAGTCGCTGTAGCCGCCCTCGTACTCGAAGACGGCGCCGCGCTGGACGTCCCACATGCGGGTGCAGACCTGGTCGAGGAACCAGCGGTCGTGGGTGACGCAGACGAGCGCGGAGCGGCGTTCCTGGAGGTGCTTGGCCAGCCAGGAGATGCCCTCGACGTCGAGGTGGTTGGTGGGCTCGTCGAGGACGAGGAGGTCCTGGTCGGCGATGAGCAGCTTGGCGAGGGCGATGCGGCGGCGCTCGCCGCCGGAGAGCGGGCCGATGACGGTGTCGAGGCCCTGGCCGAAGCCGGGGAGGTCGAGACCGCCGAAGAGTCCGGTGAGCACGTCGCGGATCTTGGCGTTGCCGGCCCACTCGTGGTCGGCCATGTCCCGGATGATCTCGTGGCGGATGGTCGCCGCGGGGTCGAGGGAGTCGTGCTGGGTGAGGACCCCCATGCGCAGGCCGCCGCTCTGGGTGACCCGGCCGGTGTCGGGCTCCTCCAGCTTGGCGAGCATGCGGATGAGGGTGGTCTTGCCGTCGCCGTTGCGGCCCACGACACCGATCCGGTCCCCCTCAGACACGCCGAGGGAGATGCCGTCGAGCAGGGCACGGGTGCCGTACACCTTGCTGACTGCCTCGACATTGACCAGATTGACGGCCATCAGACGCGCTCCAGGGAAGGGTGTGGATCAGCCCCTCAGCCTAACCCTCCGAGCGGACGTCGAGCGCTCCACCAGGAGCCAGCCGCCCAGAGCCATGCCGATGGCGGCGGGCGCGGTGACCGGGAGGGCGATCAGGACGGCGCTGTGGCCCTCGAGCAGGCCGCCGAGTCCGGTCATGGACAGGCCGAGGACGCCGAGCAGGCACAGGGTGGTGCCGAGGGCGGCGAGGGGCCCGCTGCCGGGCGCGACGGCTCCGCGCGCGGGGGCCTCGAAGCGGCGGAACAGCGCGACGAGCACACCGGTCAGCCCGGCGGCGGCGAGCAGCCGGAGCGGGACCTGGGCCCACCACGCGGCGGTCGCGGGCTCGGGCAGGCTCAGGCCGAGGCCGAGCTGGGCGGCGTAGACGGCGAGCATGGCGGTGAGGTGCCAGAGGAAGGCGGTCATCGCGATCCCGTTGGCGGCGACGACCGCGCGCCAGACGCGGGGCCGGGCGAGCAGGGCGGCGGCGGGCGCCTTGAGCATCTCCACGGCTCCGACGAGCCACATCCCGTGCGCCAGCAGGGCGAGGGTGGGCGGGGCCATGTTGGACACCTTCTCGCCCGGCATCCCGACCATGGACAGCGGGTAGGGCCCGTACGCGACGAGCAGTACGGCGCCGGCCAGCCCGGCGGCGGCGAGCGCCCCGGGCCGGGTGATCCGGCCGTCGGCGCGCAGGAAGCCGAGCTGGTGGACGGCGAGCCAGACGAGGGCGAAGTTCAGGAACTCGACGTACGGGACGGTGAGCGCGAAGCGCAGTACGTCGACGGCGGCGGCGGACCCGGCCAGCAGGGCGAAGGCCCCCCAGCCCCATCGCTGGTGGAGCTTGAGCAGGGCCGGGGTGAAGGCGACCATGGCGAGGTAGATCCCGATGAACCACAGCGGCTGGGTGACCAGCCGCAGGGCGGCCCCGGTCAGCTTGCCCTCCCCGGCGCCGGCGAGCTGTACGGCGAGCGCCCCGGCGGTCCACAGCAGGACGAAGGCGAGGGTGGGCCGCAGCAGCCGCTGGAGCCGGGCCCGCAGGAAGGCGGCGTAGACGGGCCGCCCGCCGGCCCGCCGGGCCAGGGACCGGTACGACAGGGCGTGCGAGAACCCGCCGACGAAGAAGAACACCGGCATGATCTGCAGGCCCCAGGTGAGCACTTGGAGCGCGGGGACGAGGGCGAGCAGGTTGCCTATGCCGTCGCTGCTGACGGCGGCCATCAGCCAGTGCCCGAGGAGCACGGTCCCGAGCGAGGCGACCCGCAGCAGGTCGACGTACCGGTCTCGGCTCCCGGGGGTGGCCTCGGCGAGGTCCCGGGCGGTGTGTGCGGCGTATCCCATGGGTGCACGTTCCCGCCCGGGGCCCGGGCGGGAACAGAGCGCGGATACTCACTTCGCCCTGGGTACCCGGGGTACCCGGGTGCCGGGCGGTCGCGTGCCCGTGACCGTCAGGTCGGCAGGACCGTGGCCCCCGGGGCCGGGGCGGTGGCGGTGCGGGTGGTGCGGCAGGTCCCGGAGGCTTCGAGGGCCGCGGCGACCTTGAGCGCGGACTCCGGGTCGCGGACCAGGAACGCCGTGGTGGGGCCGGACCCGGAGACCAGTGCGGCCAGCGCTCCGGCGGAGGTGCCGGCGTCCAGCGTCGCGGCCAGGCTCGGGCGCAGGGACAGAGCCGCCGGCTGGAGGTCGTTGGCCAGGGTCGCGGCGAGCGCGTCGGCCTCGCCGGAGGCGAGGGCGGCGAGGAGGGCGGGGGAGGCCTCGGGGGCGGGGATCGTCCGGCCCTCGGCGAGGCGGTCGAACTCGCGGAACACCGCCGGGGTCGACAGCCCGCCGTCGGCGACGGCGAACACCCAGTGGAAGGCGCCCGCCTCCACGGGGGTCAGGAGTTCCCCGCGCCCGGTGCCCAGTGCCGCCCCGCCGAGCAGGCTGAACGGCACGTCGCTGCCGAGCTCCGCGCACAGCGACAGGAGTTCGTCCTGCGGGGTGTCCAGGCCCCACAGGGCGTCGCAGGCGAGCAGGGCGCCCGCCCCGTCGGCGCTGCCGCCGGCCATCCCGCCGGCCACGGGGATGTTCTTCGCGATGTGGATGTGGACGGCGTCGGACAGCCCGTGGCGGGCGGCGAGGAGCTCCGCCGCGCGGGCCGCCAGGTTGGTGCGGTCGAGCGGGACCTGGTCGGCGTCGGGGCCGGTGCAGGTGACGGTGAGGGCTTCGGCCGGGGTGACCGTCACCTCGTCGTACAGCGAGACCGCGAGGAAGACGTTGGCGAGGTCGTGGAAGCCGTCGGGCCGGGCTGCGCCCACCGCGAGCTGGACGTTGACCTTCGCGGGCACCCGTACGGTCACGGAGCGGGGGCTGTCGGCGGCGCTCACAGGGCCGGCCTCGGCGCCGCGGGCTTGTGCTCGGCGATCGCCGCGAACTGCTCCACCGTCAGCGACTCGCCGCGCGCCTGCGGGGACACCCCGGCGGCGACCAGCGCCGCCTCGGCGCCGGCCGCCGAGCCGGCCCAGCCGGCCAGGGCGGCGCGCAGCGTCTTGCGGCGCTGGGCGAAGGCCGCGTCGACGACGGCGAAGACCTCCGCCTTCGAGGCGGTCGTCTTGATCGGCTCGGCCCGCCGCACCAGCGAGACCAGGCCCGAGTCCACGTTCGGGGCCGGCCAGAAGACCTTGCGGCCGATGGATCCGGCGCGCTTGACGTGCGCGTACCAGTTCGCCTTGACCGAGGGCACTCCGTACACCTTGTTGCCGGGCTCGGCAGCCAGCCGGTCGGCGACCTCGGCCTGCACCATGACCAGCGTGCGCTCGATCGTCGGGAACCGGTCCAGCATGGTCAGCAGCACCGGCACGGCCACGTTGTACGGGAGGTTGGCGACGAGCGCGGTCGGCGGCGGCCCCGGCAGCTCCTCGACCAGCATCGCGTCGGAGTGGACCAGCGCGAAGCGGTCCTTGCGGGCCGGCATCCGCGCCTCGATGGTGGCGGGCAGCGCCGCGGCCAGGATGTCGTCGATCTCGACGGCGGTGACCCGGTCGGCGGCCTCCAGCAGCGCGAGCGTCAGCGAGCCCAGCCCGGGCCCCACCTCGACGACGACGTCGTCGGGGCGTACCTCGGCGGTGCGCACGATGCGGCGCACCGTGTTGGCGTCGATGACGAAGTTCTGGCCCTTCTGCTTCGTCGGCCGTACGCCGAGTACGGCGGCCAGCTCCCGGATGTCGGCCGGGCCGAGGAGGGCGTCGGAGGTCGTGCTGGTGGTGCTCTCGGGCTGCTGCTCTGCGGTGCTCACCGGTAAAGCGTACGGCCGCAGTGCGGCCAGGGGGTCGCCCCCCGCTGCACGTAGAGCTTCTTGGCCCGGTACGTCTGTTCCGGGCCCGGGGCGTCCTGGGGGCGGCCGCTGCCGCCGAGGCTGTGCCAGGTGGTGACGTCGAACTGGTAGAGGCCGCCGTACGTGCCGGAGGCGTCGGTGGCGGAGGGGCGTCCGCCGGACTCGCACTGGGCCAGCGCGGCCCAGTCGAGGCCGTCGGCTCCGGCGACGGAGGCCGGCAGCGGCCTCGTGCCGACCTTGACGAGCTGGGTGACGGGATCGCGGACGGTCTCCTCGGCGACCTTGCGGGGCTTCTGCCGGACCCCGTTGACGGTGCGCAGGACGTACGTGACCCTGCGGGCTCCGGGCCGGCCGGCGCGCTCGACGACTTCGGTGCCGGCGAACAGGTCGTCGTCCTCGGTCCGCTCGATCGCGTACGGGATGCGCTCCTCGCGGACCTCGCGGGTGCCGGTGATGCGCAGGACGGTGACGGTCTGGCCGTCGCGGGGGAAGGAGGCGGGCGGGACGGAGGTGGTGTCCTGGCCCTGGAGGGTGATCCCGGCCTGGCCGAGTGCCTCCTGGACGGTGGCGGCGTTGGTGCGGATGGTGCTCTCGCGGCCGTCGGCCATGAAGGTGACGCTGCGTTCGGTGCGGACGGCGAGGGAGAGGCCGGCGCGGGGCACGGGGGCGGTGCGCGGGGCGGAGAGGAAGGCGCCCTCGACGCGGACGCCGAGCTGGCGCAGGGCGCTCTCGACGGTGGCGGCGGTGGTCCACACCCGGCGGGTCTGTCCGTCGAGGGTGAGGTTGACGGGGCGGCCGTGGCGGACGACGATCTCGTCTCCGTCGTCGAGGGCCTGCCTGCGGCCGGGGGCGACGAGGTCGTGGGGGCCGACGCCGAGCCCTTCGGAGGCGAGGAGTTCGCCGACGTCGTCGGCGAAGGTGTGCAGGGTCCGGGGCTCGCCGTCCACGGTGAGCCGAACCGATTTGTCGGCGGCGACGAAGGCCGTGGTGCCGCCGGCCAGGAAGGCGACGACCAGCGCCTGCGGGACGATGCGCCGCCAGCTGTCGCGGCCGGCGGCCGTCGCCGCGGGGGCGCTGCGGCGGCGGCGCCCGGTCGGGTCGGCGGCCGGCGGGGCGGCGGGACCGGCTGCGGGGCCGGGGTCGGGGCTGCGGCGCCGTCCGGTGCCCGGTCCGGCGGGCGCCGCGAAGATCTCGCCGCCGGCGGGCGCGCCCCGGCGCCGTCCGGTCGGGGCGGCGGTTACGAGGGCGGTCTCGGCGCCCTTGCGGCGCCGGGCGGCCCGCCGGTCCGCGGTGCGCGGGGCGGGCACCGCGGCGGGCTCGGTGTCCGGGGCGGCCGCGTTCCCGTACGACCCGGTGAAAGGACTCTCGCTCACGACGCTTGCTCCACTGGTCCGGCCCCATGGGTTCGGGCACCCTAGCGGAGCGCCCGTCACCCGCCAAAGCCGGACGGCTACCCAGCGTGTCGGGGGCGGAAGGGTCCGAGCGGTCTCAGTAGTCGAAGGCGCGCGCCGTGTTCGCCGCCAGGGCGGTGGCCATCGCGTCCTCGTCGATCCCGCGCACCGCGGCCATAGCCCGCACGGTCAGCGGAATGAGGTACGGGGCGTTGGGCCGTCCGCGGTACGGCGCGGGGGTGAGGTACGGGGCGTCGGTCTCGACGAGGACCAGTTCCAGCGGGGCGACGGCGAGGGCGTCGCGCAGCGGCTGGGCGTTCTTGAAGGTGACGGTCCCGGCGAACGACATGTAGTACCCGGCGGCCGCGCACTCGCGCGCCATTGCGGCGTCGCCGGAGTAGCAGTGGAACACGGTCCGCTCGGGGGCGCCCTCCTCGCGCAGGATGCGCAGGACGTCTGCGTGGGCCTCGCGGTCGTGGATGACGAGGGCCTTGCCCCGGCGCTTGGCGATTTCGATGTGGGCGCGGAAGGAACGCTCCTGCGCGGCCATGCCCTCGGGTCCGGTGCGGAAGAAGTCGAGGCCGGTCTCGCCGACGGCCTTCACGTGGGTGAGCTGCGCGAGCTCCTCGATCTCGGCCAGCGCCTCGTCGAGCGCGGCCTCGCCGCCGCCGGCCCGGGCGCCCTGCCGCGACCATCCTCCCTCCGGGTCCCCGTGCACGATGCGGGGCGCCTCGTTCGGGTGGAGGGCGACGGCGGCGTGGACGTTCTCGTACGCGGCGGCGGTCTCGGCCGCCCAGCGGGAGCCCTTCACGTCGCAGCCGACCTGGACGACGGTGGTCACCCCGACCGATGCGGCCTTGGCGAGGCCCTCCTCGACGGTGCCGCCCTGCATGTCCAGATGGGTGTGGGAGTCCGCGACCGCCACCCGCAGGGGCTCGGGCAGCGGCGGCGGAGTGTCCTTGGAGGCTGTGCTCATGGGCCGATCTTATGACCGGCGGAAGATCCTCTTCAGCCGGGACAGCAGGCCCCCGCGCTCCGTGGCCCCGTCCACCGCGACGGGTCCGGGGGCGTCGTGCGGCGGGGTCCTGCGCTGCTTCGGGGTCCGCGGGACGTTCGCTCCGGCCGGCACCGGGCCGGCGATGCCCGGGGAGATGCGGTGGTGGTAGAGCCTGTCGATCGTGCCGAGCACCGAGGACACCTGGCCCTCCCGCATGATCCGCACCACGTGGCCGCCGCAGTTGTGGCAGGTGGGGTTCGACAGCGGGGAGGGCACCCGTTCGCCCTGGACGGTGTAGATGATGAAGGGCTGGCCCTTGCCGTCGACGTGGTGCTCGATCTCGTAGCCCTGCTCCCATGCGTACCCGCACTTCATGCAGGCGAAGGAGTACGCCTCGTGCACGGTCGGCACAGCGGGCCGGGGCACGGTGACGGGTGCCGCGGGCGCTGTCGCGCTCGCGGGTACGGGGCCGGATACGGGTATCGAGGTGTCTGCGATCTCACTCATGCCAGCTCCTCTTGTTCCACTGGTGCCATTGCCAGTGGACGCCTCTTCGGGCGGGAGCGCATCAGGCCCTGTCTACTGTTGGACGGTCTTTGGGCGACTCATGCACAAAGCGCCCGGTGCGCGGTCTGAGCTTTGCTTTTCAGGTTATCTCTTTACCGTCCTACGGCATGTTCCGAGCCGCATTCTTTGCCGCGACGACCGCGTCGAAGACGTCCCGCTTGGGTACCCCGGCCTCGGCCGCGACCGCCGCGATGGCCTCTTTTCGCCGCTCCCCGGCCTCCTCGCGCACCCGCACCCTGCGCACCAGCTCCTCGTCGTCCACGTCGCCGGGCCCGGCGGCCGGGGCGCCCTCCACGACGACGGTGATCTCCCCGCGCACGCCCTCCGCGGCCCAGGCCGCCAGCTCGCCGAGCCCGCCGCGCCGGACCTCCTCGTACGTCTTGGTCAGCTCGCGGCAGACGGCGGCCCGCCGGTCGGCGCCGAAGACCTCGGCCATCGCGGCGAGGGTGTCGTCGAGCCGGTGGGGGGCCTCGAAGTAGACGAGCGTGCGGCGCTCGCCCTCGACCTCGCGGAGCCGGCCCAGGCGCTCGCCCGCCTTGCGCGGCAGGAACCCCTCGAAGCAGAAGCGGTCCACGGGCAGCCCGGACAGGGCCAGCGCGGTGAGCACCGCGGACGGCCCGGGCACGGCGGTGACCTTGATGTCCTTCTCGACGGCGGCGGCGACGAGCCGGTAGCCGGGGTCGGACACGGACGGCATGCCGGCGTCGGTCACCAGCAGCACCCGCTTGCCCTCCTCCAGCGCCTGGACCAGCTCCGGGGTGCGGGCCGACTCGTTGCCCTCGAAGTACGACACGACCCGCCCGGTGGTGTGGACGCCGAGCCCCTGCGTCAGCCGGCGCAGCCGCCGGGTGTCCTCGGCGGCGACCACGTCGGCGCGCTCCAGCTCGGCGGCGAGCCGGGGCGGGGCGTCGGCGAGATCGCCGATGGGGGTGCCGGCGAGCACGAGCACCCCCGCGGAGGAGGAGTTCGAGGAGGGGGTTTCGGAGCCGGTGGGCTGGTCAGTCGTCACCCGCCCATCCTCTCAGCCGTCCCACCCGGCACACGCTCCGACGGTCCCCGGCACTGGGGTTCGCACAGCTGCGTTCCCTACGATGACCCGGTGACCAGTACCGCGACGCCGCCGCCCAGCCCCGCGGGGGCCCCGCCCGCCCCTGCGGCGGGACGCGAAGAACAGCCGTCCACCTGGCTGCGCCGGCTGCGCAGCTTCGGCTACGCGCCGCCCGCCGGCGCCCGCCGCCCGGACGTCCGGGACCGCCTGGTGCCCCCGTACGCCCGGCCCTCCGGGCAGTTGTGGACGGCGCTCGGCGTCCCGCCGTCCGCGGCGGGGGCCTGGCAGCGGGTGCTGGCGTGGGCGGGGCCGGTGCTGGTGGCGCTGGTGGCCGGGGTGCTGCGCTTCGTGCACCTGGGCAGCCCGAAGGCGGTGATATTCGACGAGACGTACTACGCCAAGGACGCCTGGGCCACGATCCGGCAGGGCTACGAGGCGAGCTGGCCCAAGGACATCGACAAGTCGATCCTCGCCAACCCGGACGGGGTGGCCCTTCCGCTGGACCCCGGCTACGTCGTGCACCCGCCGGTCGGCAAGTGGGTCATCGGGCTCGGCGAGTGGATGTTCGGCTTCACGCCGTTCGGCTGGCGGTTCATGACGGCCGTGCTCGGCACCCTGTCGGTGCTGATGCTGTGCCGGATCGGGCGCCGCCTGTTCCGCTCCACGTTCCTGGGCTGCCTGGCGGGTGCGCTGCTCGCGGTGGACGGCCTGCACCTGGTGATGAGCCGGACGGCGCTGCTCGACCTGGTCCTGATGTTCTTCGTGCTCGCGGCGTTCGGGGCGCTGCTGATTGACCGGGACAAGGCCCGGGCCGCGCTCGCGGCCGCGCTCCCGGTGGACGAGGAGGGGCGCACCCGCCCGGACGTCACGGTCGCCGAGACGCTGCGCTTCGGCTGGCGACCGTACCGGATCCTGGCGGGCGTCTGTCTGGGCCTGGCGTTCGGCACGAAGTGGAACGGCCTGATCGTGCTGGCCTTCTTCGGGGTGCTGACGGTCCTGTGGGACGCGGCCGCGCGCCGGACGGCGGGTGCGGGGGCCCCGTACGCGGCGATGCTGCGCCGCGACGCGCTGCCGGGCTTCCTGTCGACGGTGCCGGTCGCGGTGGCGGTGTACCTGGCCTCCTGGACGGGCTGGATCCTGAGCCCGGACAACGGCAAGGGCGGGTACTTCCGCGACTGGGCCGCCAAGAACGACCAGGGCAGTTCGCTGTCGTTCCTGCCGGAGTGGCTGCGCAGCCTGTGGCACTACGAGACCGAGGTCTACAAGTTCCACGTCGGTCTGACCTCGGGCCACACGTACGAGTCGAACCCGTGGAGCTGGCTGGTCCTGGGCCGGCCCGTCTCCTATTTCTACGAGTCCCCCGACCCCGGCGCGGCCGGCTGCCCGGCGACGGAGGCGGGCAAGTGCGCCCGCGAGGTGCTGGCGCTGGGCACCCCGATGCTGTGGTGGGCGGGCTGCTTCGCGCTGCTGTACGTGCTGTGGCGGTGGTTCTTCCGCCGCGACTGGCGGGCGGGCGCGATCGCGTGCGCGCTGGGTGCGGGCCTGCTGCCCTGGTTCAACTACCAGGAGCGGACCATCTTCTTCTTCTACGCGGTGGTCTTCGTCCCGTACCTGTGTCTGGCGGTGGCGATGATGATCGGCGCCCTGCTGGGCCCGTCGGGCTCGTCGGAGCGCAGGCGCGCCCTCGGCGCGATCGCGGCGGGCGTGCTGGTCCTGCTGATCATCTGGAACTTCATCTACTTCTGGCCGATCTACACGGGCCAGTCCCTCCCGATGGACTCCTGGCGGGGCCGGATGTGGATGGACAGCTGGGTCTAGGAGCGGGCCGGGGCCGGATCCGGGGGGTACCGGTCCGGTAACAAGGTGTACACGTCACCCTCGCGCAGCGTAAGGTCCGCACCAGGGGTTCTTTGAACGCGTTCAGAGAACTGGGGACCACGGGGAGGAAAGTACGTGAACGGGGCGGCGAAGGGTGCCATCGTCGGCGGGGTGTTCCTCGCGATGGTCGGCGGGGCCGGGTACGGGGTGTACACACTGGTCGACGACGCCGGCGGGGACGGCGGTGAGGCCAGGGGCGACACCACCGTCCAGGCCGCGAAGGCCGGCAGCGGGCCGGTCACCGACAAGGAGGCCGCCCAGACCGCGAAGGCCTTCCTCGCCGCCTGGGCGGCCGGGGACGCGCGCGCGGCCGCGGAGCTGACGAACAACGTGCAGGCCGCGCAGACCGCCGTGGCCGACTACCGGGCCAAGGCGTACGTGTCCAAGGCCGTGATCACCCCGGGGACGCAGACGGGCACGACCATCCCGTTCAGCGTCGCCGCGGAGGTCACGTACCAGGGCGCCGCCAAGCCGCTGGCGTACGAGTCGAAGCTGACGATCGTGCGCGGTGCGACCAGCGGGAAGCCGCTCGTCGACTGGCAGCCCTCGGTACTGCACCCACAGCTGCAGAAGGACGAGAAGCTGCGCGCCGGCGCCCCGGCGGCCCCGCCGGTCAAGGCCGTGGACCGCAACGGCGAGGAGCTCAGCGCCGAGAAGTACCCGTCGCTGCGGCCGGTCCTGGACGAGCTGCGGCAGACGTATGGCGGCAAGGCGGGCGGCAAGCCGGGCGCCGAACTGTGGATCGAGCCCGCCACGGAGGGCGCGCCGAAGCGGACGCTGCTGACGCTGGCGGAGGGCGAGCCGAGCACGCTGAAGACCTACCTGGACGCCAAGGTGCAGGCGGCGGCCGAGCGGGCCGTCGCCAAGTACCCGCAGTCCTCGGTGGTCGCCGTCCAGTCCGGCAACGGGCACGTCCTCGCGGTGGCCAACCACCGTACGGACGGCTACAACGCGGCGATGTGGGGCGCGCGGGCCCCCGGCTCGACGATGAAGATCGTGACGGGGGCGATGCTGCTCGACCGCGGCGTCGTGGCGGCCGACCGGCCGGCGGAATGCGTCAAGGAAGCCCAGTGGGGCGGCCGCACCTTCCACAACCTGAACAACTTCGAGCTGCCGGGTGCGAGCTTCGCGACCGCCTTCGCCAAGTCCTGCAACACCGCCTTCATCAAGGAGATCGACGACGTCAGGGACGACACGGCGCTCTCCAGGGAGGCCAGGGAGGTCTTCGGCATCGGCCTGGACTGGAAGACCGGCGTCAAGTCCGTCGACGGCAAGGTCCCCGAGGCCTCGGGCGCCGCGGCGGCGGCCGCATACATCGGGCAGGGCCAGGTCACCATGAACCCGCTGAACGTCGCGTCCATCACGGCCACAGCACGCAGCGGCCGGTTCCACCAGCCGCTGCTGGTGCCCGCGGACCTCGACGGCCGGACGATCGCGACGGCGGCGCGGCCCATGAAGGCCTCGGTGCAGCGGCAGCTGCTCTCGATGATGCGGCTGACGGCGACCAGCGGGACGGCTGCGGCCGCGATGTCCTCGGTCGGCGGCGACAAGGGGGCCAAGACCGGCTCGGCGGAGGTCGACGGCGCGGGCAGCCCCGACAGCTGGTTCGCCGGATACAGCGACGACGTGGCCGCGGCGGCGATGGTCGAGGCCGGCGGCCACGGCGGCGACGCGGCGGGCCCGATCGTGGCATCGGTGCTGTCCGCGTCCTGACGGAACAGGCCCGGAGACGAGGCGGCGCCGCGCCGGGGGCCGGCGCCAGGCTAGGGCAGGGGCCGGGCTAGGGCAGGGGCCGGGCTAGGGCAGGGGCCGGGCTGGGGTGGGGCCCGGGGACGAGGCCGGGCCGTGGACGAGGCCGGGCCTGAGCCGAGGCCGGCCTAAGCCGAGGCCGGGCCTAAGCCGAAGCCGGGCCTGAGCCGAGGCCGCCAGGGCCCCGCCCCCGGCCCTCAGAGGGAGGCCTTGACCGCCCGGACCAGCGCCTGGGCCCGGGGGTCGGCCGTGACCGACTTGGCGTGGGCGTTGGTCACGTAGCCGAAGCCGATCCCCGCCTCCACGTCCGCGAAGGCCAGCGAGCCGCCGCGCCCCGGATGCCCGAAGGACGCCGGGGACAGCAGCGGTGACGCCGGGCTGTGCAGCATGTACCCGGGGCCGAAGCGCGTGTTGACGACCAGCACCCGGTCCGGCCCGGCCGAGAGCTCCGTACCGGCCAGCCGGAGCGTCTGCGGGGTGAACAGGCCCGTGCCGTCCTCGGTGTCGCCCAGCAGCGCCGCGTACACCCCGGCCAGACCGCGCGCCGTGCCGATGCCCGCCGACGCCGGGAGTTCGGCCGCCCGGTACTCCGGGGCGTTCTCGTCCGGCAGCGGAGTGATCGCGGCGAACGCGCGCCGGGTCAGGGACTCCGGGTCGGCGTACGCCTGCGCGACGTTGCGCTTGGGCCGGGTCCGCAGACCCCCCGCGGTCTCCGGCGGATCCACCGGACCCACCCGGCCCACCCGGCCCGACTCCGCCTCGGCCCGCGGCAGGCCGATCCAGAACTCCAGCCCCCGGGGGCCCGTGACCTCCTGGGCGAGCCACTGGCCCAGCGAGGCCCCGGTCACCCGCAGCACCAGCTCCGAGAGCAGCCAGCTGTACGTCTGCGCGTGGTAGCCGTGGGCCGAACCCGGTTCCCAGAAGGCGCGCTGCTCGGCGACCGCACGCGCCCCGGAGAGCCCGTCCGCGGCCTCGGCGGGCGTCAGCGGCACGTCCAGCGCCGGCACCCCCGCCCGGTGCGCGAGCAGGTCCCGGACCAGCGTCCGCTCCTTGCCGCCCGCCTTGAACTCCGGCCAGTACGCCGCCACCGGCGCGTCCAGGTCGAGCAGTCCGCGCTGGTGCAGCAGCAGCGGCACGACGGCCGCCACGCCCTTGGTGGCCGAGCGCACCACCTGCGCGGTACCCGCCTGCCAGGGCCCGTCCGCTGCGCCGTCGACGTCCCGGGGGCCCGCCCACAGGTCGACGACCTTCCGGCCGTCCCGGTACACGGCCACCGCCGCGCCCCGGTCCCCGAGCACCTCGAAGTTGCGTACGAAAGCGTCCCGGACGGCCTCGAAGCCCGCCGCCACCTCACCCTGGATGTTCACGAGCGGTCCAACAATCACCTGGTCCGACTTATGCCGACGCTCGCCACGCTCGCCCGCTTGCCACGCCCGTCATGCCACCGACACGGACCGCGGGTCGAAGCCGAAGGGGAGCTCCAGCCGGTGGGCCCGCATCAGCTCCTCGTCGCACAGCAGGTCCTGGGTGCGCCCGTCGGCCGCGATGACGCCCTCGCTGAGGATCACCGAGCGCGGGCACAGCTCCAGCGCGTACGGCAGGTCGTGTGTGACCATCAGCACCGTCACGTCCAGCGCCCGCAGGATGTCGGCGAGCTCGCGCCGTGACGCCGGGTCCAGGTTGGACGAGGGCTCGTCCAGGACCAGGATCTCGGGCCGCATGGCCAGTACGGTCGCCACCGCGACCCGGCGGCGCTGCCCGAAGGACAGGTGGTGCGGCGGCCGGTCCGCGAAGGCCTCCATGCCGACCTGGGCCAGCGCCTCGCGGACCCGCGCCTCCAGTTCGGGGCCGCGCAGTCCGGCGGCGGCCGGGCCGAAGGCCACGTCCTCGCGCACGGTCGGCATGAACAGCTGGTCGTCGGGGTCCTGGAAGACGATGCCGACCCGGCGCCGGACCTCGGCGAAGTTCCGCTTCTCGACCGGCAGCCCGGCCACCGTCACGGTGCCGACACCGCCGCCGAGGATGCCGTTGAGGTGCAGGACGAGCGTGGTCTTGCCGGCGCCGTTCGGCCCGAGGAGGGCCACCCGCTCGCCCTGTCCGACGGTCAGGTCCACCCCGAAGAGGGCCTGGTGCCCGTCCGGATAGGCGTACGCGAGGCCGGAGACCTCTAGGGAGGCGGGAGAGGCGGGGGCGGCAGGAGAGGGAGTCACAGGGTCCATCCCATCAGACAGACGGCGAGGGCCGCCGCCGGGAGTACGGCCGCGTACGCCCACTGGGCGCGGGTGGCCACGACGTCGTCGATCACCGGCATCGAGCCGGCGTAACCGCGGCTGACCATCGCGAGGTGGACCCGCTCGCCGCGCTCGTAGGAGCGGATGAACAGGGCTCCGGCGGTCTTGGCCAGCACCCCCCAGTGCCGGACGCCGCTGGCCTCGAAGCCGCGCGAGCGGCGGGCGATGGACATCCTGCGCAGCTCGTCGGTGACCACGTCGCCGTACCGGATCATGAACGAGGCGATCTGCACGAGCAGCGGCGGCAGCTTGAGCCGCTGGAGCCCGAGCAGCAGCGCCCGCAGTTCGGTGGTCGAGGCGAGCAGGACGGACGCGGCGACCCCGAGCGTGCCCTTGGCCAGGACGTTCCAGGCGCCCCACAGGCCCGGGACGCTGAGCGACACGCCGAGCACCTCCACCCGCTCCCCCTGCGCCACGAACGGCATGAGCACGGCGAAGGCCACGAACGGGACCTCGATCAGCAGCCGCCGCAGCAGGAAGCCGGCGGGGATCCGGGCCGCTGCGGTGCCCGCCGCGACGAGGACGGCGTACAGGCCGAAGGCCCACACCGCCTCGCGGGGTGTGGACACGACGACCACGACGAAGCCGAAGGCCGCGGCCAGCTTGCAGTGCGGCGGCAGGGCGTGGACCGGCGAGTGGCCGTGCCGGTAGAGCTTGTGGGCGTGACCCGCGCCCATGTCAGAGCGCCGTGGAGGCGGTCGGGGCGGCGGAGGCGGCCGTGAGGTCCTCCGCACGCCGGCGGCGTACGGTCCAGAAGATCCCGGTGCCGACGGCGACGGTCGCGCCGACGCCGATGACGCCGGCGAGGCCGCCGGAGAGACGGGCGTCGCCGACGTCCTTGACGCTGTAGTCGGCGAGCGGGGAGTCGGCGGCGGCGTGCTCCTTCACCTTCTGGTCGATGCCCCTGTCGGCGGCGACCTTCTCCAGGCCGTCCGGGCTGGAGGAGGCGTAGTAGGAGACGAAGCCGGCCAGTACGAGGGCGGTGACCAGGCCGGTGATCCACACCGGCTTCGCGGACCGGGCGGCGGCGGGTGCCGCGGCCGGGGCCGGCGCGGCGGCGGGGGCGTCGACCAGCTCGCCGCCGACCCGCAGCTTCAGCGGCGCGGCCAGCCCGCGCGCCCCGTGCACCAGGTCCGGCCGTACGGCGAGGACGGCGCCCACGGTCGCGGCGGTGATGACGGCCTCACCGATGCCGATGAGGACGTGCACGCCGACCATGGCGGTGAACACCTTGCCGAGCGGGACGTCGGTGGTCCCGCCGAGGGCGTAGAGGAGGGTGAACATGACGGCCGCGCCGGGCACCGAGAGCAGTGCACCGGTGAAGGCGGCGACGGTGACCGAGCGCCGGGTGTCGGGCAGGAGCTTCAGCAGCCCGCGGAAGACGGCGTAGGCGACGACCACGGTCACGACGGCCATGTTCATGACGTTGACGCCGAGGGCGGTCAGGCCGCCGTCGGCGAACAGGACGCCCTGCATCAGCAGGACCACGGACACGCACAGGACACCCGTATAGGGGCCCACGAGTATCGCGGCGAGGGCTCCGCCGAGCAGGTGTCCGCTGGTGCCGGCGGCGACGGGGAAGTTCAGCATCTGGACGGCGAAGATGAACGCGGCGACGAGCCCGGCGAGCGGGGCGGCCCGCTCTCCGCCAGAGCCTTCGGCCTGGGAGGTACCCCCAAGTTCTCTGCGGGCGCCGCGGAGGCTGACGGCCACCGCGCCCGCGGCGGCGACACCTGCGGCGATGGAGACGGGGGCGTCGATGAAGCCGTCGGGCACATGCATGGGGGTGCTCCGCTTCCTGCGGTCTTTGAGCTGACAAAATCTTTAGCCGCTCAAGAATAGTGCCCAGTTGCAAATGGTTGGCAAGAGCGTCCACCCCACAAATGCGGCCGCGCGGATTCGTGGGAATGTGCGACGCTGGGGGCACTACGGACATATATGTTCCGATTAGAGGAGTCTTGTCGTGTCAGCCACCGCCGAGAATCCCCCCACGACGGCAGCGGCCGCCGGCGTCGCCACCGCCGTCGCCACGACCGCCGCCGCCGTCGCCGCCGCCGTCGTCGAGGACCGCGTCACCGCCCGCGTGATCAGCGACGACCCGCTCTTCCGGAAGATCCCGGTCGCCCTGCGCTTCGCCCCCGCGGAGCCGCTGGCCGTACGGATCGTCTTCCCCGCCGGCCTCTCCCCCGAGGGCACCGACAACGAGTGGGTCTTCCCCCGGGCCCTCCTCGAAGCGGGACTCCAGGCCCCGACCGGCACCGGCGACGTACGCGTCTGGCCGTGCGGGCGCGTCCAGGCGGTGGTCGAGTTCCACTCCCCGGAGGGGGTCGCGGTGGTCCAGTTCGACATCTCCGCGCTGCGCCGCTTCCTGCGCCGCGCGAACGCCGCCGTCACCCGGCAGGCCTAACGGACCGGCCCCGCACCTGACGATCAGGTGCGGGGCCGGTCCTCCCGGTGCGAACGTCCGGGCGGACGGACGGGCGGACGGACGGGCGGGCGGCCGTCCGGGCGGACGGACGGACGGACGGGATCAGGCGTTGACGAGCTCGCGGTCCTTGTCCGGGCCCTGGCCGGACCCGTCGGCACCTTCGAGGTGCTTGCGCAGGCTCTCGCCCTCGACATCGACGTTCGGCAGCAGCCGGTCCAGCCACTTGGGCAGCCACCAGGCCTTGTGCCCGAGCAGTGCGAGCACCGCCGGGACGATCGTCATGCGGACGACGAACGCGTCGAAGAGGACGGCGATGGCGAGACCGAAGCCGATCATCTTGATCATCTGCTCGCTGGCGCCGATGAAGCCGGAGAACACCGCGATCATGATGACGGCGGCCGCCACGACCACCCGCGCGCTGTACTGGAAGCCGGTCACGACCGCCTGGCCCGGGCGCTCGCCGTGGACGTACGCCTCACGCATCCGGGTGACGAGGAAGACCTCGTAGTCCATGGCCAGGCCGAAGACGACGCCCACCATGAAGATCGGCATCATGCTCATGATCGGACCGGTCTGCTCCACCCCGAAGACCGAGCCGAGCCAGCCCCACTGGAAGACCGCGACGACGGCGCCGAGGGCGGCCACCACCGAGAGCAGGAAGCCGAGGGCCGCCTTGAGCGGGACCAGGATCGAGCGGAAGACCACCATCAGCAGCAGGAAGGCGAGACCGACCACGAGCGCCAGGTAGGGCAGCAGCGCGTCGTTCATCTTCTGCGAGAAGTCGATGTTCATCGCGGTGGCGCCGGTGACGAGGACGTCGTCGCCGCTGCCGTCGCGGATCGTGTGGACCAGGTCCTCGGTCTGCACGGAGGACGGGCGGTCCTTCGGGATCACGGTGATCACGGAGGCGTCGCCGGCCTCGTTCGGGGTCGGCGGCATGACCGCGGCCACGCCCTCCAGGCCCTTGATCCGGGCCTCGGTCGCGTCGGCGAGCTTCTTGTCGCCGTCGACGACCACCATCAGCGGGCCGTTGAAGCCCGGGCCGAAGCCCTCCGACAGCAGGTCGTACGCCTTGCGCTGGGTCGTGGAGACCGGCTGGGCGCCGTCGTCCGGCAGGCCCATCTCGAGCTTGCCCGCCGGGATCGCGATGGCGCCGAGGCCGATGACGCCGACGAGCAGCACCATGACCGGGCGGCGCAGGACGAAGCGGGCCCAGCGGGTGCCGCCGTTGGGCTTGGGCTCGGCACCGGCGGGCCTGCCCTTGCCGAACAGCCTGCTCTTCGTACCGGCGGGCAGGACCTTCTTGCCGGCGAAGCCCAGGATGGCCGGGACCAGGGTCAGGGCGACGAGGACGGCGATGACGACGGTGCCGGCGGCCGCGAAGCCCATCTTGGTCAGCATCGGGATGTTGACGACGGCCAGGCCCACGAGGGCGATGACCACGGTGAGACCGGCGAAGACGACGGCGGAGCCGGCGGTTCCGGCGGCGCGGCCCGCGGCCTCGTCCCGCTCGCGGCCCGCGGCGAGCTCCACGCGGTAGCGGGAGACGATGAAGAGGGCGTAGTCGATGCCGACCGCGAGGCCGATCATCATCGCGAGGGTGGAGGTGGTGGAGCCGAGGTCCAGCACGTTGGCGAGCGCGGTGATGGAGGAGACGCCGATGCCCACGCCGATGAGCGCGGTCAGCAGCGGCAGTCCGGCCGCGACCAGCGAACCGAAGGTGATGACGAGGACGATCGCCGCGATCAGGATGCCGACGATCTCCCCGGAGCCCGTCTCGGGGGCCGTCATCAGCGCGTCGCCGCCGATCTCGACGGTGAGCCCGGCGTCCTTCGCCGCGGTGCCGATGTCCTTGAGCGCGTCGCGCGTGTCGTCCTTCAGCTCCATGCCGGTGACGTCGTACTTGACGCTCACGTACGCGGTGGAGCCGTCCTGGCTCACCGCGTGGGCCTGGTACGGATCGGTGACCGAGGCGACCTCGGCCTTGCCCGGGCCGTCCTTCAGACCGGAGACGATCTTCTCGACCTCGGTCTTGTACTTCGGGTCGTTGACCGAGGCGCCCGCGGGCGCCTTGACGACGATGCGGGCGGTGGCGCCGTCGGCGGCCATGCCCGGGAACTTCTTGTCCAGCACGTCGAAGGCCTTCTGGGCCTCCGTGCCGGGTATCGAGAACGATCCGGAGGTGGGCGCGGACGCCGTCGCCGCGCCGAAGCCGGCGGCGAACAACAGCGCCACCCAGACGAGGGCGACGAGGCCGCGGCGCCGGAAGGCGCCCCGCCCGAGTCGGTAGAGGAAGGTGGCCACGGAGGCGGTCTCCCGTTCAGGTCGTGGGATGGATCCGGGATGGATCAGGGCGTGGAAAGCCGGCCCGACGACGAGAGCGGCGTGTCAGGAGCAGCGGGATGGAGTCGCGGGGACTCAGACTCCGAGGGCGGGGAAGACCACGGAGTCGATGAAGTCGGCGAGGAACGCCTGGTCCACGGGGCGGTCCTCCATCAGCGGCAACGCGATGAAGGCGCCGATCAGCATGTGCGGCACGAACCGGATCGCGGGGCAGTCCGGGGCGACCTCGCCCCGCTCCACGGCCCGCCGCAGGATCTCGTCGAGTCCGGAGATCTCCGGCTCCATGAGCAGTCTGCGCAGTGCCTGGTGCAGTTCGGGGCTCTCGTGGACGGCGTGGGCGAGGCCCCGCAGCAGTGCGGTGTCCTTCGCCATCTGCGCGTTGTCGGAGAGCTCGACCATGCGGTGGAAGTCGCCGCGCAGCGAGCCCGTGTCGACCTCCCGCAGGGAGGTCGGCTGGGTGCACCGCAGGGCCTTGGCGACCAGCTCGGGCTTGCTCCCCCACTGGCGGTAGAGGGTGGCCTTGCTGGACCTGGTACGGGCGGCGACCGCGTCCATGGTCAGCGCCTCGTAGCCGACCTCGCGGAGGAGGTCGAGGACCGCCTCGTGGAGCTCGGCTTCCCGCTCGGGGGTGATCCGGCTGCGCCGCGACGAGAGTTCTTCGGACATCTCCGGCACCTCCCTTCCGAACGAAACCGTTTCGTACACCAATGACGATACCCCGGTCGCGAACGAAACGAAACCGTTCCGTTTCGCTTGCCCGCGTGGCATGGATCACCTGTACGAGTTGCCAGGCCCCTCCGGCCCGGAAAGCATTGTGGGGTGAGTCACGACGTCGCGTACCTCCGCTTCCCGCACCTCCACGACGATCTGCTGTGCTTCGCCACCGAGGACGATCTCTGGGTCGCCCCGCTGGTCCCCGACGGCCACGCCCCCGGCCGGGCCTGGCGGATCACCGTCGACCGGACCAGGGTCGGCCACCCCCGGTTCTCCCCCGACGGCCGCCACATCGCCTTCACGACCTGGCGCAGCCTCGACCCCGAGATCCACCTGGCCCCGGTCGACGGCGGCCCGGCCCGCCAGCTCAGCTACTGGGGCGCCACCGACACCCGTGTCTGCGGCTGGACCCCGCCCGACAAGGACGGGCGCAGCGACATCCTCGCCGTCTCCTCGCACAGCCAGCCTTTCTCGTACTTCGCCTGGGCCTACAGCGTGCCGACCGACGGTTCGCCCGGCGGCAAGCTCCCCTGGGGGCCGGTCTCCGACATCGCCGTCCACGAGGAGCCGGGCGGCGAGCGGCGCACCCTGCTGCTGACCGGCAAGCCACCGCACGAACCCGCTGCGTGGAAGCGCTACCGCGGCGGCGCCACCGGCCGGCTCTGGCTGCACGGCCGACAACTGCTGGAGGACATCGAGGGCCATCTCGACGCCCCGATGTTCGTGGACGGCCGCATCGCCTTCCTCTCCGACCACGAGGGCATCGGCAACCTGTACTCGTGCCTGCCCGACGGCACGGATCTGCGCCGGCACACCGACCACGAGGAGTTCTACGCCCGGCACGCCTCCAGCGACGGCACCCGCGTCGTCTACCAGTGCGCCGGGGACCTCTGGCTCGTCGACTCGCTGTCCGCCGACGCGGCCCCGCGCCGGCTCGACGTGCGCCTGGGCGGGCCCCGCGCGGGCCGCCGTACGTACCAGGTGCCGGCCGCCAGCCACGTCGACTCGCTGTCGGTCGACGCCACCGGCCGGGCCAGCGCGGTCGTCGTCCGCGGCAGCCTGTACTGGCTCACCCACCGCGACGGTCCGGCCCGGACGATCGCCGACACCCCGGGCGTGCGGGTCCGGCTGCCCGAGATGCTCGGCAGCAGCGGGCAGGTCGCGTACGTGACGGACGCGGAGGGCGAGGACGCGATCGAGATCGCCTCCCTCCCGCGGGCCTCCGGTGACCGGGAGCCGCGCCGGCTGGCCTCCGGCGAGCTGGGCCGCGTGCTGGAACTGCTCTCCGACCCGGACGGGGAGCGCCTGGCCATCGCCTCCAACGACGGGCGGCTGCTGCTCATCGACGCGAGCGAGGAGTCGGGGGGCGAGGTCACCGAGCTGATCCGGTCCATCAACGGGCCCGTCACCGACCTGGCGTTCTCGCCCGACGGGGCGTGGCTGACCTGGTCGCACCCGGGCATCGGGCGCTCGCTGCGCCAGATCAAGATGGCCCGGATCTCCGGCCCCGGCCCGCGCTCGATCGTGGACGTCACCAACGGCCGTTTCGAGGACGAGAATCCGGTCTTCACCCGGGACGGCCGCTACCTGGCCTTCCTCTCGTGGCGCGGTTTCGACCCGGTGTACGACGTCCACACCGGCGACCTGTCGTTCCCGCTGGGCTGCCGCCCGTACCTGGTGCCGCTGTCCTCGGCCACCCCCTCGCCGTTCGCGTACACCCCCGACGGGCGCCCGGCGGCGGGCGGACTCGACCCGGGCGAGGGCGAGGCCGCCGAGGGCGAGGGCACGGTCATGGTGGAAGTGGAGGGGCTGGAGAGCCGCGTGACCCCGTTCCCGGTGACCGCGTCGAAGTACTCGGCCCTGTACCCGGTGCACGGCGGCGGACTGGTCTGGCTGCGCTGGCCGATCTCCGGCGCGCTCGGCGAGACGTTCGCCAGCCCGACCGACACCAGCGGCAAGCCCACGCTGGAGCACTTCGAGATCACCAAGGCACGCAAGAGCGAACTGGCCTCCGGACTCGACTGGTTCGCGGTCAGCGGCGACGGCACCCGGCTGGTGATCAACGACGACGGGGACCTGCGCGCGGTCCCGGCGACCGAGTCCGGCGACAGCGATTCCACGGTCTACCTGGACCTGCGGCGCATCCTGCACGAGGTGGACCCGGCCGCAGAGTGGCGCCAGGCGTTCGAGGAGGCCGGGCGGCTGATCCGCGCGTACTTCTGGGAGCCGAACATGTGCGGCATCGACTGGGACGGGGTGCTGCGCCAGTACCGCCCCCTGGTCGAACGGGTCGCCTCGCCCGACGAGTTCGCGGACCTGCTGCGCGAGGTGCTCGGCGAACTCGGCACCTCGCACGCGTACGTCTCCCCCGCGCGCCGCAACGAGGGACCGCCGCACTACCACCGGCCGATCGGCCTGCTCGGCGCCAACTTCGTGCACCGCGAGGAGGGCTGGACGCTCGCCCGGATCCTGCCCGGCGAGTCCTCGGACTCCAAGGCCCGTTCCCCGCTCGCCGGCACCGGCATCCGGGAGGGCGCCGTGCTCACCCACATCGACGGGCGGCCCGTGGACCCGGTGGCCGGGCCCTATCCCCTGCTCGCGGCGGCCGGCGGCACCACGGTCGAGCTGACCTTCGTACCCGCCGAAGGCGAGGGCCGGCCCCGGCGGGTCGCGATCGTGCCGCTGATCGACGAGCGGCCGCTGCGCTACCAGGACTGGGTGTCCAAGCGGCGCGCGGTGGTCCGGGAGCTCAGCGGCGGCAAGTGCGGCTACCTGCACATCCCCGACATGGGCGGTTCGGGCTGGGCGCAGTTCAACCGGGACCTGCGGATGGAGATGTCCCGGCCCGCGCTGATCGTGGACGTACGCGGCAACGCGGGCGGGCACATCAGCGAGCTGGTGGTGGAGAAGCTGACCCGCTCGATCCTCGGCTGGGACCTGACGCGCAACGCCCAGCCGGTGTCGTACGCCTCCAACGCGCCGCGCGGCCCGATCGTGGCGCTGGCCGACGAGGCCACGTCCTCGGACGGCGACATGATCACGGCGGCCATCAAGCTGCTCGGGCTCGGCCCGGTGGTCGGCCAGCGCACCTGGGGCGGCGTGGTCGGGATGACCGGCCGGCACACCCTGGGCGACGGCACGGTGATCACGGTGCCGATGAACGCCGCCTGGTTCCCGGAGTACGGCTGGTCGGTGGAGAACCACGGCGTGGAACCGGACCTCGCGATCCTGCGCACCCCGCTCGACTGGGCGGAGGGGCGGCACGCGCAGATGGACGACGCCGTGGAGCTGGCCCTGGAGCTGCTGGAACAGGAGCCGGCCGCGGTGCCCCCGGGTTACGCGGACGTACCGGACCTGCGGCGCCCGAAGCTGCCGCCGAGGACGTAGGGCGCAGGACACAGGTGGTGCGGAAGGGGGGGGGGGCCGGGGGGGGGGGGGGGGCGCCCCCCCCGGGGGGGGGGGGGGGGGGGGGGGGGTAGGGTGCGGGCATTAATCCAGACTAAGGGGTATGTAAGGGCCAGGTCGCCGCGTA
>NZ_JBIVAL010000018.1:0-2419 GCF_044745505.1 Streptomyces sp. NPDC086989
GGAACAACACCCACAACTCATCCGGCACCAGCCGCTCAACCAAATCCGTCATGCACGATTCAACGAACGATCACGCCATAAGAAACGGCGTCTAACCAGCACGGTACTCAGCTCGGCGAGCTGGTCGTGCGACAGGAAGACCGTCACCCCCAGCAGCGCCGACTTTCCGGCCCCAGGACTTCCGGTGACCAGCAATAGGGGTTCGTCGCTCGCCAACCAGGAGCGAATCTGGGTCAGCTCTTGGGTCCGCCCAGTGAATAGGCAGCCCGTCATAGGAGCGGCGCCGTCCAGGCGTCCGGACGCCCGGGTGAGGAAGTGAACTGGGTCCAGACCGGGGTCGAACTCCGCTGCCAGCTCCCGAACTGCCAACCGGAGTCGGCTCCGAAGCCGCTGCCAGCCGTCAGTGCTAAACGCCGGGTTGGCGAAGAACTCCGGTACCGGCAACGAGGCGGCTCGGCGCGGAGAGTGCATCACGGTCTGCGGATACCCCTCGCCGAGGCGGACCAGCTCCCGCGCGATCTCGTCAGCGACAGCCTCCACCGGAACGTGGGACAGAGCCGGAGAGAGATCCCAGTGCCCCAAGCGGAGCCGCTCCAGCGCCTGGGCCGTGGCCTTGGTGAACCGTGCTTCGAAGGCGCTCTCGTCCGCCGTGCAGGCCGCAATCACCCAGGTCCTTCGGTCACCCTCAGGAACGTCCTGGAACAGCTGGTAGTCCGTCGCGGCCCCTGCACCGCAAACATCGAGCAGGAACAGGACGGGCGACTGATCGGAGCCGTGCTCGACCTCGTTCAGCCATCGGCCGACATCGATCGCCGACTCCGGGAGGTTGGCCGGACTGCAGTCGTGCACGGGCAGGTACAAGACCCGGCCACGAGGGACCCCGTGACCGGCAAAGTGAACGATACGCGGCCGGCCCACCGAATCGTGCCGCAGTTGCCGCCAGCTCTCCTCGACGCTGACCCGGTCCGCGTCGATCACCGGTTCACTGACGTTCAGTCCGTCGAAGCGCGATAGCACCACGGCCAGTTCACGCACCCGCGGCTCAACCGACGGCAGCGGAGATAACCCCTCCAACGTGGGGCTCCACTCGCCGTCGGCCACGTCCGCAAAGGCCCCAACCCCGAGCAGAAGTGCTCGAACCATCATCCCCCCGTGCCCCGTACGATTCGGTCTCCAGGCTATCGGGATCGTGGCTGGCTTACCCCTCACGACTAGATTCACTGTCAGAAAAGCCGAAACGGCTGGGTTCGCTGCCAAACGCCTCAATTGGATGGCAAAGGACAGTCGTTAACGGCGTGGCGGCATGTGCCGCATATGCCCTGTCTCACTCAAGGCTGACCGGTCTCACCGAAGATTGACCACGGCCTCCCGATCAGCGCAGGCGCGCAAGTCGCAGCCGGGCTTCGCTGCGAACCGCGGGGTCCCTGTCCGATGCCAGCATGCGAAGTTGTGCGATCAGCTCGTCTGCGTTCTGTCCGGTCGCCCACCGCGGGTCGCAGTCGAGTTCAGCGGCGAGCTGATCAGCGGTTCCATCGTCAGACGCGACGGCGCGGGCCGCAAGCACGGCGCGTAGACCAGCCAGATCCCGCCGTGCCAGCAGCGCCGCCGCGGTATCTGAGGTCACTCCGGTGTCCCGACCGTCCAGCAGGAGTTGGTGTAGGACGTCGCCGAATCTCTCGATGCGAGACGCCGCAGCCAGTCGCCGTCCTGCAGCGGCTCTCACCGACCAGGCCGGAGATTCTGCCGCAGCGATCGAGTCGCGCAGCCCTTGGTCCACGAAGTCTTCCACGTCACCACACTGCCAGCGAGATGTCTCGATCAAGCCTCGTTGAGACAACACGGCAGCGGTCAATCTTCGGTGAGGTTGATCAACCTTGAGTGAGACAGGGCAGCATGACGACGATCAGAAAGGTTCATGCCGCGTAGCCGACCGGGCACCTCCGGGCCGCGTGGCCGCAGCAGCCCCGGAGACGCAGCTTCGAGGCAGGCATCGACGGTTTCTCCGGGCGGGCATTGGCGGAGATCGTCCGCCTCGAACGCACCCGAAACCAACTTGGCGTCGTTCTGGCTTTGAGCCAGTGCAAAGCAGTACCTGCGCGGCCTCGAGCGCCGACTGTGCGACGAGTACGAGTGGGGCAACGTGGACTGGTGGTGCCGCGGCACCCCGCCTGGCAGGCCGGGCGCTCCTCTACTGCGTGCTGCAGCCCATGACTCCGCGGGCGCCGCGAACTCTGGGCAGTCACCACCACTTACGACGCTCTCTGGATCACCCCGTGCCCCTACCTTGCGGATCGCGGCGTGAGGCGGCACTCCCCCGTGGCGGGGGGGGGGGGGGGGGGGGGGGGGGGGGGGGGGGGCGGGGCCCCCCCCCCCCCCCGGGGGGGGCGCCCCCCCCCCGCGGGGGGGGGGGGGGGGGGAG
>NZ_JBIVAL010000018.1:2428-142522 GCF_044745505.1 Streptomyces sp. NPDC086989
CCCCGAGGACACCCCCGAAGGACCGGTCAGCGTCGTCGGAGACTTCAACCACTGGAGGCCCCCCCCCCCCCCCCCCCCCGCCGCCCGCCCCCCCCCCCCCCCCCCCCCCCCCCCCCCCCCCCCCCCCCCCCCACGGCTCTGCTCGCGTCGGTCCGACAGCCGCGTGCGGCGGCTGATCATGCTCCTTGACGGCGTGCCCCGGCTCTTGCGCCGCCTGACAGGGTGTCCGTCATGAGCTCCGATCCCGTGCATCCCGGACCGTCCCGCCACCGCGACCACGGCATGTGGCTCGTCCGGTTCACCGGCCGGGTGCTCGTTGTGTGCCCGAGGTGCGGGGGCCGGGCGCTCGTCGTTCCTCGGCCGGGCCTCCCCGCGCCGAAGTACTTCACCGAGCTGCTCTTCCAGCCCCGCCGCCTTGCTTGCGCCGGATGCGGGGCAGTCGCGGACTGGACCGCCGAGCAGCGGGGCGGCGGCCTGGTCGGCGCGGTGCCCGGTGGCACCGTGGATCCCTTCTTTCGTCGGCCGCTCTGGCTCCAGACCCGCTGCGCGGGACGGATCTTGTGGGCCTGCGACGAGGCACATCGACGCCCTCACCGCCTACGTGGGCGCCCATCTGCGAGAGCGGCTCGCCTCCCCGAAGAGGGGAATGTTGGTCCGGCTGCCAGCCTGGATGAAGTCCGCGTCGCGCCGTGACGAGGTGCTGGCCGGCCTGTCGTCCCTCCGGACCCTCGCCGGACTCTCGGCCCCGGCCGACCGCTCCGACGCGGCACACGAACGCGGCGACCGCCCGCGTCACCACGGCAGTCAGTACTTCCGCGGCGGCCCGTACTAGAGGCGCTTCCCCCCTCCCTTGGATTTCCTCGTTCCGGGGCCGGACTTTTGTCCGCGGACAAAAGTCCGGCCCCGAAGTCGGTGGTGAGCAGTCACGGTGATCTGCTCGGGCGGCAGACGGGCTGGCACCACCGCGGCGAGAGGCCGGTGAGATCGGGCAGCCACCAAGGGCTATTCGGCCTGCTTCCGCAGCACGGCCACTTCGCCGTCATCCGGGTCGCCCATGAGGACGAACAGCTCCGGACGCTCGTCCGTCCCCGCCACCTCCCATCTCAGCGGCGCATCCTTGCAATCGGGGATGGCCAGGACCACGCCTGCCCGGCGGCCGTAGGCCGCTTGCTCCCTCGCGTTCTCCCACGTCCCCTGCCCCGAGCAGCGGCCTACGACGTGGAACCCGTCATGGATCGGCAGACCGGCCGCTGTCACCGCGGCCTGAGCGCCGAGTTCCAGACGGACGCCGTCGCCCACCCACTCCCCTATATAGTCGGCGCGCTCAAGGACCGGTGGCTGGTACACCGGCGCGGTCATTCCGAAGCAGAAGGCCGCGATCACAGCGATCACAATGGGCCCCAGTGACCACTGCCTTACCTTGGCGCTCGGTATCTGGCGCATCCGTGCGCCTACGGCTACCCCCACCGGCAGTACCCCGAAGGCCGCGATCCAGGCGAACGTGGTCCCGTACGAGGTGGCGGCGAACAGCGAGATCGGTACGGCGTACGCGGCTGCGAGCAGACCCGTCGCGGGCAGGGCCCACCACGGCGCGGAGATCCGGGTGCGTACGCCCACTGCGTTCGATGCCAGCATCACCGGCGTGGTGAAGAGCAGGCTGTGCGCACAGCCCAGGATGACCGCGACGACCGGGCCGAACACGCACATGAGGACCAGTGAGAAGAGGAGGCCGATGCCGCCGCCGTAGCCCCGGCCGTAGGGCTCTTCCCCGAACATGGCGAGCTGCACGTACAGCACTGCGCAGAGGAACTGCGCTCCCCCGAGAACTTCTGCGCCCGGCGCAGTACCACCCCAGACGTCCATGCGCCGTCGTTCTGTTGTGCCCACGTGGTTCCGCATGCCGCACCCCCGCCCGCTGATTGAACGTGTTCAATTATGGCGAACCCTACACCCCTCCCCGTCCGACAGAACCGCCCAGGCGGCCAGCAGACGTCGGCCTGGACGGCAGGCCGACCGCTGTGCGACGTAGGCGGCAACGCCCGGAGTCGTCCGACTTTTGTCCGCGGACAAAAGTCGGCGTTGCACCGGCAGGCCCACCGGGCCGTCATCGGGAGGTGGTCGACGTACTGCCCGCAAGGGCCCTGCTCTGCCGCATAGTGTCGGCGCGGCCGGGGCGGCTGGGCTGACCAGGCTGACCGGGCTGACCGGGCCGGCCGCCGTACCGGTGGTTCTTCAGGGCGTCGACCTGTTCGGGTATCCGGCCGCCGAGGGCTGGCCGCTCTGGAGCTGGGGCTGCCCAGTCGGAGTGAACGTGGCGCCCGCCCGGTCGCCGAGCGGTTACGTGCCTGTAGTTCGGCTCTCCCGGACGTGAGAGCCAGACCGTGGACCAGAGCCAGGAGACGCAACAGCATTCCCCGGTGTGGCCGACGTCGGCTTCAGTGAGCGCCGCCCCTGAGCAGCGAAGGGGGCCCGACTTTTGTCCGCGGACAAAAGTCGGGGCGCGGCGACGCGCGGTCGGTCGGTTGCCATCGAGCTCTCAGGGCGTTGGGTAAGCGACGGAATTTTGGAACTGTTCATAGCAGCGCAAGCTGGCGCCATCCCGTTGTGGGTGGCGCCGCTGCTGGGCGGTGTGGGAGCGGCCATCGGTGGCTCCGTCACCTCTTTCGTGGCATGGCGTGTACTACGGGACAACAAGCAGGCTCGCGTGCGCGCCGAAGAGATGCAGGCGACGCAGGCGGTAGCGGAAGGGTTCGCCCAGGCCCACAAGGCCGTTATGGCGAGCCCTTCCCAGAGTGCCGATCCGGGCGATGGGCCTATAGAGCATGTCACCGGCATCGACGTGGGTGTACTGACCTTCCGCAACTCTGAGCTGCGGGACCGGCTTGCGCTGTCCGCCGAGATCATCCGGTGGGGCGCCGCGAGCGAGGAAGTGAGGGATCTCGTCTACGCGTCACCGAAAGGAATGATCGTCGCTGCCTGCGAGGACGCCATGGCTTGCCTGGGCGCCAATCTGCGGGGTGAGACGCTGCCGCCCCCTGGCGAGGCCTGGACGGAGACGGCAGGCGCGGTGAAAGAGGTCACGTACCGGTACGAGGACCAAGACCGGGAACACCGGCACCTGAGGCGGAGGTAACGCCCGCCTTGCCGCGACGCATAGAGCCCGTCTGCGGATCCCGCGAACGGGCTTTTCTGCGATCGCCTCGCCGCCATCGAACGAGACCGGGACGCGGCTGCCTGAGACATCACTGCTTGAGATCCGTCATCCGAAGCAAAGATCAACGTTCTTCTGGATGCAGACACGCAGCACGACTGAGAGCCGCTGAATGTCCTCGACGTGTCTCTCCATGGCTGAATCGCGAGGTCCCGATGTCCACTGCCCCAGTATCGCCTCCAGCTTGGGAAGAACGGCGGCGCAATCCTGGGGAGACAGGTCCTTGCTGTGGTCGTCCGGATGATTGAGGAACGGTTCGAGCTCGGTCGAGACCTCTGCCCATGGCCGGTCTCCTCCGAAGCCGACCATCTCGCCGAGGTCGAAGCCTTCCGCGTGGGCCAGACGCCGGCGGAACTGAGCGAAGCCC
This sequence comes from Streptomyces sp. NPDC086989, assembly GCF_044745505.1. Lineage (NCBI taxonomy): Bacteria > Bacillati > Actinomycetota > Actinomycetes > Kitasatosporales > Streptomycetaceae > Streptomyces > Streptomyces sp. NPDC086989. The sequence goes on from NZ_JBIVAL010000018.1 coordinate 6,007, forward strand.
CCATACGAGAAGCAAGCATCCGGTCCATCGACATCGCCGTCACCGGGGAACAGACACAGCCCCATGGCACCCCCTTCTTCCTGGATGCACATGGTCGGCGCCCCCGATGCCGACTGGCAACGGGATATCTGACGTCCTACCGCATCCCCGCGCGCGGGGAGCAGTCGTCGGTGATGATCTCCACCGTGCCCCGGACGGGTTCATCCCCGCGGGCGCGGGGAGCAGGACGTTGCCACGCTGATCTGGTGGAAGTCCACGGGTTCATCCCCGCGGGCGCGGGGAGCAGGGTCATCGTGTGCGAGAACCCAGGCGGGTCAACGGGTTCATCCCCGCGGCCGCGCGGAGCAGCACCTCCTCGTCGCTCACAGCCGCACCTCTCCGGGTTCATCCCCGCGGGCGCGGGGAGCAGTTGTGGTGGGACGGGTTCCGCTTCCGCTTCGTGGGTTCATCCCCGCGGGCGCGGGGAGCAGGCCGGCGTCCAGCAGGCCCTCGGCCTGCCAGGGGGTTCATCCCCGCGGGCGCGGGGAGCAGTTGCTCGACGGTAAGTTCTGTGGTCTCACCCGGGGTTCATCCCCGCGGGCGCGGGGAGCAGTCAGGTGCAGACCGGGAGCGACGCCTGATGATGGGTTCATCCCCGCGGGCGCGGGGAGCAGAGCTGGACATTGGAGTCGCTGCCGCCCTGCCGGGGTTCATCCCCGCGGGCGCGGGGAGCAGGGAGGAAGTAGTCAGCCTCCTCGCGGGCACTGTGGTTCATCCCCGCGGGCGCGGGGAGCAGCTCGATTCCTGCGGACTGCGCAGTTTCGACTTGGGTTCATCCCCGCGGGCGCGGGGAGCAGGCTTTCTGAGCAGCCAGTTTAGGTGCACCAGGCCGCTCTCTGGAGCACTTTCACCGATCGCGACCTTCAGGTCAACCTTCGCATATCCGGTTCCCCATCAGCCTGCGAGAGACATGCCAGCGCGTCGGCCAACTGACGTAGGGACACGACACCGGCTTCCGGAAGGCCCGCCTCCGACCATGCCCCGCTGAGCGATGGCAGTGACGCCCTCGGCGGCCGCGAGGACGTCCTGCTTGACGGCGACGTATCCGGGACGCTGCGCGAAGCGACCCAGTTATCTGCGGCAAGAAGAAGACGGTGTCCGTTCTGCTGCATGAGGCGCCATACAAGATCGCCGGGCTGGGCAGACTGCGGGGGCACCACCGTGCCGTCAGATGCTCGCAGGAGGCTCCAAGACGCAGGGGCCATCCATGAACTATGACTACGCCGCGATCACCTCTGCGACTATCACCGCGAATCTGATTATGGGTTTCGTCGAGCTGCACGGTCTGGAAAAGCAGGCGTCGGGAGCAAGTGCTCACGGAGGAGTCACGGAACCTTCTCCACCCCCATGACCCTCGCCGACGTCCAGCTCAACCACTCCCACTCCCTCCCCCGCCCGCGTCGCCAGAGCCTGGGTACCCCCTCGACACCGTCAGCCGCCACGCCCTCACCGCCGGCCATCGCAAAACCCCCCAGCGCGGCGACGTCCACCAGCTCTGGGTCACCACCGCCCCCGGCCGCCCCCGCGGCAACCGCCCCGCGCCTCCCCGCGGCCCGCCGCACCCTCGAAGCCGCCCACCGCCGCCTGGTCACCCTCGCCCTCGGCACCCCGCTCCTCCTGAAGCAGTTCTGCCCCTCCGACGTCTGACGGGCACGGGGCGTGGCAGGCTGGAGCTGTGATCATGCAGCCCCCGGAGAACGCGGCCGACTTCGCCTTCCGCCCCGCCGACGCCCTCGACATACCCGTCGTGGTCCGCGACTTCGATGCGATGCGGCGACCCGCCGCGAAACTCTGGCAGGACGCGACCGCACCGTGGCCGGGGGTGGCCGACGTACCGCCGTACGGGAACTACCTGGCGTCCACGACCTGGCGGCAGGTCCTGCTGGCGGCCAAGGGTGTCGGCCGGGATCTCACCCCGTGGCTGCGCAGGACTCCCTGGCTGGCCGTCAACGAACTCGTCTCGCGCGTCGCGCCGCTCCAGGCGTACCTGCGGCTGAAGGACGTGGCGGCACCCGGGCACGCCGCGGGACGCAGGCTGTTCGTCAACGCCCTGTATCAGTACGGCAGCGAGCGCAGTGCCCACGCCGCCTTCGGCTACCACCTGGGCATGACCATGGCCCACTGGCTGTGCGCCGGCATGGCCGGCCTGGGCAGGACCTGGCACCTCGAGGCCCAGGGCCCCGGAGGACTACCCGGCTTCACCGACCCGGCCGCCAAGCTCCCCGACCTCTGGGGCAACCACCGCACGTCGGGAATGCCCTGGCTCATCGAGGCCAAGGCAGCACGCGCCCTCGGTACCGGCGTAGTGAAGAACGGCAAGGTCCAGCTGGACGGCGGCAGCGCGCTCATGCTCGGCATGCAGCACCGTCAGGTCCTGTGCGGTACGTCCCTTCCCGGGCGCAAGGACGGCAAGTGGGAGGAAGAGCACCTGTTCCTGGACGTGCACACCGCCCATTTCCCCGGTCCCGCGGGTGACACCGCTACGACTGGCGGTGGCCCGGAAGGGGATGCGGAGGAGTTCGTCGCGGAGGACCCCGAAGCACTGATGGCTGTCACCAGGCAGCAGTTGATGACGTACCAGGCCCTTGCCTTCGGCGCGGTGGAGAACCTGCGCCTCGTCCCGATGAGCCGCGAACGGGGAAGCCGGGAACGCCACAGGACCGGGTCGCTGACTCTGCTGGAACACGACGAGCCCAGTGTCGACCTGCGCCGCCGACTGCGGGCAGAGGGCGTGCACACCGAGGAGGCGATGACGCCGCGCGCGGACGCCTCGGGGTTCGTCGCGGGCCGGATACCAGGCACCGGCATCCACCTCGGCCTCTCCCGCCGCATGTACTCCGCCTGCGCGGCCCTGCACCGCGCGCAGTCCGACATCCCCGACACCGGGGACGCCGTGAGCGGCCCCTGGCCACGGGACCACGACGACGCACGCGAGCAGCACGCGCGGCGCACCCGCGAGAGCTACTACGAGCGGGAGGAGCAGTACCGGGCTTTCGTACGCGAGGAGGTGATCCGAGGCTTCAGGGAAGCCGAGGACGCTCCCAGCGGCGGCTCCTTCACGGGCGAGCCCCTCCCGGTCGCACTGGACGACCCCCGCGAGTCCGGCCTCCTCGAAGCCGCCACGGCCGAAACGTACATGGCTGTCGAGCCAACGGACCCCGTGCTCTCGACGATCGGCCGCCCCTGACCCAGGTAGCGCCGGGACAAGCCCGGAAGGGCCGCAGGTGATCTTGGTGATCACATTGCGGCGTCGTGTATGCGCCTTGATGGGTTGGCCGACACCGTGTGTCGTAGCCGAGCATCGACGTCTCGGGCTGCTCTTGGTCCGCGCCGGTCAGAGTGTCTCCTTCGCGACACACCCATGACGCGCCGAGGCACGGGGCCATGCCGCAGGCGCTGCCCCAGCCGGACCTTCCCCCGACCCGCCGCGTGAAGAACGTCCTGAGCGGACACCACAAGTGGCCATCGGTATGGGGACGTACCACTCCGTGGAGTGACTCAAGAACACCGCGCACAACGCACCCGGCTGGCCGGCAGCACATACCACCCCCGCACGTGTCCAGCGACGGGGCACGTCAAAACGCGGCGAGCCGGCCTGATCCGCCATTAGGCTCTCCGAATCGAGTGGCAAGGGGGCAACGTGGCCGTCGACGTAATCGACACCGTCAGGCTCGTCAGGACGAACCGGCTCAGAGACAAGCGTCTGCTCGAATGCGATAAGCAGCTCGATCAGCAGGACGCCGAGGTTGAAGCCGCCCTGCTGAAGGCACGGCAGACGCTCCACGACGACGCCCTCGCCCCCTTCCGCGACGTTTTCCAGCGTCTGCAGCACGCCGATCCGATCGCGCAGGCTGCGATCGAGCGGCCCACCGCCGGCAGCGAGGTGGACATCGAGCCTCGGTGGCCGCGCAGAATTGCCGGGCTGGCCGCCGCCGTCGGTGTCGCGCTGGCAGGCGGGGCACTCCTCGTCATCGGCCCGCCCACCGTGGGTCGCGCTGTCACGGCAGGTGCCAAGCGCGCGGTGGAAGCCTTCGGCTCCGCCTCCACCGGCCGGGCGATCAAAACCCTGCACGGCGCGGCGAAATCCGCTGCCACGGAGGCGTGGTTCGGCCGCGGGCCCGTCGCCGCCGGTGGTGGCGGAAGAGCGGCGGGGAAGGCGACATTGTCCAAGATCCGCACGACGTCGGCCGACCTCGCGCGGGAAGCCATCTTGAAGGCGCAGCTCCAAGCCCTCGACTGCGGCCAGCACCAGAAGGCACGGGAACTGGACCGGCGCGAGGCGGAGACGAAAACGAAGTTCGTCGCCGCGCCCGCGCTGCACGAGCGCAGCAAGGACATGCAGCGCGTCGTGCAGGAAGTCCGGACCGAGCTGGTGGAACGGCTCCCGGCATTCACCGCGCTGGTCGAAACGTGCAACGACTTCAGCCTGTACGACTCCTGTCGGCGCGGGCAGGTGGCCGCGATGATTGATCTCGACGGCCTCGCCGCCATGGTCCTGACCTGCCCGGTCACTGACGCGGAGGGGCGGACGACCGAGGAGTCGGAGCGGGTTGTCGTCTACGCCGAGGCCCGGCTGCGGGCGATGCGAACGGAAGCCTGACTTCGCGTCCAGCCGGGCACTCATGCAGGATCTGCGTCGAACGTCCCGAACACGCACCAGCCGTGCCTTGGGACGTCGGGAGCGGGGGCGGCGGTCTCCTCCGGGTCGGGCAGGGCCGTCAGCCTCACCCTCGGGCGTTAGTCGGGCAACGCCTCTCCGGCTGGGCGGCCGCCAGGTCCGCGACCTCACCCACGTCGACGACATCGCCGAAGGCACGCTGCGCGCGTGGCCAGCCCCCGGGCGCACACCGAGACCCTCAACATCGGTACCGGGGTGGACACCAGCATCCGCTACATCGCCGAGCTGGTCCGCGCCCTCTACCCCGGCACGCCTCTGCTGGAGACGCCACTGCCGGCCGGGGACCCGCTCGGACGGTATGCGTCGACCCGCCGAACGGAGAACGTCCTGGGCTGGAAGCCTCGGGTAGCAATCGCCGCCGGGGTGGCCCGCTACGTGGAGTGGCTCCGGAACACCCAGCACGCCGCACCGGCCTGGCTGGCGGGCGCAGCCCACCACCGCGCAGCCCTAAATGACGGGCGGCCTGCCCAGCGCGGCCATCCGCACGACGGTCCGCCACCGCATCGGCTTGCGGGGTCCGGCGTCGACCCGCACCCCTTCGGTGAACCCTCCGAACCAGGCACGCAGCCCGGCGGCCGATCGTGTCCGGGCCACAGTCAGCAGGGTCCAGACGCCGAGGTAGACAGGGACGAGGAGTGCGGGCAGGTGGCGCTTGGCGAGCCAGACCCGGTTGCGGGCGGTCATCCGGTAGTAGACCGCATGCCTGGCGGGCGAGGTCTTGGGGTGCTGGAGCACGAGTGCCGGCTCATAGAGAATTTCCCACCCGGCGTCGAGTGCCCGCCAGGCGAGGTCGGTCTCCTCATGGGTGAAGAAGAACGCGTCCGGCCAGCCACCCGTTTCCCCCAGCATCGGCATCGACAGGGCGTGGCCGCCGCCGAGGAACGTGGTGACCAGCCCGCGCCGCATCGGGTCCTTCGCCCGCAGTCGCGGGATGTGCCGCCGCTGCGTCTCGCCCGTCTCGTCGGCGATCCGGAAGCTGACGATGCCCAGCCGCCCCGCTCCCGCCTCGTAGAGATCGGCGATCCGCCGCACGACACCGGCGTCGACGAGCAACCCGTCGTCGTCCAGATCCACCAGCACGTCGACGTCCCCGAACTCCCGCAGCCGCCGCCAGGCGACGTTGCGCCCGCCCGAGACACCGAGGTTCTCGGCCAGCTCCACCCCGACCACACCGTCCGGCAGCCCGGGGAGAGCGCACCCATTTCCGACCACGACGATCCGCACGGCGGCCTCGTCCTGCTTGGCCACCGAATCCAGTAGGGCCCGCAGCTCGGGCATCCGGTCGCCCATCGTCAGCACGGCCACGCCCACGCGCGGTCGGGTCACACCCATCACGCCCTTCCCTGCACCAGGTAAACGGCGAGCGTACCGCCGCCCCGCCCGCTCCCGGCCCAACCGGAACGCCCACCCCATGCCTCAAACACCGACACAGACACAGACATCGGCACGGACCTGGACTCAGACACCACTCCTACTCGGCGACTACATCTCCACAGCGGCCGGGCCGCTATGAGCCGACGTAGGGGGTATCCCCGCGTGCGCGGGGAGCGGGCGTACTTCCCCTTGGTCCGCTGGTCCTGGAGGGGGTCATCCCCGCGTACGCGGGGAGCAGGCCTTGTGACCTGGGACTCTAGCCGGGGTGCAGGCTATTTTTGATCCCTCCCAGGGAATCCGACTTTCCCAAGGTCGCTCTTGTGGCAGGGGCCGACTGATCGGCCGCAACGAGCTGCTGGTCAGTCTGCCCAGTTGCAGCTGACCACGGAGCCCGGGCACTGAGGACTCCCTCGGATTGACCGGCAACCGTCACCGACAGTCCCCGCGTACGCAGGAAGCCGGCGTGCCGACCCGGATCGGCGCAGCGGAGCCAGAGGCGGGCCCACACCTCCGGCTGCGGGTACCCGCTATCGCCGCTTCCTGAGCTCCCGGACCGCAGGCACGGCCGCCATGCACAGGCCTACCGCTGTGGCGAAGCCGGTTCCGCCGGAGCGGAGGACCGCCAGGAGACCGGCGCCCGCGAGGCTCTCCACAAGGCCGGCGGTCAAAGCGACGACCAGCGAGAAGAGGACCATGATCACCAGCCAGAGCGCCCAGACGGGCTGCACGCCTCCCGCGTGAAAGTCGGTGGCGGCGCCGGTTGCGGGCGTGGAGGTGGGGTCTTCGGGTGTTGCGGTCACGGAAGTGTTCCCTCTCGAATGGGTCGGCGAAGCGGGACGAACGGGGAAAGAGGCGAAGGGGAGACGGGTTCAGGGTCGGGTCGGCTCCGGCATCGGGTTCATGAACTGCTCGACCAGCAGCCCCCGGGCCCTGGTCACGGCTGCCGCCAGTTCGGCGTGTGCGCGGGTCTGGGCGTCCATGGCTGCCAGAACCTCGGCGACACGGCGCTGCTCGGCAAGCGGAGGCAGACGTACCTCCAGGCGGCCCAGGGTCCCCGTGCTGATCGACGGCGCCGCAGTGGCAGCCGACCGGTCCTCGACCCAGGCGAGTACTTCCGGGCGGCTCAGCCACGCGAGGAGGTAATCGGGATCGACCTCGGAGTCCTCGCGTACCCGTAGACGGGTCAGGTTCGCGCTCGGCAGCCAGCCCACCTGGTCCGTTCGCACGATCGCTGGCGGAGCCGTCTTGCCGGCCCGTACGCACAGGATGTCCCCGTCCCGCAGCCTGAAGTGCGCGAGCCGGATGGCCAGTTCCCAGGAGATGCGCTCCTCCCCGGTATCGGTGACGCGCCCACCCCGGAGATGCCGCGGGAACACGACCGGCACCGCGCCGGCGGGACCGCGGTCCTTCGTACCCAGCTGTGAGAACGAGGGGCCGGCCTTGATCTCGCACAGGTCGGCGAGGGCAGCCATTCGCCAGTCCGCTCCACTCGTCCCACTGGGGGTGATCTCGCTGCGCAGCGAGTCCGCATGTGCGTCCGCGGCCGCGCTGCGGTCCCTCAGCCACGCGACTTCGGCCCAGGCCTGCCCTGGCACGGCCGCTCCGGACCGGGCAGGCTCGTCCTGGTCCTCACCACGGCCCCGTGCCGGACCGACTTGGTCCACGTGGTCCACGGGATTGAGCGAGCAGGATCCGCCGAGCAGTGTCTGACGGTCCACCAGCGCACTCAGTACGTTCGCCGGCAGCTTCGGCACGTCGCCGGCGTACCGGCCCGGCGGAGCGTTGTGGGCTCTGCACATGTCGAGAAGTGCACGGGCTTCGTGGTCCTCCAGGACGGACCGCGGTCCCTTCCTCGTCCCGAGCCGGCGTGCGTCCAGGAAGAGCACGTGCTCGCACGGCTCGCTCGGATGACGGAGCAGCCACACGGACACGGGGACCGCGGTACCGCTGAACAGCCTGCCGGGCAGCGCGATCACGCACTCCACGACCCCCGCGGTCACCATCGCCCTGCGGATGGCCGTCTCCGCGGCGCTGTCCGAGTTGCCCGCCTTGGTGGGCATCACCATCGCGGCCCGCCCGCCTTCACGGAGGGACGCGAGTACGTGCTGGACGTAGGCGAAGTTGTCGTTGTCCAGCGGGGGCGCACCGTAGGCCCACGTCCCGGTACGGCGCGCCTGCCCCGCAGAGTTCTTCATGTTGAAGGGCGGGTTGGTGAGGACGACGTCCGCCCGTCCGGTGGTGTCCAGGCCACTGGCCCAAGGAGCCTTCGTCTCCAGGCGCACCGAAGCGTGTACGCCGTGGAGCGCCAGGTTGAGGGTGGCGAGGAGCCCTGCCGCTGTGACGGTGGTCTGCCCGAACACCTTGAGCGGTGCGCGGTCGAGGTTGCGCCGACGAAGCCGTTCCGACAGCGCGAACCCCTCCGCGAGGCACTCTCCGCCGCGGACATACGGATCGTAGGCGGTCCGGGGAGCTCGACCGCAGGAGTCGGCCGCCAGGCCGGCCATCAGCCGCACCACGCCCTTCGGCGTGAAGAACTCACGGCTGCGCAGCCGTCCGTGCGCCTCGTAGGCATCGATGATCAGCTCGAAGGCGTCCCCGTCCAGCTTGCCCACCAAGCCCATGACCGCGGTGAGGACACCCGCGTTCCTGGGGATCAGATCGGCCAGGGAATCAGTGAAGTGAGGCAGCATTCCCAGCCGCTTCACCTCGGTGTCCACTTGGTGGCCGACGTGTTCCAGCAGCTCACCGGGGGGTCCCCCGGCGGCCGCGAGCGCCGTCGCCCTGATCCGGGTCTCGGTCCAGCGCTCCGGGGACGTGGTGTGCAGAAAGTGGAGGGCGAGGAGCAGGTGCAGGTAGTTCACCATCGATCCGGGACCGCGCACCTCATCGGCCAGAGGGCCCATGAGCTCTCGCACCACTTGCCGGCTGGCCGGTACGGTCGCCCGCTGCGCCGGCCGGTCCGTCAGCTCGGGCACGTCCGCGGGATCCAGGACGAGCTGGTGCGCTTCCGTCCGGCCCATGGCCAGCGAGTGCCGTACCCGATGGCCGTACGTGACTCCTTCGCTCTCGTCCGGCCGCCGCAGGTGGCGTGGGACGCGGCGGCGGTCGAGCCAGCGCACGACATCCGACTGAAGGAAGTGGTCCGCCCCTGCGGCTCTCCGGGGGGCGGGGAAGTCCGAGGCCCGCTGCTCCCAGATGGTCACGGTCGGCCGCGTGACGTCGGCCAGTTCCGCGATCCGAGCCCGCGAAATCAGAGGATCGTCCTCGTACTGCGGTGGGTGAATGCTTCCCATGCTGCTCCCTTCGAACTACGCCTGGCAGGCGTCCCGTTGTGGGGAACGTATCGGGTCTGCGGCCGTTGTGTCTTATGAGCACCCGCAGTACTCACAGAACAACTTGACTGCACTGACAGCCCAGCAGAGCAGCATCCAGCCCCGTTTGACCAAGAAAACGACTCAGCAAGCCCCAGAGGAGCCCTGGTCCGTACCGGACTTCAAGGAGCAAGCATGCAAGGGGGTTAACACTTGCGCGACCCAATGGAGCGGCCCGAAGGCATGAGCGTTCCCGTCCTGGCGGCGAAGGCCGCCCGGCCCTCGCCCGCTCCTCCCAGGTGCGAGCAGATGGACCAGAGGTCGTACAGGGCGTCGCGCACGCGCTGGGCGGGCCGGGATCCCGGCTCGACCGTCCGCCGGACGCTGTTCCACTCCACCAGCATGGCTCCTGCCGTGCGCGCCTGCTCCGGGGAGCGGATCTCGTACCGCCTCAGCCGGCCCTCCGACGCAGCCGTGTACATGGCACTGAGGTCTTCGAGTACGAGCTCCCGGAAGTACAACAGCTCGGAGGCCTCGAGTGCCATGAGCTCCTCGAACCGCTCCCCGCCATTCGTCTCCTGCCGGACTGAAAGCTGTTCGGCGCGGCAGATCGCCGCATGCATCCACGCGGCCCGCGATTGCGCGGGCGGTCCACCGAAGGCCATGGCAGCCTTCAGATCTGCCATGGCCACCGCGTCTTCCTCAGGAAGGTAGTCACGATTCAGGGTGGTGAGCACCCCGTCCACGCGGCCGTCGAGTTCCTCCCGGGTGGCCCGCGCGAGGTCAGGGCGCCGCTTCAGGTTCGCTCGCATCTGCCGTACATGCTCCGGGTCCTGCCTGATCTCCAGCGCGGCCGCGGTCTGGGCCCAGTCGAAATCGGCCGGAAGTCCGTCCCGCGGGTCGACGCCGACGCCGTCGTACACCGCCTGCTCCTCTTCCCGCCACACGGCTCGGGCGCCGAAGTACACCTCTGCCAGCGCGGCCTTCAGGGACGTGGTCGGGAGGAAGGGCAGCGGCAACTCGGTGAAGAAGGCCAGCAGGAGGAGATCAAACGGGGACATGCGCGGATGAAGCCCGTCACAGGCGGCCAGGCACAGGACCTGCTGTTCGGTCCCCGGCGGGTACACCCGCCTCGAGCCGCGGCGACCGCCGAGATACAGGGAAGCCGGTTCGGGCACCAGGCCGTATTTCCGCCATGTGGCGAGCCGTGACGCCTTCAGCGGGAATCCCCGCTCCTGGCAGGCCTGGATGAGCTGCCGATCGGCTTCGCTCGGGGATGTTCTCGTCATGCCATCACGCTAGAGAACGGCTTCCCGCGCAGCCCGCCTTCGAAGCGGGGGGTGCAGTGCAGGCCACTCCACTTCCCCGATACCCAGGACCGCCGCCGCATCGGCGCCCTACGATCGGGCGGTGGATACGGAACGGGACTCCGCTCTGCTGCTGCTTGCGATGTATCAGCAGGCCAACGGCAGCACGCAGGAGTACATCGAGGTCGACCAGGTGCCCGGGTGGGGAGAGCTGGGCGACGACCGTCTGATCACCCTGACCGGTCACCTCCGGGACGCACACATGGTCGAGATGCTGGAAGTCCCATCGGGAATGACGTGTCGAATCACTTCCCAAGGCGTCATCAAGGCGGAGCAGCTTCTGCGGGACCGGGACCGTCCGGTCATCCGGTACGACATGGCGCTCAACGGGCTGATAGCCGCCACAACCGACGAGTTCCCCAAGCACAGACTTGAGGTGCAGCAGTTCTTGCTCTCCGGGAACGCCCGCGTCTTGGACACGGTACTGACGATCGACGAGATCTCCAGGGCGATCGAGTTCCTCGAGGAGGAGAAGCTGGTCACGGTCGAGAGGGACGACGGTGGACCGATAGCGATCACACTCACCCCGCGAGGCCGCAGGTGCGGGTGGACTGAGAAGGTAGACGTACAGGGCTTCCTGGCCGGTCAGCAGCCCAGCAGAATCCAGCAGAACTGGCATGTCACGATCAATGGGGGTGCGCCCCAGATGGGCCAGGGCAACGTCCAGCACAACACCTTCGGCTACGACCCGGCCCAGGTCTCCCAGCTTGTGCGCGAGCTCAATGGCCTCATCCCCTCGATGGACGTTCCGGAGCCGGTCCGTGAGCAAATCTCCGAGGATGTCGAGGCTCTGGAGCGTGAGGCGGCGCGGGAGGATCCCCAGCCAGCCCGCATACGCCGCCTGCTCGAGCGCGTACAGGAGAGCCTGGCGCCGGCTACCGCCCTCGACGTAGCCACCAGTGTCGCAGCCATTCTCGGGCATTGACGGAGCAGTCATGCGTACGACCGTCGATTGGCAAGCCCCAGCACGTGCCCGCTGACCCAGCACGACGGCAAGCTCCACAACCACTGATCACTGCGAGGAAGTCTTGAGCAACCAGCAGCCCAGTCCCCAGAACACTTGGAACGTCACGGTCAATGGGGGTGCACCCCAGATGGGCCAGGGCAACGTCCAGCACAACACCTTCGGCTACGACCCCGGGCAGCTCGCGAACTTCGCACGCGAAGTACTGACCGCTGCGCAGACCTCGAACCTGCCGGCCGAGGAGCGGGCCGTTGTCGAGGCTGACGTCGAGGCACTGCAAGCCGAGCTCACCGCCCCCGAGCCCGATCCGAGCCGCGTTCGTCAACTCGGACAGCGGGTTTGGGTGAGCGCGAAAACCTACCTGCCTCCCGTACTCGCGACAGGCCTCGCTCAAGCCGTCGCGGGCACCCTCGGGATCCCGATCGGGTTCTGAACTCTCTGCAGGTGCCAAGCACGACTACGGGAGACACTGGCGGAGCGTGGGGCGAGGATCCTGAGCGAGGCCCTTAGCCCAGCCGGTGGTCCGCGGTTTGACCGTTCGGGGCAGGCGCAGAGACGTGAACCGGTGCGGCGGTCGGGCTGAGGGACTCGGGGAGGGCTGGGACGGGGAGGCGGTGCTTCAGGGCACGGTGGGTTCCGCCGGCCAGGACGCCGAGCAGTGGCAGGGTGACCGCCTCGGGCAGGTTCAGCGCGGACAGAAGCTGGCCGATCGCGATGAGACCGCCGATGAAGAGCGCGTATCCGAGCACCTTCGCGCGCGTCGACTCGTTGCGCGACGGAGGGCCCTGCCAGTCGGGGTCCGCCGTCAGGACCTCAGCGGCCACGAGGTGACCGCTGTTCTCCGGTCGGTGCGCCGCGGCGACCGTGCGGGCCAGGACCGATCCGATGATGGCGTGGAGATCCGCCAGAGCCGACTGGTCGCCCTCGACGAGGCGGACCTTGGCCGCGTGGAGGTTGCGTGCGACCTCCTGCGCCTGCGCGCGCAGCCGCGCCCGGTGGACGGGATCAGTGCGCCTCGGCTCCAGTTCGGCCTGGCGGCCGAGTGCCGCGCACAGGTCGTCGACGGCAGCGCACACCACGGAGCCGTAGGAGTGGCCACGCACCTCGCGCTGCTCGGGCTCCGGCGCCTGGCACGCCTCGACGGCGATCACGGCCATGAGAGTGGTGTGCTCCAGCGGGACGGACCGGGCCAGCATGCGGCGATCCACCTCCGTGACCACGATGATCCCGCCGAACATGCCCCACACCAACGCGAGCATCCACGGGTGCCTGGCGGAGAAGTCCCCATTCAGGACGAGGAACAGGGCCGTCATGACGCCAACGTACGGAAAGGCCCACACCAGCAGGATCGAGAGCACGGAGAACCTCCGGTCCTCCAGCCTCACGCGCAGCCGGTCCTGGTCCGGCAGCTCCGCACCGGCCGGCGTGTGCGCGGCCAGGACGGCAAGCACCTCCGCGGCACGTGTCTGGGACCGCTTACACCGGCCGTCCCTCCGCGTCCAGCGGAACACCCTTCCGCGTGGCCTGCGCGACCTGCCCGTCCACTGCGGGCCGACAAGCCACACGGCGAAGGCGGTGTAGACGGCAGTGCCCCAGACCACATGTGTGTAAAGGCTCTTCAGCATGAGGGAATCATCCGGTCCCCCACTAACATCCCGGCCGATTCCAGGGCGCTCGCCCGAACGCCCGCGGCTGCGGCCGAGTCGCCGATGTCGGCGCGCACAACCTCCTTCGTGAGCGGCCCGGTGCCCTCAGGCCGCGGTGCTGCCGGCGCAGCGGCCTCCCCGACGCCGCCAGCGCTCGCGCCGCAGCCTGCGGCTCCGAGCGCGATGACTGCTGCCGCGACAGCAGCCCATATTTTCCTGCACACGGTCGTCCCCTCCGAGGTCATGGGCGTCATGCCCCCGTGATCAAAGCAGGAGTGCGCCTCGTTCCGGTAACGCATCATCTCCGACCGGGGGGTGCGGTTCGTGGATCTTTCTCTTGCCTGGCCGCTGAATCTTCCACGCGTATTGCTTGTCTTCCGGGATGCTCCTTCGAGGTCCGAGCCTTCATCTCTCGGCCCCGGCCGAGCACCCGTTCCGGCAGTCCGCGCTCCACCCCTTGGAGATCGTGAGCCGCTGCGCGGCGTAGGGGCGGGTAATCCTGGGCGGGCAGAACCCTGGCGAGTGGGTCGCATCATTGCGTCTGAGCCAGGACCTCGACGTCGCCACCGAGAACCCCGTCCCCATGGCGGAGATCGTCACGAACCTCGAGCAGGGCCTGGCCGAGCGCGGCTGGCAGGTCCGGGTGATCGACGTGGACGCGCTCTCGGTCCGACTGATGGCCATCGACCCGGACACCGGCGAGGACGTGTTCGTCAAGGTGCCTTCGGGTGCGGGTTGTGCGCCGGCCTGTCGTGCGCTGTGCCGGCGGACTCGGTGTGTGAGAGTGCGGCGAGGAGCCGCAGTTTCTCGTCGCTGTCGCTGTCCTTGTCGGGGTAGTAGACGACGAGGATGACGTCGTCGATGGGGAGTTTGTCCCTGTGGAGGCGTAGTTCACCGACGACGGGGTGGTGGACCGTGGTCGTGCCTCCGTCGAGGCTGCGGACGTCGTGGCGGCCCCACAGGGTACGGAACCGCTGACTGGACAGTGCGAGTTCTCCGACGAGCTCGACGAACCGGGGGTTGTCGGTGTCGTCCCCGATGGTGGTGCGAAGGGCGGCGATGAAATCGGCGGTGGCTTTCGCCCAGTCCTGGTGGAAGGCTTGTTCCTCGGGATCAAGGAGGAGAGAACGCAGCCGGTTCTGGCCGGGCCGCAGCCGGGGGGAGAGCGCGAGGGCCATGGGGTTGGAGGCCAGGACATCGAACGCGCGCCCTTCGAGGAACGCGGGGATCTGAAGGTGGGCGAGCAGCTCGTGCACCCGCGCCGGTACGTGCTCGGGCCGCTTGCGGCGTGGGGCCCTGGGGCGTGCCGCCGCGAGGCCGAGCAGATACGTCCGCTCGATGTCGTCGAGCCGCAGGACGCGCGCGAGTGATCCGAGCACCTGGGTTGAGGGGTTCTTGTCACGGCCCCGTTCCAGGCGCAGGTAGTAGTCGGGACTGATTCCGGCCAGCAAGGCGACTTCCTCACGGCGCAGGCCGGGCACGCGGCGGTTGCCGCCCGGCGGGAGGCCTGCCTGCGCCGGGGAGACCAGCTCACGCCGGGCACGGAGGTAGCTGCCGAGCCGGTTGCCGGATTCCTCATCCTTCATACCGACACCGTAATGCGGTGCGCGTGTCGCAGAGGGGGCCCTGGCAGGACCAGGGAAGACGGGGGCCCCGCCACACCCGGCGAACGCCGTCAAGACTGCGGTGACACCGTTTTGAAAGAGACGGAGAACATCACTGTCTGCGCCGCGGGCCCGAACGCCGCCGGCGCCCTGGACTGAAGGGAAGATCTCATGGATCTCTCCGGCCGCACCGTTCTCATCGTCGGCGCAACCTCGGGTATCGGGCGAGAGCTGGCCCGCCGGTTCGCCGCAGCGGGCAGCACCGTAGCCGTCGGCGGCCGCAGCCCACAGGCACTCTCGGAACTCGACGGGGAAGGTTTCGGCACCTTCGGTGTCGACGTCACGGACAGTGCCTCCGTAGCGTCATTTCGCGATGCCGTGCTCGCCCGGTACCCCGAGCTGGACACCGTGGTGACCATGTCGGGGGTCATGCTCCTGGAAGACCTGCGCGACCCCGCGCACTTCGAGGCCGCCAAGACGACGATCGACACCAACCTGCTCGGCACCATCCGGGTCATCGACGCCTTCACCCCTCACCTTGTCCAGCGCGGCGCCGGCACCTTCATCACCGTCACCTCCGGAATCGCCTTCCTGCCGTTCCCGCCCATGCCCAGCTACGCCGCCTCGAAGGCCGCGGTGCACGCCTACTCCGAGGCACTGCGCGCGCAGCTCGACGGCACCGGTGTCGGCGTCGTCGAGCTCGTCCCCCCGGCTGTCGCCACAGCAGGTCAGGAAGAGGTGAACCCGCACGCGTTGCCGCTCGATGACTTCGCCACCGAGGTCATGCACCTGCTCTCGCAGAACCCCACCCCTGACGAAATCCTCGTGAAGGGCGTCCTCATGCACCGCTGGGCCGAACGCGACGGCACCTACGACGACCTCGTCGCACAGCGCTCCCAGGCCCTGGCCATGCTCCCCAGCCGCGAAGGATGACGCCCGTCCCCGCCGACAGCCTCCTCGCTCACCGCCCCGGGGCGGCCGCCACGTTGCCCTCGAAAGCGCCCAGGTTGATCAGGCTTATTCGGTCGTCCCAGGCGTCCCACCGCACATGCTTTTGTGCGCCCCAGTAGTAGTTGTCGTAGCCCATGAGCTCGCCGTATGCCTCGTCTTCCTGCGCCCTGTCGGGTGTACCGAACACGGTCAGGAGATCCTCGTATGAGGTCAGGTGAGCGAAATGGGAGAGATGAGGTCCGTAGATCGCGAAGCCGACGACGGCTCCGGCACGAATCTTGTAGGTGAGCTTGTCGGCGCAGTACAAGAACCCGTCTGACTGGGCAGCATGGTCGATGACCTCGTCGAGGGTCAGCCGCCGGCCGTTGGCGTCGTAGTACTCGCTGTCGAGGCTGGTCCCGCCGCGGTACCGGGCGACTACGGAGGACTGGGCCTGGACGATGATCCGGCGTGGAATGCTGGTGGCTGGTGCTCCCAGCGCCGTACCGCACATCTCCACGGTCGTGAGGTCGAGGTGCAGTCGGGACAGCACGTCCAGGTTGTCGAGGATCTCGATCATCGTCAGAGTCTAGGCTTGACGTCCATCCAGTGCGCCGGGAGCTTGGTGCCGGCCGTGTGGTGTGAGGGCCGAGTGTAGGGCTCGCCGATGGCGAGGACGCGACCGACGTCGTAGCGAGGGGCGGGTTGCTGGTTCTTCGAGCCGCGCGGGCGGCCGGGGCCGGGCGGGGTGGGTTTCGGTGCACGGGCCGACGTACCCGTCCGCGCGTGTCAGGCCCTGAACCCTCGGCGGACCCTTGGGCCGGGTCCAGCCGAGGGTCTGCTTGACCAGGCGGAACGTGTGCTCGACGTCGAACCACCGTGGGGATCACGTGGAGCCGTTGCCGATCATCGAGGGAAACGCTACCGGGCCATCGATGAGCCCGGCGGAGACCACCACTTCTTCTACGAGGAAAGCTGACATGCGAACGAGCAGGGACGATCTCATCGCGCTCATCCGGGACAGCGGTTTCGAGGTGGACACGGTCCAGGGCAACGAACCCGGCCCGTCGGTCGACACGGCCTGGCGCGCCATGGCCGGATTCGGCGTGGGGCCCGTCGCGTCCCTTCCCCTGCAGGGGAACCTCGAGGGAATCCATCAGCTGTGGCTGCAACACGCCCGTCAGACGGACGTCATCGGCGAGGACGGTGCGTTCCTCCTCACGGCAGTCGTGACCGGAGCCTCCGAGGTCGGCTGGGTTCGTGTACGCCCCACCGACGCCGCCGACGTTTCTCGCCTCGTCGATGACCAGGGGCGGATCGAGTTCATCGCACGCTCCCAGTCCGGCCACCACATCTGCGGTATCACCGCAGAGGAGTACGAATACTGGCTGGTCAGCCTGAATCTTGACGAGAGCCACTGGTGGCGTCCTGGCCGTTGAGGTCGCCCAGCGGCCGGACGGCGACGCCTCCTCAGGAGTGCTGGGCATGGTGCAGGCCATGCCGGTGCAGCTCGGCGGGCTCGGCGCGGTCACCCGGCTGTGGAGGAGCTGGCCGGTTCGCCAAGTAGTACAAAGCACCCGCTCACACACGCAGGTGCACGAGATGAAGCGCCTGGGCCGCGCCCTGGAACCGCTGAAGGTCGCCGAAGAACTGCGGGACGCAGAGAAGCGCTTGACCTGCTCCGCAACGCGCTCGTGCGAGTACCGCACCGTCCTCGCCGGGCAGTCGGTGAACGTGACCGGTCCGGCGGTGGGCTGACGCCACGGGCAGCAGCGCCGCCGGAGCCTGTCGGGTCAGGTGCTGAGGGCGTGTCCGGTCGTTGCGTCGACGTGCTCGGGGATCTCGTCGTGGCGATCGCCCACCGTCGGCGTCCCGGTGGGCTCGAACATGAGGATCGCGGCACCGGACGGAGCGTACGGCCTGTGCTCCGTGCCCCGGGGGACGGTGAAGACCGCCCCCTGCGGGAGCTTGACCGTGCGCTCCCCCTCGGGCTCGCGCAGGGAGATGTGCAGCTCGCCGTCGAGTACCAGGAAGAACTCGTCGGTGTCGTCGTGGGCGTGCCAGACGTGTTCGCCCGCGACCTTGGCGATGCGGACGTCGTAGTCGTTCACGCGCGTGACGATGCGGGGGCTCCACAGGGCATCGAAGGAGGCCAGGGCCGTGCTGAGGGAGATGGGTTCGCTGCTCATGGGCTCATCCTGCGCCGTTTCACATGGCTGCCGTGAGTGCTAGGAATTGCATATGGCGAAAGAATCCTCGCACGCAGCTCAGGCGGCGGGCGCCCACCGGGTCGTCGTGATCGTGGACGAGAACTCGAACCCCTTCGAGCTCGGCTGCGCGACCGAGGTCTTCGGTCTGCGCAGACCGGAGATCGGCCGTGATCTCTACGACTTCCAGCTCTGCTCCCCCGAGCCCCGCACCCTGATGCGAGACGGATTCTTCACGCTCACGGGAGTCGCCGGCCTCGAAGCGGCCGACACCGCGGACACTTTGATCGTCCCCAACCGCCCGGACACCGACGTGCCCCGCCGCCCCGCCGTCCTCGACGCCGTCCGCCGGGCACACGCCCGCGGTGCGCGCCTGGTCGGCTTCTGCAGCGGCGCCTTCACCCTGGCCGAGGCCGGAGTCCTCGACGGGCGCCGGGCCACCGCGCACTGGCAGTGGGCGGATTCGTTCCGAGCCCGCTTCCCCTCCGTCCACCTCGAAGCGGACGTGCTGTTCGTCGATGACGGTGACATCCTCACCGCGGCAGGCAGTGCAGCTGCGCTCGATCTTGGGCTGCATGTCGTCCGTCGCGACTACGGCGCGGAGGTCGCCAACTCGGTGAGCCGGCGACTGGTCTTCGCGGCGCACCGGGACGGTGGGCAGCGACAGTTCGTGGAGCGGCCCATGCCCGACCTGCCGGACGAGACCTTGGCACCCGTTCTGGCCTGGGCCCAGGAGCGCTTGGACTCACCGCTCACCGTGTCGGGCCTTGCGGCGCGTGCGGCGGTCAGTCCGGCGACGTTGCATCGGCGCTTCCAGGCGCAACTGGGCACGACGCCGCTGGCGTGGCTGACGGGGGAACGGCTTGCTCTGGCGTGCCGGTTGATCGAGCGGGGTGAGTCCCGCTTCGAGGTGGTCGCGCGACGCAGCGGGCTTGGCACCGCTGCCAATCTGCGCCTGCTCATGCGCCGCGAGACCGGCATCACACCGTCGGCGTACAAGCGCCGGTTCGGTCCCGGGGCGAACTGACGGCGGGCATCCCCGGCCGGCACCGACGTGTCCTTCATCGTCTGCTGTCGCCAGGGGCGGGCAGGCTCTCGTCGGATCCGCGGTCGCCTCGGGGGGAGGGTTTGAAGCAGCGGCGGACGTTCTCCGGCTTCAGGTACGAACCTGAAGATGCCGGATCGTCTTACCGAGACGCAGCAGAGCAGATCCTTCCTCTCCTGCGGCCGGGCCGGCACCCGCAGCCACTGGCGGCAGGTGGACGCGCCCGGCTGCCATCCGGGCGCGTCGTGTCACTGGGTCATGCAGGGTCCGGTGCCGGCTCAGTTGCCGATGCCGGCGGTGCCGACGCCGGAGTTGCCGATGCCGTGGCTGCCGATGCCCGTGTTCGCGATGCCCGCGTTGCCCACCCCCCAGTTGGCGATGCCGGCGTTTCCAACGCCGTTGTTGTAGACGCCGGCGTTTCCGACGCCTTGGTTGCCGATGCCCGCGTTGCCCACGCCGTCGGCGGTGGCCGCGCCGGCGCCGACGGCGGCCAGCATCGCCGCGCTACCCAGCACGGTCGCCACACGATGAAGAGTCGTACGCATCGTCACATACCTCCCGGTTAGTGGAACTTTCCGCTCATATCCTTAACATGTGGCCAGGTCTTACCTGGGGACGCCCGAACCTGGCGTGCCGTCCAAAAGCCTCGTCCCGCGGCGCTTGCGGGGCGCAGCCTGGCCCAGAGAGCCCGTTCCCCTTCGAATCGGCCCTGGCTGGGCGTCGGCTGTTCGTGATCGATGCGTCCAGGACGCTCCCGCTCTGCGTTCCGTCCCTCTGGCTCGCCGACCGGACGGCCAGTCCCGGTGTGGGTGGGTGAGTCGCGGTTGTGCAGGTGGCGGGCCGTGGGCCGTGGGCCGTCGGTGACCGTCTCGGAAAGCGCCCCTGCCGCCCGTTTCGGCCGGCAGCCGTGGCGCGGGCCGCCCCGTCGGAATTCCGCCGAGCCGGCCGACCCGAGTGCGTCGGGGCCGTGTCGTGCCCACCTGCAGCGGTGCACGCAGTAACCGCACAGTACGGAGGACCTCTGCCGTGCCGTCGGCGCGGTCGCGGCCGCGGACGAGGTCGTGGACGAGGTCGCGCACGCGAGGCATTCGCTCGCGGCGGCAGCGGCCGTGCCGAGAGGCCGGCGCGTCGCGTCTCAGGCGGCGCGGTGGTAGATCGGCAGGGGTTCGGCAGCACGGGCCTGCAGGCGGCGCTCGAGCGCTCCGGCGGCCTTCATGAGGGGCAGCCGGACCAGCACGTCGCGCAGGCACCGGCCGCCCTCGGTCTTTGGCACCATGAGGCGCACGTTCGGGCTGATCTGCTGTTTGCGGTCGACCAGAGGCCGGTGGACGGTGTCATAGCGCGCGAAGGCGAGCCGGTGGTTCCCGCCCGCCGCGGCCAGCTCCCCCGCCAGCCGGTACGCCCCGACCAGGGCCAGTTCGGCACCTGAGCCCGAGGCTGGGGAAGCGCACCAGGCCGCGTCACCGACCAGAGCGATCCGGCCGCTGGACCAGGAGTCCATCTGCACTTGGCCAAGGGCGTCGAAATAGAAGTCGGGATCCGCCAGGGCCGCATCCAGCAGGCCCCGGGCGGGCTGCCAGGGCTGGTCGGCGAATGCTTCGGTGACCAGCCTCTTGTGCTGGGCCACGTCGCGGTGGTCGTAGTTCAGCCGCTCGGAGCGGAAGATGAAGTACGCCTTGGCCTGGGCGTGGTTGCCCGACCGGTAGATCCCGATCATCTTTCCCGGAGTGTTGAACATCGTCACCCAGCGGTCCTCGCCCAGCCCTGCGTCGGCATTGGCGAAGGCGAAGTAGTGGTCCTTGTGCCGCAGGTACCGGTCCTCGGGGCCGAAGGCGAGCCGGCGCAGGGGGGAGTGCATCCCATCGGCGCCGATCACGAGGTCGAAGTGGCGGGCGGGAGCGTGTTCGAAGGTGACCGTCACGCCGTGGTCGTCCTGCTTCAGGGCCCGGATCGAGTCACCGAAGAGGATTTCCACATCTTCGGTGGCCTCGTACAGCAGGGCGACCAGGTCGCCCCGCATGACCTCGACCGAGGCGTTGTCGCGGGTGTCGATCCGGGCGACGGCGCGGTCGGCGGCATCGACGAACTTGATGCCGTTCACGTCGGCGGCCAGTTCGCGGATGCGGTCCATGAGGCCCATCCGCTCGGCCACGGTGACGGCGTCGTCGCGTACGTCCACCCCGTTGCCGCCGGTACGCAGTGCAGAGGCGCGCTCGACGATGGTGGGCCGCATGCCGTGCCGGGCCAGCCAATGGGCCAAAGTGAGTCCGGCGATGCCGGCTCCAGAGATCAGGATCCGCTCGTTCATGAAGCCGCCCCCGCTAGACTTAAGTGAAACATGCGTTCCATATGAGTATGTGGAAGGGTCATTTCAGTTGTCAACGCCTTCGGAACAGCCGGACCTCACGACCGCCACCGCCACCGCCCCGAAACGCCGCGCCGACGCCGTACGCAACCGGGACCTCGTCCTGGACGCCGCCACTGCGCTGCTTGCCGAACCGGGCGTGTCCCTCACCGTCGAGACCATCGCGAAGCGCGCGGGGCTGGGTGCCGCCACCGTCGTGCGCGCCTTCGGCGGCAAGGACGCCTTGTTGGACGCCGCGGTCGCCCGCCTGCTCGGGCCCGTTGTCCAGCGCGCGCGAGATCTGCTCGCCGAGACCACGCCGTATCAGGCCCTGCGCACTTTCCTGCGCGAACTGATCGCGTTCCAGACCGCACACCACGCCATCCACGACCAGCTCACCGGCCTGGACCTGCCCGCCACCACCGCACTGCGCGCCGGCCTGGTGGGCGCCGTCGAGGAAATGCTCGACGGCGCACGCCAGGACGGGCTGGTCCGCGCCGACCTCGACCCCGCCGTCACCACCGCCCTCATCGGCGCCACAGCCCTGGCCGTCGCCCGCGTCGAACCGTCCTCGCCCGACCTCGTCGACGCCTACCTCACGGTGCTGCTGGACGGCCTCGCTCCGCGTCCCGCCCTCTGACGCACCACGGCACGTGGGCCGCCGGCGCCCCCGAACCGCCGGCTCAGGGGATGGCTGTGGGAGGTGGCCTGCGGTCGAACGTGACCCTGATTGTGGAGGGGCTACGCGACGGCGGGGGTGCGTGTTCCGCGGCAGGCTCGGTCCGCGCCGGTCTCCGTGAACGCCCGGCAGTCGTTGTGGCTGCCGGGGCGGAGGGGGACCCGTTCGCCACGACCGCGCTTCTAGCGTTTCACCCGGCCGCGCACGGCAAGGACTGCCAGACCGAGGAGGGCAGGTTCAACGAGCCGGGATGCCATTTCGGTGTACGTGCCGGCGGTGGTCAGGTCCTGGCCGGAAGAGCGGAAGACCACCGAGTTGATGACAACCCGCAAGGACTTCTCGAACCTCTTGGTCGTCAGGCGCTTGCGGTAGGGGCCGTCGGGGTTGACCGGCTCGGGGTTGTCAGTGGTCCACGTGAGGCTGTGACCGGTCAGCGTGCCGGTGCTCTGGGGCTTCGAGTCGTCCTGCGGAAGCCCCCACAGCACCATCGCCAGCACGGTCGCAGCGATGCCGCCCAGCAACCAGCCCAAGGCTCGGGAGGCGCGCAGACCGTAGCCGGACAGCGCCCAGTAGGTGGTGAGCAGGGCTCGCTCGCTGCGCGGGATGTCATGTGCGTGGCGGCGCATCTCCATCTCGCCGTAGTAGAAGTCGGCGGCGCCGGGTTCGTGCTTCGCGTCCTCGAAGGCCTTGCGTAGTTGTCGGTACACCGGCGCCAGTGCCGCAGGCTGCAGTGGCACTTCTCCGTCCGGCGCGGATGTCCAGCCCCCCGCCCTCGCGGGGCGGGTGGCACGCCAGTGGTGCTCCTCGGCCAGCGTTCGCCGAGGAGTCCAGCGCACCGGCACCAGTCCGCGCCGGCGCAGACCGGTGGGGGTGGTGGCGAACACGTACAGGCCGTCCAGCCGCAGCTGGTCGAGGTGGACGGTTCCGGCGAACAAGCAGTCGGTGAGGTCCACGTCGGTCAGCACGAGGTGAGCCGCATCCACGCCGCGCAACGATGCGGCCCGCACGCGGGGGTCCGTCAGGCCGAGCTCGGGGATTTCCTGCTCATCCTGGGTGAAGCGTTTCGCCTGGGCGGTGATGCTCACCGGGTGTTCCAGCACCGCGTCGCTCAGGTCCAAGGTGGCGTGTCGCAGCCGCAGCACGGCCGTGGAAGCCCACCGGGTTCGGCGGCAGACCAGAGTGGCCGCGGCCGCCTCAATGGTCACGGCCGTCCCGAACACCGCCTCCGTCAGATCCAGCGATCCTGCGCATACCAGTGGCCCGACAGTGGCGACGTGATGGAACACCACCCTGCGGAAGGTGGCGTCGCCGCCGATCTTCACCCCGCCGAACCGTGCGTCGCCACGGAAAGTCACCCCGCCGAAGCCGGCGTGGCCGCCGACCGTCGCTCCGCGGAACGTGGCATCGCCTTCGAAGACCGCGCCGACGAACTGGACGTCGCCGACGACCGTCGCTCCACGGAAAGCGGTGTCACCGCGTAAGGTCGCCCCACCGAACTGGATGTGGCCGCCGACCGACGCACTCGCGAACCAGGTGTCGCTGCCTATCTGAGCCCTGGGGAACTGGGCGTCCCTGCCTACCTCCGCCCTGACGAACCAGGCGTACCCGCCGATAGTGGCCCTGGCGAACTGGGCATGGCCGTCAATCCTCGCCCCGTCGAACTGGGCGTTGCCGCGGATCTCCACGCTGGAGAACTGGGCATCGCCGCGAATGCTCGACCCGACGAACAAGGCGTTGCCTGCGATCACCGCCCTGGTGAAATCGGCGTCGCCGCCGATTTCTGCCTCCGTGAAGTCGGCGTCTCCGTCAATCTCCACCCCGCCGAAGTCGGCATTCCCGCTGAATTCGGCCAGTCCGAATCGGGCATGGCCGAGGCGGGCCCTGGCTGAATGCGGATCCGTGACGGCGCCGAGCAGTTCGCTCAGCAGCTCCTCCGATATCGGGGTGCCTCGGTGATCGAGGTCCGCGCCGGGGTGCAGGCCGGCGAGGTAGGCGGAGCGGTCGGCGTCGCCCAGATGGGCCAGGCAGGCGGCGTAGGGCTGGACGACGAGGCCTCGGCACCCGACGTCGTCTGCTGCAGCGCCGTGGCGACAGTACGCCCAGGGCAGTGCGTCGAGGTCGGCGTCGGGTGAGGTGGAAGTCATGCCTCTGAGACGTACGGTCGACACGCCCGGTTGCGGTCCCACTGCAGCAGACTCGCGTGGGCAGCGGGATGTCTCATGACCCAGAACGAAGTCTGGAAAACGTCGGGCACCGGGCGCTGCTGTTCACCCCGGCAGCCGGGGGGCCGGGTGCTGGTGCGGACCGGCGGGGCGCTGGGCCAGGACCGGTGGCCGGAGCTGGTCCGCCGCCGAGCACTCCCTGGCGGGCCGGCTGTCGTTCGAGGGGTTGCAGCGCCGGGCAGCCGCCTGCGCCCGCGGCGACGCCGGCGGCGCTGCGGCGCTGCAGCGCTGCAGCACTGCGGCACTGCGGCACGGCCGGCGTACTTCGTCGCGTTTGACGTCGCGTTTGACGTGTTGCAACTGTACGGGCAGGAGCTGCTGACGCCCCCATACGTGGATCGGCGCGCGCTCCTGCGCAGCAGCGGTTCACCGAGCCCAGCTCCCCACCCTCGGGCCGCCACCATCAGACGGGCGGGCTGTGCGGTCGGCCGCACCGTACCGAGCCCGCCCGGACGCCTCCCGGCAGTCGGCGAGCACCTACAACGGCTACGCGTCGATCGATGTGGGCATGAGCGACGTCCCACGGTTCACGGGTCGGCTGCGGGCGGACGTGGCGGGCGCATTCGCCAGGTGACGGGCACCTTCGCCGGTCACACGCGCCTGCCGGCGCATCGCGCATTACGACACGCCCTGCGTCAGGAAGAGTCAGTCTCGTCGGCCCTGGTGGCATCTGAGCCGTCGCGGGTGCTGGCCGATGGGGGCAGGAGCTGGTCATAGCCGGGCGGCCGTGCGGATCAGGCCGGCCAGGGCGAGGGAGCGGCTGTGGGCGGGCCAGGCGATGTGGGTCACGACGGGAGGCGCGTCGGTCAAGGGGACGGCCGTGTGCTCGGCCCACAGCCAGGAGCGGGCGGAGTCGGGGACGACCGCCACGGTGCGTCCGAGGGCGATCAACTGGGCCAGTTGCGTCTGGTTGTGGATCTCGGGGCCCGGGCCGGGGGCGTAGGTGCCGTGGGTGGGCCAGCGGGCGAGCGGCAGATCGGGGACGTCCCTGACATCGGCCAGGGACAAGGTCTCGCGGGCGGCGAGGGGGTGTCCGGCAGGCAGGACGGCAACCTGCCCCTCGGTCGCCAGTGCCTCGCTGTCGAACCCGGCGAGGGAGTTCCACGGCGTGTGCATGAGCGCGACATCAGCGCGTCCGTCGCGCAGCAGCTCTTCCTGCTCGCAAATGCCGCACGGCAGCACCTCGATCTCGGCACTGTCGGGCTCGTCCGCGTAGGCGTCGAGAAGTTTCCTCAGCAGTTCGTGGGACGCGGCGGCCTTCACCGCGAGGACCAGCCGACCGCGGGGGCCGCCAGGACTGTCGGCACCGCCGGCGCGCCGGGTGCGGCGGGCGGCGGCAGCGGTCGCGCCGAGGGCCGCCCGGCCCTCGTGCAACAGCACCTCTCCGGCACCGGTCAGGCGGACGCCACGGCGGTTGCGCTGCAGCAGGCAGACCCCGAGGCGCCGTTCGAGCTGCTGGATCGCCCGCGACAGCGGCGGCTGGGCCATGCCGAGGCGCTCGGCGGCGCGCCCGAAGTGCAGTTCCTCGGCGACGGCCACGAAGTACCTCAACTCGCGGGTCTCCAGGGTGTCCACGGCCGCAGCATACGCGGTGATACCTGGCAGGTATGACAGGACACCGTATCGGTGTTGGCCGCGCCACTCGCCCGCGAGCCAACATCATCAGCATGAGCGAAACGATGATCGCGCTGGTGACCGGCGCGAACAAGGGCATCGGGTACGAGATCGCGGCCGGGCTGGGCCGCCTCGGGTACCGCGTGGGCGTGGGAGCCCGCGACGCCGCCCGACGCGAAACCGCCGTCGGGAAGCTGTGCGCCGCGGGCGTGGACGCGTTCGGGGTATCCCTGGACGTGACCGACGACCAGAGCGTCACTGATGCCGCGGAACTGATCGAACGACTGGCCGGGCGCCTGGACGCCCTGGTCAACAACGCCGGCATCTCGGGCGAGATGGACCCGGGGTGGGTGCAGGACCCGACCGCGCTCAACCTGGAGGTGCTCCGCACGGTCGTGGACACCAACGTCATGGGGGTCGTCCGGGTGACCAACGCGATGCTGCCGCTGCTGCGGCGCTCGGCCTCGCCACGCATCGTCAACGTCTCCAGCAGCGTCGGCTCCCTGACCCGGCAGGCGGACCCCGACACCGAGATAGGCCCGATCATGGCGGCCTACGCGCCGTCGAAGTCGTTCCTCAACGCCCTCACCGTGCAGTACGCCCGGCACTTCGCCGGCACGAACATCCTGATCAACGCCGCCTGCCCGGGCCTGGTCGCGACCGACTTCACAGGCTTCCAAGGGCCCCGCACCCCTGAACAGGGCGCGGCCACAGCGATCCGGCTCGCCACCTTGCCCGACGGCGGCCCGAGCGGTTCGTTCTTCGAGGACGACGGCGTCGTCCCCTGGTGATCACGAATGCGCCGTGAAGGCGCCCCACCGCAGGAAGGGCCCACCCGCCCCACCCCTCGCCTTCTCCTGTCCGACGTCTTCTCCTATGCGACGTCTTCTCCTGTGCGACGTTTCGGCGGCCCTGGGGGCACCGCGTTCGAGGGCGATTAGCTCCTCTTCGAACACAGGAAAATCTATGTTGGCCGGAGTAGACATTGGACGGTGGCGTGGGTATGGTTTCTCTCGTAACGCAGAGAGACAGCAAGGCCCGGCAGAGACGAACTGCCGGGCAGCAGGACCCGCAGTTGCAGTTGGTTGGACGGTGCGGTGGTGGAGTTCCGAAGCCAGAGTGGTTGCAGGACGGTGACGGGGCTGACGACCGGACCGGGTGGCCCGCAGTGATCAGGGGCCGCCGCAAGCAGTACCCGCAGTAAGTGCAGTTGGCAGTACCCAGCAGTGAAGTCAGTGAGTAGTACCTCGGTGAAGGCGTCGGCTGTGGGCGCGCGCACCGGGAGGTTCGGCAGTGGGGTTCTAAGCCAGAGCAGATGCAGGATGGGCGACGGGGCTGGCTGCCGGAACGTGGCGCTGGTTGAGGCCACGAGCAGGACGCACCACCAGCAGTACAAGCGGTTCGCAGTATCAGCAGTACGCAATCCCGCTTGGTAAGCAGTTGATCACCGAGGGAAGAACGGAGGAGCCGAGCGCCATCAGGATCGCCCGGGCGGAAGTCTGAGCCCGGGTACCGCAGGACATCGATAGTGAGGTGGTCTCCGGTCAAGCAACCGCGATCCCCGCGGCCCCGACAGCATTCCGGTCGGACCCGCGGACACAGAAGGCCGGCGCAGTATCAGGGTCGGCAGATGGTGTAGCAGTTCCTTCGGGGCCCTGGTGCCGTACGGCACCAGGGCCCCTCCATGCGTGTCCATGAGAGAGGTTCAATGACAGCAGACGACTCGTTCGGCCGTCTTGATGACGACGACTACCCCGCCTACACCATGGGCCGGGCCGCAGAAATACTCGGCACCACCCAGGCCTTCCTCCGCGCCCTGGGCGAAGCCCGCCTCATCACCCCGCTCCGCTCCGCCGGCGGCCACCGCCGCTACTCCCGCTACCAGCTGCGGATCGCCGCCCGGGCCCGGGAAATCGTCGACCAGGGCACGCCCATCGAGGCCGCCTGCCGGATCGTCATCCTCGAGGACCAGCTCGAAGAGGCCCAGCGCCTCAATGCCGAATACCGCCGCGCTGCCGAACGAGGGAATCCACCACCCGCATCCTGAGCCCACCCCCACCCGCCCAGCGCGGCGCGCACACGCAGGCGGCGTTCCCCTGGCCCGGTGGCGTACGGTCGGCCCGGCCTCCGGGCCAAGCCGCACGATCCGCTCGAACGGCGCGCTCACGCACGAGCCCGAAGGCGGCACCTCCACTGCGATGCTGCCGGCCCGTTCATGGCACGCCTCAGTCCGCCCCTCGGAGCGGTACGCCCGCCCGGGCATCGACTCGTTCGTCCGGCATGTCGCCGGTCGGGATCCCGGCGCCCGTCGCCCCACGTGATCCCACTCTGCGGCCGGAGGCAACGGCAAAGCGGCAGCGGTTCTCAGCCGTGGTACTGATGCACTCGACTGACGCACTCGACCGCACGCGCCGGGGCGCGGCAGCAGTCGCCCCGCGGGACCCGGAGTCCGGGACGGAAGCGCGGCGCGGGGGCCGTCGCACCCCGCCGAGCGTGCGTCTCGCCGTCTACGCGACGGGCGTGAGTTCGGCTTGGCCGAACAGCAGGGCCCAGCCGGTGGGGAGCTGGTGGAGGATGCGTGTGATCAGGTCGGGGCCGGCGTGAGCGGTGATGGCGGCGAGGACGGAGCCGGTGTCCCAGCGGGTGGTGGCCAGGGAAGCGCCGGAGCGGGCGGCGAGGTCCTTGACGAAGGCCCAGCCGGTCAGCGGCTGGGTGTCGGGGATTTGCGCGGTCAGCACGCGTGCGGCCTCCAGGGGCAGGCAGGCGGCCAGGTCGACGCGTTCGTCGCCGGTCAGCTGGCGCCCGAATCCGGCCAGGACCAGGCGGACGGCTTCGTCGGCCCGCTCACGGGTGGGGTACGCGCCCTCGTAGCGGACCTTCTCCAGCATCTGCTCGTACGCCGCCGAGTACGGCAGCTGGTGCTCAAGCGGTACGCGCACGTCGGAGATCACTGTGGTGCATGCCTTTCTTGGAGCCAGGGGGAATGCCGGGTCCGGCACCCCAGGTCTTGGTCAGGTGGGCTGGGGCGGCCGAAGAGGAGGTCGTAGCCGGCGGGTAGCTGGAGCAGGATCTGCCCCAGCAGGTCCTCGCCTGCCGCGTCGGCGACAGTGGACAGCACGGCGCTGACGTCCCAGGCGGCGGTCTGCTCGGTGGCGCCCTCGATCCACGCGGCGGTCGCGCGGACGAACCGGTCCGGGGGCAGCGGCTCGGCGCTCTGCAGCGGGTTGAGCAGGATCAGGGCGAAGCCCTCAGGTAGGCGTGCCGCGAGCCGGGCGCGGACCTCGCCGACCAGATGTGCGCCGAGCAGGGCGAGCACCACGCGCGTCGCACGCTCGGCCTCCTCCGCAGTGTCGTACTCGCCGCGTTCCTTCACGTGGTCGAGGAACGCTTCGCGTCGCAACGTCATCGCCGCCATCCCTTTTCGTCGGGCCGTCCAACGGGTGCGGAGGTCGGGATGGGAGGGGGAGATCAGCTGCCCGTCCTCCGCACCGGTCCGGACCGGGGTCAGCCTGGGATCTCCTGGCGGCCGGAGCCTACGCCGATGGAGATCTTGCGGGGCTTGGCGCGCTCGGTGATCGGGATGCGCAGGGTGAGGACGCCCGCTTCGTAATCGGCCTGGATGCGCTCGGTATCCAGGGTGTCGGCGAGCACGATCTGGCGGGAGAAGACGCCCAGCGGCCGCTCGGACAGGTCCACCTTCGTGTCGTCGTCCTTCGCCACCGGCCGCCGCTCGGCCTTGACGGTCAGCATGTTGCGCTCGACGTCGATGTCGATCGCGTCCGCGGGGACGCCAGGAATGTCGAAGGCCACCACGTACTGGTCGCCCTCGCGGTAGGCGTCCATCGGCATGACCGAGGGCTTCGACCAAGTGCCCGGTCCCATCAGCTGCTGCGCCATCCGGTCCAGCTCACGGAAGGGGTCAGTGCGCATCAACATCGTGAAACACCTCCAGCAGGTTCGAGCAGTTGCTGCCAATGCGCGGCACTGACACCGTTGTAACATGTCATCCAGTGGATGACAATCATGATGTCATCGGGTCGTTGACTACCTGAGGGGGTGCTGCCATGACCACAGCCGACCGGCCGACGGCGGCCAGGCACGCCCACGGCCTAGCGTCCCCTCTCGCCGCCGCGGCGGCTCCCGCCGCCATGGACGTCGCCCTGCGCGGTGCCCGGCACGAGGCCCCCGAGGCCGTCGAGGCCGCCGGTCCCGGCCCCGGTCCCGGTTCCGAGCAGGCGTCGGCCTCCCTGATGCTGCTGCGGCAGGCACGCGAGCAGCTCACCGGCGGGGAGACCGGCCCGATCGAGACCGCCCGCGACGCGGGCGCCGACCTTGCCCGTCCCCTCGGCGCCGCCAGCCGCCAGGCCGCCGAACGCCGCCACCTCCGCGGCCGCCCCGGCGCCGCCGCAACCACCGACGAGCAGCGCGTGACGGCCACCCGCCAGGCCAAGGCCGCCGATCCGGCCACCGCCACCCGGGCCCACACCAACGCCCGCCGCCCGCGCCACCGTCACCGGGCCCGCACCAACGCCGCCGACCTGTGCCGCCTCGCCGGACAGATCACCGCGCTCGGAAACGTCGCGCCCGAGGCCCGCTCAGCCAGGCCGCTCAGCCGCGCTGCTCTGCATGCCGCCCTCGGTGACACCTCGGTGTCCCCTCGGTGTCGCCGAGGTCGCGGAGCTCTTCGTGCCCCTGGCCGGCATGCGCCCCTACCGCCCACCGCACCGGCCTCGTCGAATCCCTGGACGCCGTCGACGACCGGCGTACGACGACAGCCGCAGACGATGACTGACTCCCACGCAGAGCCACATCATGCGGGTGCGGTACGGCCCGCCGGGAACCACGCCGACGACGGGCAGCGGTCCGTCCCGGCCCCCGTCCGAACCCGACTCTGAATCCGCATCCGCATCTAGATCCGAATCCGAATCCGATCATGACGTTCCCACAGAAAGAGGCCCCCATGGGCAGCAGTGTCGAGACGCTGGAATTCCAGGCCGAGACCCGCCAGTTGCTCCGGCTGGTGATTCACTCGATCTACTCGAACAAGGACATCTTCCTGCGCGAGCTGATCTCGAACGCCTCCGACGCCTTGGACAAGCTGCGGCTGGAATCCCTGACCGACTCCGGCCTCGCGGAGATCGACACCACTGACCTGCACATCTCGCTGGAAGTCGACAAGGGCGCCCGCACCTTGACCGTCCGTGACAACGGGATCGGCATGACCCGGGACGATCTCGTGGAGCTGATCGGCACGATCGCCAAGTCCGGCACCGCCAGCCTGCTGGAGAAGATCAAGGAGTCCAAGGACGCCGCAGCCGCCGAGAGCCTGATCGGGCAGTTCGGCGTCGGCTTCTACTCGGCGTTCATGGTCGCCGACAAGGTCACCCTGCGCACCCGGCGGGCCGGCACCGACTCCGGTACCCAGTGGGAGTCCGACGGTGAGGGCACCTACGCCATCCAGGCCGTCGACGGCCTGCCCGTGGGAACCTCGGTCACCCTGCACCTCAAGCCCGCCGACAGCGAGGACGGGCTCGCCGACTACCTGTCCGAGTCGAAGATCCGACAGATCGTCAAGCAGTACTCGGACTTCATCCGCTGGCCGATCAGGATGGCCGCCGAACGCACCGGCACCGGCACCGGCACCGGCACCGGCACCGAGGACGGGACCACCCGAGACAGCGACACGCTCAACTCGATGAAGGCGCTGTGGGCCCGGCCGCGCACGGAGGTGACCGAAGACGAGTACAACGAGTTCTACCAGCAGATCAGCCACGACTGGCTGCCCCCGGCCGAGACGATCCACATGCGCGCCGAAGGCACCTTCGAGTACGAGGCGCTGCTCTTCATCCCCTCGCAGGCACCCTTCGACCTGTTCTCCCGCGAGACCAAGCCCGGCGTGCAGCTTTACGTCAAGCGGGTGTTCATCATGGACGACTGCGAAGCGCTCATGCCCAACTACCTGCGCTTCGTCAAGGGTGTCGTCGACGCCCACGACCTGTCGCTGAACGTCTCCCGCGAGATCCTCCAGCACGACCGCCAGATCCGCGGCGTGCGCCGACGCCTGGTCAAGAAGGTCCTCGGGGCCTTCAAGGACATGCAGTCGAAGGACGCCGAGCGCTACGCGAAGGTATGGGCACAGTTCGGCCGGGCACTGAAGGAAGGCCTGGTCGAGGACACGGACAACACCGAGGCCCTGCTCCAGCTGGTGTCGGTGGCCTCCACCCACGACCCCGACAAGACCACCACCCTGCGCGAGTACGTCGAGCGCATGAAGGACGGCCAGGACACCATCTACTACCTGACCGGCGAGAGTCGCGCCACGGTGGAGAACTCCCCGCACATGGAGGCCTTCGCCGCGAAGGGCTACGAGGTCCTGATCCTCACCGACCCCATCGACGAGGTGTGGGTCGACCAGGTCCCCGCCTTCGACGGCCACCGTCTGCAGTCCATCGCCAAGGGCCAGGTCGACCTCGACGAATCCGCCGACGGCGAGAAGGAGACCGACGCCGCCAAGGCCCAGCGCGAGCAGGACTTCGCCGCCCTGCTGACCTGGCTGACCACCACCCTGTCCGAACAGGTCAAGCAGGTCCGCCTGTCGTCCCGCTTGACCACCTCGGCGGCCTGCATCGTCGGCGACGCCCACGACGTGACACCTACTCTGGAGAAGATGTACCGGGCGATGGGCCAGCAGATGCCCACCGTCAAGAGGATCCTGGAACTTAACCCCACCCACCCTCTGATCACGGCCCTGCGCACAGCCCACGAGGCAGGCGCCGACGATCCCGCGCTGGCGGAGATCGCCGAGCTGATCTACGGCAGCGCGCTGCTCGCCGAAGGGGGCGACCTGCCCGACCCGGCCCGCTTCACCCGGCTGCTCACCGACCGTCTGAGCCGCACTCTGTAACCGCGGTTCCGTAACCGGGTATCCGTGATGGTGGATCCGTAGCCGTGGGTCTGTGACGGTGGGTCCGTAGCCGTGGGGAGGGCGGGCCGGGACAGCCGAAGCGTCGCCGGGTCGCACCCGCCCCGGCCTCGCCACCCTCACACTCCCCAAGAGCCCGTCCGCCCCGACCCCCGTACGGGGGTCGGGGCGGGCGTGTGTGTTCGGGCCGCCCACGAAAACACCCACCGGGTGATGCTCCGTGTGTCAGTCTTCGATCACCTCACGCGCTGCCAGCTCGCCGGATCCTCCCTGCGGGACAGGACCGCGCGCGCCGCAGGGCGGTGGCCGCCGGTGGCGCGCGGAGCCGGATCGGCTGAGCCGTCCAGACGACCGACTGGGGAATGCCTGGGCGCCGTCCACGCCACCGCCGCCGACCGCCTCACCACAACTGCGCTCAGCTCCCCTCACGACAACACAGCTTCAACCTCAGTAGTCTCGGGGCATGCGGATCTCCGTTTCCTCGGACATGGACGAACCCGTGGCTCGCGCACTCCTGCGGCACCTGCGCGACCGCGGACACGATGTGGTGACGTACGGGGCACTGCGCCCCGGCGACGATCCGCAGTGGGCAGCCTGCTCGGAGGCGGCGGCCCGCGAGGTAGCCGCCGGGAACGCCGACCAGGCCGTCGTGTGCTGCTGGACGGGTACGGGCGCCTCGATCGCCGCGAACAAGGTGCCCGGCGTACGCGCGGCCCTGTGCACGGACGCCTACACGGCGGACGGTGCGCGCCGCTGGAACGACGCCAACGTGCTCGCGCTCAGCCTGCGCCTGACCTCGGAACCGCTGCTCAAGGAGATCCTCGACGCCTGGTTCGCCGGCGAGGCGAGCGCGGACGCGGAGGACCGGGAGAACGTGGCGCACATCGAACGGCTCGACGACAGGAGAACCGCTCCTGAGTGAAGACGGTGACACCGGTGAGCGGGATGGTGGCTGGCAGCTTGTTTCGCGCCTCTGGTGCCGGCCTTCGTCGAAGACGGCCAGGCCCGGGCGGCGGAAATCCGGATGTGGCGCGTGGGGCGGGGCTGGTATCTCCTGGGGAATGGAATCGTTGCCGACCCGACGCCTTGTACTTCTCCCGCTGGACGCGGACCGGGCCCGCCGACTCGCGCTCGGACAACCGGGGCGGGGCGACCGCTGGGCCGAGGGGTACCCGGAGGCCGGGGACCGGGCCGGGGCCGAACGGTACCTGCGAGTACTGGCCGAAACGGGTGACCCCGCACCATACGGGGCCTTCGAGATTCAGCGCCGCTCCGACGGGCTGCTGATCGGCGGCGCGGGATTCCACGGCCCTGCCGACGGGCAAGGCCGGGTGACCGTTGGATACGGGCTGGTGCCGGCCGTGCGGGGCCATGGTTACGCCGCCGAGGCACTGCGGGCTCTGCTGGAGCATGCCCGGGCCCACGGAGCGGCCTCGGTGTTGGGCGACACCGACCGTGGGAACACGGCCTCGCAACACGTCATGACCTCAGCCGGAATGCTCCCGGTCGGCGAAGACGAGCGGCTGCTGTACTACGCGGTGAGCTGGGCGCGGGCAGCCGACAGCAGCTGAGCGCCGTGGTGCCGATCCGGCGAAACCGATCTCCGCAGTCCCGCGGCGGCGGCTGCCCATGCCATGCCACGCCACGCCACGCCCCCGCCGCCCCCGCCCCCCGAGTGGGCAGACGCAGCCGTTGCGCGGCGCCTCGGTCACCTGAACAACAATTCCGTGAGCGAGCGGAAGACCTCCTCTGGGTCCTGGTCGGCCAGTGGGCCGTTGAGGTTCCGGCTCAGCAGCAGTGTGGCGAAACCGTGGGCCAGGGACCAGGCGGCGATCCCCGCCAGCCGGGAGTCGTCGCCCCGCCCCGCATCGGGCAACTGGGATACACCCGCGCGCAGTTGCGCACCGGCACGCTGCCTGGCGGCTGTCAGGTGCGGGTCGTCCGCGCGCAGCAGTTCCGGCTGGAACATCACCTGGAAGTGCGCCGGGTGCGTCGTTGCGAACCGCACGTAGCGGACGCCCCGTTCACGCAGGTCCGGCGCGTCCGCGAGTGCCTCCGAGAGGAAGTCGTAGCCTTCCGCCGCGATTGCGGTGAGCAGGCCGGTGCGGTCCTTGAAGTGATGCGCCGGCGCGGCGTGCGAGACGCCGGCGCGGCGTGCGAGGTCACGCAGGCTCAGGGCGCCGGGGCCCTCGGCGGCGATGACATCGAGGGCCGCGGTCAGGACGGCGCGGCGGAGATCGCCGTGGTGGTAGGTGCGCTGGCTCGTCATGGTGAGCAGATTACGCAGAGTCTAGGCATTGACAAGTTCGAAGGGCGTGAGCAATCTAGTCACTGTCAAGTTCGAAGCGGTCGAGGCCCGGATGTGCACGGAACCGGCGAGCCTGTTGAGGAGATGTCATGACGGACCAGAACGCCGTACCGGACCGGATCGAGCTCGGTCGCGTTCGGCACTTGTGGCAGCTCCTCGAACCGCTGCACGCCGTGCTCTACTTCGCGCCGGAGTCCCTCGAAGAGGCGGCCGCGCTCGGCTTCGAGACCGGTGAGCGGTGGCCGAGCTACTTCGCCTGGCGGGCCGCGCCACTGGGGGCCGCCGGACGCGTCCAGGTGGGGTCCGCGTTCTACAGCTTCAGCCCGGAGATGGTCGGGCGGTACGTCCCCGCAGCATGGGACGTGGCGTCCCCCGAGGCCGTCCTCGCCGCCCGCGAGCGGGCCGTCGACCGCACCTACCGTGCGCTCTTGGGAGACCGCATCGACAGTCCCGAGCTCGCGGAGGCGGCACACCTGGCCCGCCGTGCCGCCGAGGCTGCCGACGTCGGGGGCCGCCCGCTCGCCGCCGCCAACGCGGCCCTGGCCTGGCCGGACGCCCCGCACCTCGTGCTCTGGCAGGCGGCGACGATCTTGCGCGAACATCGTGGGGACGGCCATATCGCGGCTCTTCTTGTCGCGGGGCTCGACCCGGTAGAGGCCCTCGTGTCGTTCGCCGCAATCGGGGCGGCGCCGGAGGAGACCTTCCGGAGCCGGCAGTGGAGCGCGTCGGAGTGGGCCGCCGCGCGTGAGCGCCTCGTCGGGCGCGGCCTGCTGGAACCCCACGGCGCCGCGACGGCGACCGAGTCGGGCCGTGCGCTGCGAGCGAAGGTCGAGCGCCGCACGGACGAGCTC
The DNA here is from genome assembly GCF_044745505.1 of Streptomyces sp. NPDC086989. Taxonomy (NCBI): domain Bacteria; kingdom Bacillati; phylum Actinomycetota; class Actinomycetes; order Kitasatosporales; family Streptomycetaceae; genus Streptomyces; species Streptomyces sp. NPDC086989. The sequence goes on from NZ_JBIVAL010000018.1 coordinate 42,112, forward strand.
GCCGCGGGGCCGTGCGAGGCGCTGGGCTGCGACGGTCTGGCGCGGCTCGCGGACCTGCTCGGAGAGTTCTGGGTCGCGGCGATCGGCTCGGGGCTGCTGCCCATGACGAGCACGTTGGGCATGGGCAGAGCCTGAACATCTCGTGGGCCCCCTTCTCGTGGGCCCCCTTCTCGTGGGCGGCCCGACGTCTGACGCACGGTGCCCATGGAGGTGCCGTCGGGGTCCTCGCTCCCCGGCGGACACCTGAGTGGTTGCTTCGGGGCCATGGTCGCGCTTCGCTCAACGAGGCCAGGGGTGGTGCTGAGGCCCAAGGCCAGTCTGTGCACGGCTCATTCCCCCCGCCGGTGAATCTTCCGGCAGATCGACGGCCAACGCCCCGACCTCAGCGGCTCACGACGGTCTCCCGTCCCATCCGCGTCAGCTTTTCGGGGTTGCGCACGGAGTAGAGCCCCGTGACGAGGCCGTGGTCGATCCGCACGGCCACGACCATGTCGATCTCCCCCTCGATCCGCATGACCAGCGCCGGGTGGCCGTTGACCTGCACCGGCTCCACCGTCACCTGGGGGCCGAACACCGCCACGCCGGCGGCCAGCGCGCGGGCCACCTTCTCGGCCCCCACGACGGGCCGCGGCATGGCCTGCTTGATGCCGCCGCCGTCGCTCAGCGCGACGACGTCCGGCGCGAGGAGGTCGAGCAGGCTCTGTAGGTCGCCCGTCTCCAGCGCTCGTTGGAAGGCCCCGAGCGCGGCCCGGCTCTCGGCTGCCGAAACGACACCGCGCGGACGGCGCGCGGCGACGTGCGCCCGCGCCCGGTGCGCGATCTGCCGGACCGCGGCCGTGGTCTTGTCGACGGCCTCCGCGATCTCGTCGTACCCGAGGTCGAACACCTCGCGCAGCACGAACACCGCTCGCTCAGTGGGCGCGAGTGTTTCAAGGACCAGCATCATCGCCATCGATATGCTGTCGGCCAGCTCCACGTCCTCGGCCACGTCCGGCACGGTGAGCAGCGGTTCGGGCAGCCAGGGCCCCACATACGATTCCTTGCGCCGGCTGAGCGTGCGCAGTCGGCCGAGCGCCTGCCGGGTGGCGATCCGGACCAGGTACGCACGCCGGTCCCGTACCGCGGCGAGATCGACGCCCGCCCAGCGCAGCCAGGTCTCCTGGAGGACGTCCTCCGCGTCAACCGCCGAGCCGAGCATCTCGTAGGCGACGGTGAACAGCAGGTTGCGGTGGGCGACGAACGCCTCGGTCGCCGGGTCGGGACGGGAAGCGTCCTCGCTCATGCCGGTTTCTCCTCGTTCTTGTTTCCTCGCCCTGGACTGAGTCATCCACAGGACGCCGGACCCCACCGTTCTGTGACACCGCACGCCATGTGACGTGCGCCACGTCGAACGGGTGTCACAGGGCCCGGACCGCAGGCATCCAATGTCCGACAGCCACAGCCGGACAGGGAGAACGTTTTGACATCCTCCCCCTCCTAAAGGAGGGGGATTCCCGCCTGCCTGCCGGTGGTGACCGGCTGGGGCTTCGGGTGGGTTCCCCGTTCAACGGGCCGTGCCTGACGCGGGATTTCCGCTCCAGGACTGACCGGCCCTCCAGGGGCGTTTAGCCTCTCCGCCTGCCCGGCGGCGAGGATCACACGCGACGCATTGAGGTCACGATCATGCTCAGTACCGCAGCCCTCGCACCGCCAGGTGCGCACGTGCAGCGGCTTCTTCCCGTCCACGACCCAGCACACCGAACACGTCTGCGACGACGGCAGCCACCGCGAGACGACACCGACGCACCGGCCAGCCCGTGCGGCCTTGTCCTCCAGCACACACCGGAACATGCCCCACGCGGCATCGTGGACGGACTTCGCGAGTCGGGTACGCGCGAGACCGGAGACCGCCAGGTCTTCGAGGTAGACCGCTTGGTTATCGCGGACCAGCCTCGAAGCCGTCTGGTGGCACCAGTCCCGGCGCGCGTCGGCCACCCGGGCGTGAGCACGGGCGACACGGATACGGGCCTTGGCCCGGTTCGCGGATCCCTTCGCCTTGCGGCTCAAGGTCTGCTGCGCCTTCCTGAGTCGCCGCTCGGCGCGGCGCAGGAAGCGCGGATTGTCGATCACTGTGCCGTCCGACAAGACGGCGTAGTGGGTGAGTCCGAGGTCGATGCCGACCTCGGCCGCGACCGGCTCCAGGATCTCGGGCTCCATCTCCACGACGAAGCTCGCGAAGTACCGGCCGGACGGGTCCTTGATCACGGTCACCGACGACGGGGCCGACGGCAGCGGACGCGACCAGCGCACCCGAACCTCACCGATCTTGGCAAGGTTCAGCCAGCCGTTGTCCCGCAGCCGGAACCCGTTCTTCGAGAATCGGACCGACTGCCTGTTGTCGCGCTTCGACTTGAACCGCGGAAGCCCCATGCGGCGGCCACGGCGCTTCCGGGTCACCGACGCGAAGAAGTTCGCATAGGCGGTGTCCAGGTCGCGGAGGGAGGACTGCAAGGCGTCCACGGACACCTCGGCGAGCCACGCCCGCTCGGGCGTCCGCTTCGCCTCCGTGATCACCCGTCGCGCCAGGACGCCCGTCGCGATACGCGACTTGTCCGCCTGATAGGCGGCCTTCCTCGCGGCAAGCGCATCGTTGTACACCACCCGGGCGCAGCCGAACGTACGGGCCAGCGCGATGCGCTGACCCGGCGTCGGCTCGATCCGGAAGGAGTACCTCAGATGCATGTGGTCAACGTACCGGCCGCCACTGACAACGCCGTTCCGCCCCGAGGGCGAACCGGCTTTCCCTGCCCTGCTCCGCAGGAGCTTCGTTTCCTCCCCCACCTAAAGGTGGGGGTATCCACGAAGGAGTCCCGATGAACGTCGTAGTGGTGGGCGCCGGATACGCGGGCATGCTCGCGGCGAACCGGCTCGCCAAGAAGGTGAAGACGGCCGAGATCACGGTGATCAACGCGCGCCCCGACTTCGTGGAGCGCGTACGTCTGCACCAGCAGCTCGCGGGAACCGCCACCGCCGCGACGCCCCTCACCTCGATGCTGCGCGAGGGGATCGCCTCGCGAGTCGCCACCGTGGAAAAGATCGCCGCCGGCACCGTCGCCCTCGAAGACGGCACGAGCATCGGCTTCGACTACGCGTTCCTCGCTGTGGGCAGCACGGCGCGGCCGATGCCGGGAACGGTCCCGGTGGGCACCTGGGAGGGAGCGGAACGAGCTCGCGTCAGGCTCGCCGCGCTTCCCGCGGGCAGCACGGTCACGGTGGTCGGGGGCGGCCCGACAGGCATCGAGACGGCCGCCGAAGTGGCCGAGGTGAGGCCGGACCTGGCGGTGCGGATCGTCGGATCGTCGGTCACCGGGGGCTTCTCCCACCGGGCGTACGAGCGGGTCCGGTCGGGACTGATGCGGCTGGGCGTCGACATCGTGGACGACGGCGTCGTGGAGGTCGCCGACGGCATCGTGCACCTGCGGTCGGGCGCGGAGTTCGCCTCCGACCTGACCCTGTGGGCGATCGTGTCGGGCGTCCCCGACCTCGCGGCACGCAGCGGTCTCCACGTCGATGCGGAAGGCCGTGCGCTCGTGGACGAGTACCTGCGCAGCGTCGACGACGAACGGATCTTCGTCGTGGGCGACTGCGCGGCAGTACCCGGAGCCCGTTTCGCCTGCGCGCTCGCCACGGCGCAGGCCGCCCACGCGGCCGACACCCTGAACCGCCTGATCGAGCGCCGCGAGCCCGAGCCGTACTCCCTGCGTTACGTAGCCCGGGCCGTCACGATCGGACGGAAGTACGCCGTGGGCCAGTTCACCCGTCCCGACGACACCCTGCGGCGGGCGTACGTCACCGGGCGTACCGCGGCCGTGATCAAAGAGCTGGCGTCTCGCGGCGGAAAGTACGGCGCCCGCACGGGTACCGGTGCCTGAACACCGGACCCGCGCATGGGTATGACGGCGCGCGCGGAAGTCATCGAGCCGAATCGTCCGCTCAACAATCCGACGTGGGCGTGATCGTGGGCTGCATGAAAGGTACGAGCCCCTCTGGCTGCAGCAGAGGTGCTCTCATTTCTCAGCCTGACCGCCATGCCTCGCGGCCCCGAACTGGCCCCGCCCCACGCCTCAGCGATCGCGGCCAGTGCCCGCCCGGCCTGCGGTGAGCACCGGCTCGGCCGCCACGCCCGTTCGCTCGGCCCGCCGCCTCGACATCCGGCGCCACGCCCACGCACCGGCCAGGAGCGCCAGCCCGTCCACCACCGCCGCGGACATCCCCATCGCCTCGACCGTCTGCCACGAGTGGTCGTCCAGCTCCCCGCCCTCCGGCGACGCCCACAGCCGGATCCGGTGCCCGTCCGGGTGCACCTTGTCCGCCGGGCGCACCTCGTCGAAAGTGCGTCCGCCGACCGACCAGACGTACCGGCACTCGACCTCGTCCTCCGGCGCCGCGCCCTCGTCCCAGTGCTGGCCAGTCACCCGGCAACCGCTGAGCTCGATCGTCACCGGTTCCGTCGTCCGCCCCCGGAGCTGGACCTGCTCCACCGTGCCGCCCGTGGTCACGACCCCGGCCAGCACCAACACTGTCAGCCCGCCGGCGGCCAGCGCGTCGGCCCACCGGTCCAGACCCGGCCGGAGCCAGAGCCCGACGAGCGCCGTCACCAGGCCCGCCCCGAGCAGAACGAGCGGCCAGGCCGTCCACGGCGTCCCGTCCGCCCAGTTCCACAGCAGCACGCCCGCGCCGACGACCGCGGCCACCGACCCCCCGACGGCGACGTACCCGCCCATCTTCTGAGCCACTTCGCACCCCCTTTCCCCCCGCTACCCACCCGTCCGATCCCGCAACCACGCCGCCACCGCCAGGTAGTCGTCCGCCCCCAGCCCGACCAGGGCGTCCACCCGGCGGACCAGCGCGTCCCCCGGGTGGTGCGCCGCCACCCACGCCCGGTTGGCGTCGCCCAAGTCGTCGGCGGGGCGCCGATCACGTGTGCATGCGGGCGCCCTTGAGGGCCTTGTCCACGGCGTTGCGCGGACCGTGGACGGCGACCCCGACCAGGTCGAGCTGGTCCTTGCCCACCGCCGCCACCGCTGCCCGGTTTGCGCGGTCGTGGCCCGTGCGGAACAGGTCCGAGGTGAACACCGCGGTCGGCAGTCCGCGCCGCACTGCCCTCTCGTGCGCCGCCGTCACCGCTTCCTTCCCGCCCTCGAAGACCAGAACGGGCTGGCGGAACATCGGCAGGTAGGCGGTGCCGTCGGCGTCCTGGTACGGCTCGCCCACCAACTCGGGGAGGGCCGTTCCGAGCCCGCTGACCAGGAACGCCGTGACATTCAGCCGCTGCCACGTCTCCAGGTCGTCGCGCAGCAGCACCGCGATCTTGGTGTCGAAGCGCACGGGCGCGTCCGCGCCGCCCACCTCGACCTGCTCGTCGTTCTCGTTCTTCGTCTGGTCGCTCATGTCCCCGAGACTGCCGGGCTCGGCCTCACGCAGTCTTGTACGTTCTTTGCGTGCAGCTCCAGCAGGAAGTCTCGGCCTGGCGCCCGCGGGTCGCGGGTGTCGTCGAGGTCTTCCACGCCCGCTTCACCGCGCACGCGTACCCCATGCACGTCCACGACGAGTGGACGCTGCTGATCGTCGACGACGGCGCCGTCCGCTACGACCTGGACCGCCACCGGCGCGGCACCCCGGACGGCACCGTGAGCCTGCTCCCGCCCCAGGTCCCGCACAACGGCTCCGCCGCCACCTCGCACGGGTTCCGCAAGCGCGTCGTCTACCTCGACACGACGGTGCTGGACGAGCGTTTCATCGGCGCGGCCGTAGACGGCCCGGACCTCGCCGACCCGCTCCTGCGCCGACGCGTCGGTCAGCTCCACCGGGCCCTGACCTCTCCCGGTGACGAGTTCGAGGCGGACAGCCGACTGGCCCTGATCGGCGAGCGGCTGCGCGTACTGCTCCAGCCACGCCTCGAACCTGCTGGTGGCCACACTGCACCGCGCGGCGGCGGCACCCGCCACGGCATTGCTCGCAGCCTGCGCGAACTCCTCGACGAGCGGGTGGTCGCGGGCATCTCCCTGCCGGAAGCCGCAGGTCTCATTCAGGCCCACCCCGCACATCTCGTTCGCTCGTTCAGCGCCGCCTTCGGTATCGCCCCGCACCAGTACCTCATCGCGCGCCGAGTCGCCCTGGCCCGCCGGCTGCTCCTCGACGGCCGCCCGGCCGCCGAGGTGGCGGTCGCGGCGGGGTTCCACGACCAGTCGCACTTCACCCGGCACTTCAAGCGAATCGTGGGCACCACCCCCGGGCGCTTCGGAATGCTCCCGCCCAGCTGCGACGGCTGCGACGGCTGCGACGGCTGCGACACGGTCCCGCACCGGAACACCGAATAGATCGGCGCCCTCTGCCCGGCGAAAGATCGCCGGGAGCCCCGGTCGCGGTTCGGCATGGAGTCGGTACGGGACAGAAGGCGGTCACCGGGATGTTAGTCCTCAGCGTGCTGCCCGACCGGGAGCGGATCGGCGCGGTGCAGGACCGACCGCCTTCGTCGGCCCGCACGGGCACGACGGGGTCGTCCGCCCTCCCCCGCTGCCCCGGCCCGGGCGAGCCACATCGTGCCAGCTGGGCGGACCCGAGCTGTCTGGGTGTCGTGGGAACGGCAACACCGCAGGTCAGCGGTTGCCCGTCCAGACGATGCGCTCCGAGAAGCCGCCCCGCTGCTCGGCCTTGGACGCCCGGATCCCCTCCAGCTGCGCACCGTCGACGCCGAGGTCCGCCGCGAGTGCGAAGACGACCTCGAGGACGTCCGCGAGCTCTTCCGGCGCGTGGGTCTCGTCCGCCTCCATGTACTCCGCCACCTCCTCGGCCAGCTTCGCGCGGAGCCGCTGCCGGTACTCCGCCGGATCGGCCACGTAGACCTCCGGGTCGAGTCCGTCCGCGCGGATGATCTGAGGAATACGGTCCCGTACCAGCTTGCCCTTCGTGAGCACGTGCTTCTCCCACAGCAGTTCGTCGTGGCCGGCCAAGCGGCCGGGCGTTGTTGTGCGGGTGAAGGCAACGCAGGAGAAGCGGAACCGGCTCTCTGCCGGACCGGCTGCGGTTCTCCTGCGTTCCCGTCGGCTGGGGCCTACTCGTGTGGAGAGGCCTCCGGGGGTACGACCCGCTCGATCGCGCGGTGCGGCCGATGAGCCGGCAGGCGAATCAGCGCAGTCCGGCGAAGAGATCGTTCTCGGGTACGGCGGTGCCGGTGGCGCCCTTGACCCGCACGAAGGTCTCCACGCCCATCAGTTCGCCGAACCTCTCCTTGCCCATCTTGAGGAAGAAGATGTTCTCGCCCTGACTGGCGTGTGCGGCCAACGCGTCGAACTTCTGACCGCTGAAGGCGGTGGTGTCCACCCACGTGCTGATCTCATCGTCGGGCAGGCCGATCTCGGCCATCGCGGCGGCCTCGGCGGGGTCCGGCTCCGGCATGTCCTCGTGGAACTCGCGCATGATCTCCCCGAACCGCTGCATTCCCGAGCGGGGCATCGTCGTCCAGTACACCTTCGGTGCCAGATCGGTCATCTCCAGCGCCGCCATCGTGATGCGGTGGGCCTGGATGTGGTCGGGGTGCCCGTAGAAGCCGTTCTCGTCGTACGTGACGACCACATCGGGTCGGTAGTGCCGCATGAGCTCCGCGAGTCGGGCGGCGCCTTCCTCCACGGGCGTCTGCCAGAAGGATCCGGGGGCTTCGTTGCTCGGCCAGCCCATCATCCCGGAGTCGGCGTAGTCCAGCATCTCCAGATCGCTGATCCCCAGGACGTCACAGCTCGCCTCGAGTTCTTGACGGCGCATCAAGGCCACGGCCGCCGGGTCGTGCCCGGGATCACCCGGCTTGACGCCGCCCGGTCCGTCACCGCAACCGCCGTCGGTACACGTCACGAGAACCGTGCGGATGCCCTCCGCCGCGTACCGCGCGAGGACCCCTCCGGTTCCGGTGGCCTCGTCGTCGGGGTGGGCGTGTACTGCCATAAGCGTCAAAGGCCGGTCAGCCATGAAACAGTCCTCCTGCAGAAGTACTTCTCGGTCCGAATGCGCCGCGGCGGGCGTACCGCGACTCTGGGTTCCTGATCCTGGTGGGGTCTGGGTTCCTGACCCTGGTGGGGCAGACGACCTTGCGGTCCCCGTGCTCCCCGCCCGTGGCTCCGGTTCCTCTGTCGAGGCAACCGCGTCGACCGGCCCGGCTGTTCCCGGCGCGGCCGCTCGGCTTTCGGGCGGCCTCCGTCCTGGCCCGCGTGGGCGGTCCTGGTGCGGGGCGGCCTGCCCGTGACCGCGAGGGGACGGCCGCCCCGGTCCGAGCCGTAGCCCCGTCGGTCGTCCGGGGAGAGGGCGGGAAAGCGCGGTGTCGGCTGCGCTGCATCGGGGAGATACGAAATCGCGGTGTGCGCGGCAAGCCGGACAGCCCTTAGCTGGTGGGCAGCAGGTCGGCGACGAGGGCGGCGAATTCCTCGGGGTCGAGGATGCGGATGCCCAGTTCTTCGGCCTTGGTGCGCTTCGAGCCAGCCTTCTCGCCCGCCACCACGAGCGTGGTGCGCTTGGACACTGACGACGACGCCCTTCCGCCGGCCCGCTCGATCAGCTCGTTCATCTCGTTCCGGGACAACACCGCAAGGGGGCCGGTCATGGAGCCGGTGACCACGACGGCCTGTCCGGCCAGGGGGCCACCAGCCGAGTCCGCGCCTTCGGTCGGGGCCGTGGCGGCGGTGGCGTCGGTCGCCTCGGTCGCGGTGGTCGCGGTGGTGGCGTTGGTCGCCTCGGTCGCGGGCCTCTGCGGCTCGCTGACCTGCGTGCCGACCTGCTGCGCCTGGAGTTTGTCGAGGAGCGGGGCGAGTTCGAGGAGTTCGGCCGCGATGACGCGGGCCTTCTCGGTGCCGATACCCGCCACCCCGGCCAGCGTGTCCGCGTCAGCGGCCCGGATCGCGGCCATCGAGCCGAAGTACGCGGCGATCCGGCGGGACATCGTACGCCCGGTGCCCCGGACACCGAGGGCGCAGAACACGCGGCTCAACGCCGCCCCGCGGGCGGTCTCGATCGCGGCCAGGAGGTTGGTGGCACTGGTCTCACCCATCCGCTCCAGACCAAGGAGCTGGTCGCGGGTCAGCGTGAACAGGTCGGCGACGTCCTTGACCAGACCGGCCTCCACCAGCTGGACCGCGCGCGTGCCGCCGAGGCCTTCGATGTCGAGCTGGTCCCGGCCGGCCGCGTAGATCACCGATGCCACGGCCTGGCAGCTCCGGCCGCGCACGCACCGCCACCGCTGCTCGGAGGTGTCGATCGCGTCGCCACAGCGGGGGCACGCCTCGGGGAAGACGACCGGGCTCTCGGCGCCGGTGCGCTGGTCGACCAGCGGTGCCTCGACCCGGGGGATCACGTCGCCGGCCCGGTACACGAACACCTGGTCGCCGATCATGAGCCCGCGACGGGTGATGTCGGACGGATTGTGAAGCGTGGCGTAGGTGACCGTCACGCCGTCGATGACCACGGGCTCCAGGACGGCGCGCGGGGCGATGATCCCGGTCCGGCCGACGTTCCACTCGACCGCCAGCAGGCGCGTCACCTTGTGTTCGGCCGCCAGTTTCCGGGCGACGGCCCACCTCGGGGCGCGCGAGCCGTTGCCGGCCTGCTGCTGGTCCTCGGCCGTGTCGGCCTTGACGACGACACCGTCGATCCCGAACGGCAGGTCTGCGCGCAGGCCGGCGATCACGTCGATACGTTCCTGCACCTGCTCCACGGTCTCGCACCGCATCGGGGCGGCGGCCGTGCTGGCGGCCGTGTTCGCGCCGAGCGCGGCCAGCTCCTCCAGCAGGGCAGCGTGGCCGAGGTCGTCCAGGCCGATCGCGCCGTAGGCGAAGAAGGTCAACTCGATCCGGTAGGGGCGGTCCTTGGCCCGCAGCGTGCCGGCCGCTCCGCTGCGCGGGTGCGCGAAGGCCGTGGCCTCGTGGGCGAGCCGGATACGGTTGGCCTCCTCGAACTGTGCGGTCGTCAGCAGCACCTCGCCGCGCAGCTCGACGTCGATCGGCTGGGTGAGCACCGGCGGCAGACCGAGGACGGCGTCGGCGGCGTGGGTGATGTCCTCGCCGGCCAGGCCGTCGCCGCGGGTGAGGACCTGGACGAGCCGACCGCCCCGGTAGCGGGCGGCCACCGCGAGGCCGTCGAGCTTCGGCTCCACGCACCATGCGGCCACAGGGTGCCCCAGACGCCGTTCCAGCCCTGCGGCCCACTCGGCGAGCTCGTCGGCGTCGAAGACGTTGTCGAGGGAGAGCATCGGCACCGAGTGCGGCACGTCACCCTGCACGGCCCCGCCCGCCACCTTCCCGGTCGGCGACTCGGCGAGCACCTCGTCCGGGTGGGCCTCCTCGTAGGCCGCGATGGCGCGCAGCAGCCCGTCGTACTCGTCGTCACCGAGCGGGGTGGTCCCGTCGCCGTAGTACGCGGCCGACGCCGCCACGGCGGTGGTCACGGCCTGCACGTAGGCGGCAGGAGAGAGCAGGGCACTGTTTTCGGTCATGAAGGTCATGATGCTGCCCGGCACTGACAACGCCGCCGTGCGGGTTCGTGTCCCTCGACCACGGCGCACCGGCTCGGGAGGCAGCAGGATGACCGCGTGACGACCGATCCGACCGAGTCCCGCCGGCATCGCCTGCGCCGGCGCCGACGTCCGAGCGCCCTCGCCGGGCCCGGGGCCGGGGCCGTGCCTGGTCCCAGGGCCGGGGCCGGGGCAGGCCCCGGAGGGACGGGTAGTACTCCCCTCCCCGCTTTGCCTCCAGCGGCCGCCTGGCATCACACCGGTACGAGCGTCTTCCCCTACGCGGCCCGGGTCGATGGACGCTGGTGGATCCTTCGGCTCAACGACTTCCCCGAGCATCCCCTGTACACCTTGTTCGTCGACTCGCGGTGCGTCGCCGACGTACACGACGACGTCCGTCGCCAGCTGGTTCTCGGCCTGGCGAGGACGGCGCCGCCCTAGCGCGTCCGGCGCCTCTCCTTGCCGATGGCCTTCGGGGTCTGGCCCCACATCCACGCGGCCCCGGCGAGGGTGATCAGCACGCCCAGCACGCACATGCCGGCGGTCCAGCCCACCGACTCCAGGACCGCGCTGAACAGCCCCGCCAGCCCGTACCCGCCGGGGTTCTCCCCCGGGGCCGGTGGCTCACCGGCCGCCAGCACGCCGGATACCGCGCCGTGTGCTACCTGACCACCTGTCAGGACGGTCGTCATGGTCTTCCCTCTCCATCTTCCGGGGAGCCCCGGCCGGCTGGCCGTCTCACAGCCTGCCAGGCGCTCCCCCCTGTGCGATCACTCCGCACGGAGCGTCAAGTGTGCGTGCTGACGCAGACAACTGCCTACACGTCTCGGTTCCGTCACTGGTCAGGAAAGGTGAAACCTCGTCGAGACGGGTCAGCAGGGCACCCACTCCCAAGCCGTGACCTGCGGAGATGCCGCCGTTCCGACATGTGGCGCGGTGCTTACCGGCTGGCCGTGGGGGAGGTAGTGTCGTCCGGTCACGGACGGCAATAAGACTCGTCTGTTCAACCCAGGGGAAGCACCATGACTGATCTGAACTCGCTGCGGGCAAGCCTTGCGTCAGGGGAGCACGAGTTCGCCGACACCCTGGCCTTCGTCGCCGCGCACTACGAGTACCAGCCGCAGGCATTCCGTAACGGTGAGCTGGAGAATGCCGCAGGTGAGAACGAGGGTTCCTGCAAGACGCTGGGCCTGGCCCTGCTGGAAGGGCTGAGCGACCAGGAGGCGCTGCTGGCGTTCGGTGAGCACTACCGCAGTGTGCTGGCGACGCCGAACGACACCGATCACGGCAACATTCGCAACCTCATGGCCCATGGCCTGGCAGGGGTGAGCTTCGCCGGGCAACCGTTGTCCCGCAAGAGCTGAACGGCGAAATCGGGGCGAGCGCCAAAGGTCCCGACGACCTCCCCGCCTCGGGGAGGAACCCCCGCCAACGGTCCTCGACGAGGTGCAGTGCAGGCACTCGCCGAGTAGGTCGCCAACCTCGGCGTCGACCCGTCCGAGCCCGGCGACCCACCCCCCGGACCCGACGCCGCAGGGCTCGTAGGCCCGCGCCGTGGGGCCGTCACGGGCGGTTCTGCGGGACGTCCGCCGGGTGCGGTTGCGCGGTTACCGCCGCGTTGTAGGCCTTCCAGATCAGCGGCGGGAGGGCGCTGCCCCGCTCGGAGTCGGGGCCGCCCACACCCTGCATCGGCAGGAGTTGCGGGACGTCGGGCTTCGTACGGAACATCGCGACCGAGGTGCTCAGGTCCGGCGTCGCACCGATGAACCAGGCCGAGTTCATGCGGTCGTTCGGACCGGTCTTGGCCGCCCAGGACGGGGCGGTCGGCCGGCCGTCCGACGGTCCCACTGTGCTCCCGCTCACCTCGCGGAGCGCCGCGCCGACGATCGAGGCCGCCTCGGAGCTCATCGCCCGCCGCGGTTTGGGCCGGCCCAAGTCGTTCACCGTGACGCCGCTGCGCTCGACCCTGGACACCGAGTACGGTTCGGTGGCCCGGCCCTGGTTGACGAAGGTCGTGTAGGCGCCGGCCAGCCGGACGGCGCTGGGGGTGGAGGTACCGATGGAGAAGGTCGGCTCCAGCTTGGCCATGCTCTCCGCACGCAGTCCCGACGCGACCGCGATTTCCTTGACCTTGTTCAGCCCGATCTTCTTGCCGGTCTCCACGAACGGCGTGTGGTCGGAGGCCACCAGGGCCGAGTGGAGGTTCAGGGATGCCATCGGTGCCCGTGCCGGCGTGGGTTTCAGGGGGACCGGGGAGGCGCCCTCGGCGGAACGTTCCCCGCCGTCGAGCTCCTCCTCCAGGGCGGCGGCGTACACGAAGGGTTTGAACGCAGAGGCCGCGGGGACGCCTGAGGTGTCCGCGTTGTTGGTGAAGTGCTCGATCGCATCGGAACCGCCGTAGACCGCGACGATCGCTCCGTCCTCGGGGCGTATCGAGGCGGCGCCGACCTGCACGAATTCGTCGTCCGGGCGCTTCTTCGGATCCAGCCGCTCCGCACGTACCTGCTCGACGGCCTTGGTCAGCGCGAGCACCTTGTCCTTCTCGAAGGTGGTGTGGACGCTGTAGCCGCCACTGGCCAGCTCCTTGCCCGTGATGCCGGTGCGGCTCTTGAGGTACTTGTTGGCGATGTCGACGAGGTAGCCGATCTGCCCGGCCTGGCTGGTCGGCTTGACGGGAGGCTTCGGCTCGGGGAATGCGGTGTACTTCGCGCGTTCCCCGGCGCTCATCGAACCCGTGTCGACCTGGCGGTCCAGGATCCAGCTCCAGCGGTCCTCCGCGCGTTGGTGGTTGTCGGCGCTGAGCGACGGGTCGAAGCTCTCCGCGCCTTTGAGGACGGCGGCCAGCAGAGCGCCCTGGCTGGGGTTCAGGTCCTTGGCGGGGATGCCGTAGTACGCGTACGAGGCTGCCTGGACGCCGTACGCGTCGCGGCCGAACCAGGAAGTGTTGAGGTAGCCCTCGAGGATCTCCGACTTGGGCCGCTGGTTGCTGACCTTCAGGGAGAGGAAGAGCTCCTTGATCTTTCGCTGGACGGTCTGGTCCTGGCTCAGATAGGTGTTCTTCACGTACTGCTGGGTGATCGTCGAGCCGCCCTGGGTCTCCTCGCCCTTGACGATGTTGACGGCGGCGCGGCCGATGCCCGTCACGGAGACGCCCGAGTCCTTGTAGAAATCAGCGTTCTCGGCCGCGATGACGGCGCGCTGGACGGAATCGGGCACTTGGGAGAGCTTCACGTCCTGCCGGTTCACATCGCCGACGCTCACCATCCGGCTGCCGTCCGCCCAGTAGTAGACGGTGGCCTGCCGGCGCGCGGAGTCGTGCGGGTCCGGGATCTGGACCTGTACGTAGACGGCGGCCAGGAGGCCGGTGAGGGCGCCGGCGGAGAGCAGGAACAGGCCGGAGGCCAGTTTCCAGGAGGGCATCCAGCGCCGCCAGCCCCGCCGGCCGTGCCTGGGGAAGTCGACGAGGCGGCGACGTGCCGTGCGGGCGGCTCTCCTACGGCTCTTCCCTCGGCCCGCACGGCGCCGTGTGCGCTCGGGACCTGCGGCCTGCTCCGGGCTTTGCATGTCGTCCGGACCACCGGTAAGAGTTGCGCGGCGTTTGCGGGGCAGCCTCATGAGGATGCCAACCTCCTCGATCGCGAGCCGTCACCTCGGGGGCGGTGGCGGATTCGGCGTGGAAGATGATCAGATCGCGTTCGAGGTTGGGCCGTTCCTGAAATCTGCATGCGACGCGGCACCCGCCGTGACGGAGAACGGGGACGACGCGCACTCGCCGTGACGGAGAACCGGCACGACGCGGCCCCGGTTCAGGGGTCCCGCGCCGTCGGCATGACGCCACCGGCAGCCGAGCCAGGCAGTACGAGCCGACAGAGTGATGTTCGGCGGTGCGCGGAGCAGGCGCGCGGTGGGGGGAGATCAGGTTTCCGCCGACGCCCTACCCGCCGTAAGGTCGACCCATGATGTCCGTCAGAGCCGTGCGCCGTTGCTTTTGGGGACGGGCAGGTCTGGGAGGGTTCCAGGACTGCGTCCGCGGCGTTCACCTCGACGCCGGGGCCGGGTCGGGGGCGGGGGCGGGGGCGTAGCCATGGGTTTCATGGACCGGTGGACCGGGACCAGGCATCCGCGCAGCGGTGTCGCGGCGCGGCCCGCGTCGGAGGTCCGAGCCGCGCTGCTCGCGGTCAACGGCGGCCCGGGCGTGCGGTTCGTCGTACGGGAGGGTGGGCCGGAGGACGGCGCCGATTTGGTGGCGGAGTTCGAGTATCCGGCGCTGGACCTGACCTTCAAGACCCGGATGCGGTTGCATGCCGCGGCGCACGAGGTGCGCGTCCTTGAGGAGCGGTGGGAGCCGGCGGTCGACGGCACCGGCAGACAGTACGGCCGTGGAGTGGCGGACAAGGTGTACCGGCAGTGGGAGACCCCCCGGGGGCCTGATGGGCGCCGGCACAAGGTCGAAACGTTCCGCCTCAGCACGCAGAACCTGCGGGCCCCGCTGCAGCGAGCCGTCCTGGATGCGGGCTGGACCTGGCGGGGAGTGCTGTTCAAGGTCTGACGGGGGATGACGGCCGAGGCCGAGCCGAGGCCGAGCCGAGCCCGAACCGAACCCGAGCCCGAGCCCGAGCCCGAACCCGAGCCCGAACCTGAGCCCGAACCCCAGCCGAGCCCCGTGTTTCACGGCGTCCACGGAAGGCGGTCGAGCACGAACAGCACGGCCCAGGTCGTATGGAGCAGGACGGCCGTGATGCGGGCCGGCAGCTTCGGCACGGTCACGGCCCTGAGGCTCCCGTACAGGACCGGAAGGCACACCAGGGTCGCGGCGGCGACCCACAACGCGATTCCCCCCTTGCCGGACGGCCCCAGCAGCGCCGGCTGGCAGAACACGTAGGACAGCCAGGAGAGCATCAGCAAGGGCACCGGAAGGAAGAGTCGTCGCCTGAGGAGGGAGCGCTTGGCTTCGTTCTCGTACCAGGGCGTGTCCCGGATCCCGAGTCTGGTCAGCATCTGCTCGGCGCGCCCGTACCACTGGGCGGACGGGTTCCGCTCGGAAGCCATCTCCAGCGCGGCAAACAACTGCCCGGGGTGGAGGTCGAACACGCAGTGGACCGCGCAGACGGAGAGGAAGAGGACCTCGGCTCCGGCAACGAGCAGGGATCGGGTCGCGCGGTACATCTTGGTTCGGCGTAAAGCCTCGTAGCCATTGGCGAGCTTGTCCAACGCAGGGTTGGACAAGGGTTGGACACGGTAGCTCTGGGCGGTTCGGACGTGGGGCACGTCGGCGCCGTCGCGTTCGTCGGGCGCCAGCTGGAGGTCTTCTTCGATGAGCGCCTCGTCTTCCACGCCTTCGGCGGTGATGTGTTCCAGCCGGGCCTCGAAGTCGGAGTCGTCGTCCCATGCCTCCCGTGTGTGCAGCGCGTCCACCGTGTCCGTGGCGCTCTGGTGGACGGGTTCGTAGGGGGCGGCCGGGGCGGCCGGGGCGGCCACGAGGTCCTGTGACTCGTGCTCCAGCCGGCTGATCTCCTCCTGGGTGCGGAGCACCTCGGCCATCCAGAACTCCTGGTACTCCTCCGCCGTCATCCGGCGGCCGCGGGCGAGCTCCTGCTGGATGCGCACCCGGGCCAGCCGCTCCCTCGCCTGCCCGAGCAGCCGTTCGAGACGAGCATGCTCCCGTACGCCGCCGAGCTTGAGCTGGAGCTCGGCGGTCTCCAGCCGGCTCCGGGTGTACGCGAGCATGGGCCGCAGCTCCGCGAGGTGTTTGTCGGCGTTCGCCGCGAGGGCCTGGTACCTGATGACCTGCTGGAGGGCGTCGTCACGTAACTGGTGCTGTCGCACCAGCTCACCGCCGCCGGGCGGGGAGCCGGTGGTACGCCGCTCGGCGTCGGCGGCGTTCCACAGCTCCAGAGCCCGGAGGGCCTTGGCGTTGCGTGCCGGGCCAGGCGGGGTGTACGACTCCACCAGCTGTCCGACGAGCTGCTTGGGGATGAGTTTGGAACCGTTGAGGTAGTTGCCCCAGCTGGAGCTGCTGCACCCGAACCGCGTGGCCAACTGCCGGACCGACGCTCCCCTGGTCAAGCCGACCAAGAAGTCGGCCAGTTGACCGCCTGCCGTACCCAGGTCGATCTCACGCTGCGGCGACACCGCGCTCCCCCTCGACTGTGCCGTCCACGTCTGACCACGCGATGACCACGCCCGTAGCCCCTCCGACCAGGCCCGACACACCGCACCTGCCCTTGGACAGCCCTCTCGAGGCAACGCTCTCCCCACTGTCGGACCCACTACCAGGGAGAGCACATATGAGCATGACCATGTCCACGCTGTACTCCTTCCTCGCCCACGACGTCCTCGGCAACGCCCTCGCCACGGTCCTCGTGGCGGGGACGGCGTACACAGCCAAGAAGCTGCGGACCGGGCTCCGCAAGCGGAACGACCAAACCCGCGACACCGGCCAGTAGCCGACCGCACGGCCGAGGTTCCGAAATCGACCAGGTGCAGGGGGCGCGACCAGGTGCAGGAGGCGCAGGCAGGCTGAAGGACGGCGCCGGGCACGCTGCCACTGTCGTCCCGACCGGAGTCCGGCCTCTCCCGCCTTTCCCACCCGGACTTTCGATGAGTTTTACGCTCTCGGGCCAGGGGGACAGCCCGGAGCACCATCATTGGCCCATGACCGCACTCACCCCGGCCCGGCGCATCGCCGACCAGGTTCAGCACCTCCTCGGCGACGGTCCGTTCCCCCAGCCCGGAGGCTGGACGCACATGGGGGCCGTGGTCTGCGACGCCAGTTTCCATGCCCGTTGCAAGTACGAGGCGACCCTCCGGCCACGACTTCTGCGGCTGCAAGAAGCCTGGCCCGATGCCGCGACGGTACGCGGGTTTCAGGCGCGCCTCGCCACGCACGACCTGTCAGCCGCCATGGACTTCCACAGCGCCCGCAAGGTCGCAACAACTCACGCCATCACTGATCTGCTGGTTGCCCAGGGGGTCGACACCCGCGACGACCTCCATGCGTGGCTCGGCGAGCGGGTCAATCGTGCTGCTCTTCGCACGGTGAAGGGTGTGGGGCCGAAGAGCGTCGACTACATCGGCAACCTCGTCGGCCGTTCGCAGGTCGCCGTGGACGTACACCTGCGCACCTTCGCTGCGGATGCCGGAGTCTCGGGCCTCCCGTACGAGCAGCTGCGAGCCGTATACGAGGAAGCTGCTGCGATCCTTGGACATGAACAGGGCGGGCTGGAGCATGCCGTCTGGCGGTACAAATCGCAATCTCTTCAGCCCACCGCTTCGCCGCCCGACCACGGAGTGCGTCTCGGCCTGAGGCCCGGCTGAGCGGCCGTACGCGTCTTCGAAACCGATTGGCCTGCTTGCGCCGCGCTGCGATGATGCTTCTGTTCCGAGGCGGAGGACGTTTGTTCGTTTTCGTGTGCGCGGGGTGCGGCGCTGAACTCACCAACCCCGTGTCCCAGGTTGCCCTGCCGGTCCACGCCCATCAGAAGTACGGGAACGGGACTCAGCTGCCGGTGCTCATGGAGCCGGGCACGTTCGCCGTGGAACCGGAACCCTGGGGCCCGCCGTGGCGGACCTGGGAGAAGATCCATCCGGACGAGGCGGCCGCCCGCGGTGTCTACGCGCCGGTCTACGCCCTGTCCGACGGCGCGCCTGGTGCAACGGTCATCGCACCCGGCGACGCGCACGGCACCGTACTGATCCCGGAGCGAGCCGGCGGCTACTGCTGCGGCCTCGACGAGGCCGCCGGCCCCAACGTGGCGTGCGCGGCCTGTGCCCTGCCCGTGGCGAGCCGGATCGACGACTGCTCCCTCTGGCAGGCCATGTGGCTCGCCCCGAGCGCAGTACGCCGCCTCCCCGTCGACGGCACCGACGTCGGCGCCGACGTCGAGCCGCTTTCCTGGGCGCAGCTGATCGCGGAGGGCAAGGGCACACCCCCCTTCGAACCGATCGCCGCGTGGGGGTCGCGGCTGGGAGCGGGCCGCTGGTCGAATCACCGGTGGTCGTGGAGCCCGCGGTGGGAGGCGGCGGCCGGCCGGGCACTCGCCCACCTGCTGGCCGCCTCGGAAGGCCGGCCCGTGACGGTCCCGGACGGCTTGACCGCTGAGGTGTTCGGGCGTGCGCTCGACGCCATGCTCCCCGCGGGTCCGCCGCCGCGGCCCGCTGTCCTGGCGGGGCCGGGACGGCCGGCTCCCGACGGGGATGCCGGCATCCTCCTCGTGCCGACGCATCCGCAGACCGGGGAGGTCTGGGCCCCGGCCGGCGATGCGGCGTACCGGGTGCCGCTGCCGTTCGGGGTCTGGCGGTGGCTGGCCTTCCCCGAGCCGGACCCGCCCGTCCCCACATCGGGCGGCCTCCCCGACGGCGTCCTCCGCGACGACTTCGACCCGCCGGCGCCGCACCCCCGCCACCTGTTCCGAGCCGACCCCGAGATCTTCCGGCAGACCCTGGTCCGGCTGCCGGACGTCCGCAGCCCGTGGCTACGCGACATCCTCGACAACCTCACGCAGTACATGCGCGCCGGCTACTTCTAGCCCGCAATCCGCCCACCTGGTCGGCCGGGCGGCTGCGGGTCCCGAGCGGGTCTGTGCGGGGAGCAGGCGCCGAGACCGCCGGTGGATCCGGCCGAGGCAGGATTCCCCGGCCGTGAGCTCCATCTTCACGTGCCCCGCGGACGCCCCGCACCCGATCCGCCTGAACGTCCAGTAGCGACGCGCGACAGCATGATGCGACGGTTGTCCGGGTCGACGCCGATGATCCGGACGGTGAGGAGGTCGCCGACCCGGACCCCCTCCTCGGGCCGGTCCGGCATCGGTGTTTCGGCCGGTTCGGTGTGCTGCAGCAGTCCCTCGATGCCGTCGTCGCGGTCCTCGATGCGGACGTAGACGCCGGACGGTGTGAGCCAGGTGACCGGTCCGGTGACGATCCGGCCGACCTGCTGCGCGATCATCCGCAGCGGGTCTTCCTGCGATGTGAGCGACAGCGGCACCCGCTGCCGGACCAGGTCGACGTCGAGGATCTCGGCGGTGACCTCCTGGCCCACCGTCAGCACGTCGGTGGGGTGGTCGATGCGGCGCCAGGACACCTCGGGCAGATTGACCATCGCGGTGAAGCCGCCGATGTCGACGAAGGTGACGCCGAAGTCGGGCATGGCCACGACGGTGCCCGTGCAGATCTGTCCCCGGCGCAGGGTGGTGAGAACCGCCCAGTCGCGGTCGTCGGCGGTCGGCTCGGTCTGCCAGCGTGCCCGCAGGACGCCGTCCTCGTCGGGCAGGACAGCCGTCATGAGCGGTTGCCGTTCGTCGACGTAGAGGGACAGGACGGCTGCGGCACGGGCACCGGAGACGAGCGCCACGAGCTGCGCGAACTCGGTCTCGTCGGCGTCGGCGTCGGCGACGGCGACGGCGACGGCGACGGCGACGGCGACGGCGACGGCGACGGCGACGGCGACGGCGACGGCGACGGCGACGGCGACGGCGACGGCGACGATGCTTGAGATCCGGCCGTGCTCGTCCTCCCACACGAGCTCGACCAGGCCCTCCTCCGGCAGATCCGCGAGCACGGCTCCGACATCGCTGGAGAGGTCCGGCCAGACGGCGAGCCGGGAGCGGGGAGTCAGCCGGGCGCGGACCGCGGCCAGCGAACCGGCGTCGAGCCGGTGCCAGCGGGCGGCGTTGCCTACGTGGCGCTCCTCCAGGAGCATCGCCCGGCGCGACGCGAGGAGCCAGCCCACGCGGGCCCAGAAGACGTCATCGGCGGGCCGTCGCATCCCCGGCTCATCGAACTCGGCATCGTACGGGGAGACTTCCAGTGGTTCGGGGAACAGCCCGAGTGCGCGGGCACGGGCCACGGCCGTCGGGCAGGGCTCGCTGCTGCCGACGTAGACGTACTGGTCCCAGCCGACGTGGATCGCGAACCTGCCCTCCGCCTCCAACCGGCACCAGGCACCGCCGTCGCGCAGCATCGCGCGGACCAGTTCCAGGGCGACGGTGAGCGAAACCTGCGCGCCGTCGTGATAGCCCGCGTGGTCGGGCGGGAAGAGCCCCGCCAGGCCGTCGCCCTCGACGGCGGGTTCCGCGCCGAAGGCGGTGGATCCGGCCGCGACCTGCGGTTCGCGTATGGCAAGGCGGTCGATGCCGGTCTCTTCCGCGAACGCGGCGATGGCCTGGAGGTAGGCGGCTTCGACCGGACCGCGGTCGCTGTGCGTCTCCTCGGCGCCGGTGTAGTGGCCGTGCTGATCGCGATCGGCGGGATCGTACTTGGTGATGCGGTGGACGTAGGGCAGCACGCTACTGCCTGCCGTCGGACATGTGGGGATTGAGCATGCCCGCATCATGTCGCCGCGGAACACCTGCCCGCCACCTGCTTTCGCAGGCCAGGGCCCCGGCCGTCCGGCCTGGGTCTCCGGCCGGACGTCGACCCGGCACCTCAGTGCCGTCGGCGCCCGGACCCGTAGGGGAAACTGAGCCGACAGCGCGGATCCGTCGCCTGCTGCTCGTCAAGGCTCAGGCGTCTCAGTCCCTCGACCGCTCCGGCGCCGACGTACCAGCTCACCATGGGAGTTCAGCGAATGCCAGCACGGCCGACCCTCGTGGTGGTCAGCGGTCCACCCGCCACCGGAAAGACCACCCTCGCGCACCACCTCGCCCGCGAACTCGGCTGCCCCGCGATCATCCGTGACGAGATCAAGCAGGGGATGGTCATGAGCGCCACGGCCCACCGGCCCGGCCGGGGCGACCCTCTCGACGTCCCGGCCATGCACGCCTTCTTCGACACCCTCGCCGTGCTCCTCCGGGCCGGTGTCACCGTCGTCGCCGAGGCCGCCTACCAGGACCGGCTCTGGCGTCCCGGCCTCGAACCCCTGACGAAGGTCGCCGACCTCCGGATCATCCGGTGCAGCACTTCGACATCCACCATCATCCAGCGCATGACCGAACGCGCCGACTCGGACAGGCATCGCGCCGCCCATGACGACCGGCGACTCCTCACCGATATCGCCGTCGGCGCCTATCGCCCTGAGAAGTTCGTCGACATCTCCCTTGACGCCCCTGCCCTGCTCGTGGACACGTCCGACGGCTACCGCCCCGGGGCGGCCGAGATCGGGGCCTTCGTCCGAGCGCGCTGACCGCAAGGCCGTAGGCGTGATCCCTGCGGGCAGGGGCTCGGCGCTCGGCCGGGCTAATACGCGGGGGCGTGCGCCGTCACCAGGAGCGTCCCCAGCCGCTTGCCTTCGGGCGGCGGGATGATACCGGCGCTGATGTCCTCGAACCCCGCGCCCTTCAGCAGCAGCTCCCACTGCTCGGGCTCATGGTCGAACCGCTTCACGAACAGGGGCTCGTCGCCCGCCCGCTCCGGCTTCATCTGCGACACCTGCGCGCCGTAGCAGCCCGCGAGAGCCGGTGGATTGTGCGAGAAGGCATAGACACCGCCGGGGGTCAGCGCCTCCCGGACGAGCGGGAGGAGCGCGTCAGGGTCGGTGAACCACGACGCCCCGTAGACGGAGTAGATCACGTCGTACGGGGCGTCAACGGCGGAGAGGAAGCGTTCTGCCCGCTCGTGCCGGACTTCGAGACCGGGCCAGCGCTGCTGTGCCTGCACCACCTGGACCGCGGACATGTCCACGCCGACCGCTTCCGCGCCCAGCGTCGCCACGTGGGCCAGGTTCCCGGCGCTTCCGCACCCCAGCTCCAGCACCCGCCTACCGGGGCCGACGTTGCCGAGCACTTCCTCTCCGGGCCCCCAATCGGGGTACATGGTCCAGTTGAACCACGTTGACTCTCCTGCGCCGTTCACTTCGCGTCGTCCAGGCCGGTCACGACCCCAGACGTCCCACGCCAATACGTCCTGCACCTGTCCTCTTCCGTCGGGCTGCACAAGTGCCCCGCCCCCAGGGCCGCGAACGGCTCCGAGGACGGGGCGGGGTGGTGCCGTAGCTACTACTGCCCACCCGCGGGACTGTTGCTGCACCCTGCGTAGCACTGGGAGCAGTCAGCCGCCACCGATGGCCAGAATTCCTCGTCGACCGGGAACCCCGCGGCGGTGATCGCCGCGACGGTACGGTCCCGCGCCGCTTCCTTCAGTTCGATCGGGGCGGCCACGTCGGCCGGCTCGTGGTCGATGTACCCGCCCGCGACGAGGTCGGAGAACGTCCTGTAGGACCGGGTCCGGGCGATGAACGCGTGCCAGAACGTGTCCACGGGCTTGGACGGGGACAGGTCCGTGCGCGTACGTGCGCCGGCGACGAGGAACGCGACCATCTGCGTCACGCCCCGTTCGCCCTGGTCGTCCGTCAGCTCTGGCCATTGTGCGCGGACATCCGCGATGAGGTGGGCCCGGAGTTCCGGGCTGATGAGAGTCAGGGCCGCCGCCGGCCCACCCTGTGTGATCGTCACGTCTTTCGCCTTCCGTGGTCGGATGGTGCGTGAACGTTCTGGTTGCTACCCACCCCGCGAGGAGCCGACGTACGAGCCGACCCGCGAGCCGACATACGAGCCGACGCGCGAGCCGATCCGGGAGCCGACGCCGCGAGCCGATCCGCGAGCCGACGCGCGGGAGGGACAGCACTGCTCAGGGGCGTATCTGCTCGATAAGACGGATGTTGCAGGAAGCCTGGGACTTGCCCTTGCCGTTCTTCGGCAGCACCCAGAAGGACCCGTCTCCGTCGCGCCCGGTCACACGGGGCGTGGACCGCAAGGAATCCGGTACGTAGCCCCGCGCCGCCCTGTACAGGTCGACGAGCGCCTCCTCCCTGCTCTTGTTGCCGCTCACCGGACGAAGGGCCGTGACCTGCCGGTACGTCACCGCCCCGTTCTCCGTGACCGTTTCCTCCGCGATGATCAACCACGTGGGCATCGACGAGCCTCCTTCTGCATCGTGTTCGGGGGGCTGGGCGGGAAGGAGCCGGAGCCCCTTGCCCGCCCGGTCTGCTGCGTCAGCCGCGGCCGTCGCACGCCTTGCAGTCGCCGCTGCCCCTGCAGCTGTCACACTTGGCGCCGCTCCAGCCCCGGAATCCGGAACCGCCGCAGGTGGTGCACTTGCCGTCGCCCTTGCATCGCTGGCACATGTGGGTCATTCCTCTCGTGGTGGCCCCACCTACGTACGCCCGCAGGTAGGTAGGTAGGTAGGTAGGTAGGTAGGTAGGCGGGTACGCATCGGTGGGTGGACGAGGTGGTCGGGCCATCAGTAGGACCGGCTCGCCTCCCAGCCCCGGGCGCTGTTCAGCGAGACCTCGAAGTAGTGGTTGGGCGTCGTCCTGCCGTCCGGCAGCGAGGATCCGGTGAGGGCAGGGCTGTAGCTCCGGAAGATCTCCAGGGACTTGGTCAGGCAGTTGTTCGTCAACACGGCGTAGCCGTTGGCCTTCATCCGTCCGTACGTCTGCTGCGCGGCCGCGAGGTTCCCGCCGGCGGTGTTGATGCACCGGTAGTTGTCGTAGCGGGCCAGGCTGATGCTGCCGCGCAGCTGCTTCCAGGTGCCGCCCTTGATCCAGCTGCCGTTCGGGGAGCCGGCCGGGATGTACATGCCGTTCGCGGGGCCCTCCGTCGCGCCCCAGATCCAGTGGCCGGAGTCCTTCGGGTCGCGAACGGCCCAGGCCACGTGGCCGGCGCCCTGGGCGCCCTCCTTGTCCTGGAACAGGCATGCCCTGCCGAGCGGCGCGGCCTGCGCCTGGGCGGCGGGCAGCAGTGCGGGCGCCAGGGCCCCGAGCAGCGCTGCCGCGGCGAGGGTCGAGCCCGCCGGGCGACGCTTGCGCACGTTCGTTCGAATCATGGTGCGTTCCTCTCGTGTGATCAAGGGAGTTGAGGGATCGGCGGCGTGTTGGCCGCGCCGTCAGAATCACAGTGCCGGGCTCGGCGTACGGGAGGCGACAGGGCAGGGGCAGGTGCATGTTGCAGGGCAACTTGCACCTCTCCGACCAGCGCGAACCAGTGCCGGCGTGCAAGCGGAGAGAGGGTCTGCAGGGTGGGAAGCACGAACGAGGAACTGATCGACGAGTTCGGCGACGCGCTGGACGCGTGGGCGAGGGAGGTCAGGGAGGCCTGCCGCCTCTCGGCGGTTCAGCATCAGCAGCTCGCGAGCCGGATGACCGAGCTGAGGAAGCGCGGGACGGTGACCCCGTCCCGGGTCTCCAAATGGCTGAGCGGCCGCAGGATCGTCACAAGCGGTGGCGCGGGTCTGCCGGGCAGGGGCGTCTCCCGCGACATCGTGCGGGCCCTGGGCCTGGAGGGCGTACGCGCACAGCGGGTGATGCGCCTGGGCGAACGGATCGACCTCGTACAGGCCCAGTTGGAGCGCCGTTACCCGAGCGGGTGGAGGGTGGCAGCGCAGGCTCATCTGCTCGGGCATTCCACGCCCGCTGCGACCGTCACGGACGGTCCGGCTGTCGAGCAGGCTGGGGCTGTTGAGCGGGCCCAGGCTGCGGAAGGGGCCGAGGCTGTTGAGCGGGCCGAGGCTGGTGCGGAAGCCGAGGTTGCGTTACCCGGCGTGGCGGCGGGTCCGCCTCCACCGGCCGGGGCCGGCGGCGGGCCACACCCACGGAACTCCGCCGCGGCAAGGCTCATCGGCTCGGAGGAGCCTCTCCCCTCCTCCCCCTCTCCGGTGCGTACCGCCGCCGCGGGCGGTACCTCCCCGGATGACCAGCAGTCCGGTCTGCTGAGGCGGGTCAGGCGACGGCCGTGGCGGGACCGGCCGCGATGGATGCGGGTTCTGGCCGGCGGGCTGACCGTCGCCGCCACGGCCACGGCGATCACCGCCGCCGCGCTCCTGCTCCCGGCCGACGGGGAAGGGGGTTCCGGGGCAGGATCCGGTTCCGGGGCAGGATCCGGTTCCGGAACCGGGTCCGGACCTGGCCCCGTCCAGGCATCCGCGGACTCGGCAGCTGCGGGCGGCAGCCCGGTGGCACGCGCGGAGGCGACCAAGACCCTGGGGCTGGAGAAGGGGTCGCTCGGGGAGGACAGCCGGTGCAGCTCCCCGTTCCAGGGCCCCGATGTGATCACCTGGCGGGTGTGCGCGCGGGTGGAAGCGGAGCGCGTCTCCTTCGCCCTCAAGGTCACGAACGGGGGCCGCGCGGCCTCCACCGTCAGGATCCGGCTGGAGTACGCGCAACTGTCGGCGTTCCACCCCTGCCCGCAACAGCCGGACACCCGTTCCCTGGACATCCCGGCCGGGCAGACCGTCATCACGGATCCCCGGCAGTGCGCCGTCCCCCGGGAAAAGGTGCCGTTCGCGTACCAGGCCGTGGGCTGGGTGGTCACGCAGGAGTCGAACGGAGGCTCGTACGAACTCTCCCCCACGGCGCACGTCTACCCGGACCGGATCATCTGGAAGCCGGACCTGGTGTAGGCCCGGCCCCCGGACCGACCCAGGGCCAGGCGCGTCGGACGCGGACCCCAAATCCGCTCCGGGCAAAGGGCGTTCCGTGCCCGGACGCTCGGGATTCCAACCGGGTCTTCGGTATCCGACGGGATCCGCGACCGGTGCCACCGCCGGTGCGGGGGCGTTCCGAACACGACCCCGGTCCCGCACCGTCCGGGACGTTGACCTGGCCATTTGGCGTTCGGAACACGCCGGAACGGTCATTCGATCTTGCCATTGCCCGTCGGCCGTGGTGAGACTGGACGTGTGCGGCCGCTCCCAAGGGCGGCCGCGACCGTGCAATCTCCCGTCAAGTCCTCCTGGGCCCGGCGCGGACACGCCACGGAAAGGGGAGGGCTCCTGTTACCGGCAGGGGCCCTCTTCCGCACACGCTCCGCAGCCACGGCCGCCCTTCCGAACGACCCCCGCGGATCCCGGCGATCGTACCGAGCGCGCATGCCCGGGCACGCTGAAGACGTGAAGACGAAGACGTAAACGCACCCTCAGCCCGGCCGCCGGCACAACACCGCCGCACCCCCCGCCCGGCCGGCGCGGCAGGTCACCGCCCAGGGACGCAACCGCCTCTCGGCCCCGTCCGTCGCTCCGTCACCGCGTCCTCCCGTCATCCCGTCGTCCCGTGGTCCCGTCACGAAACGGCAACACTGGTCACGTTCCTCCCCGAAAGGCGATCAGATGAGGCCCCTCACGTACCCAGGGGATCCCATGAACCGAGCAACCCACGCCGCTGCAGCCGTCATCACCGCCGCGCTGCTCGTCGGCTGTAGCACCTCCACCAGTACGCCCACGGCGGCGACCCCCAACGGACAAGCCACCCCCGCGCCGGCCCCAGGCAAAGCCACGGCCGACGCCACCAGCGCGTTCGCCGCCCTGTCCGCCGCCGTCCCGTCTGCCAAGCTCGGCGGCACGGTCACCGCCGAGAACGACCCGAACCACTTCCTCGGGCGCCCTCACCAGTACACGTCAAAGATCACGTTTACCGACGGGCGGATTCCGGCCGGCGAGACGGAGGGCTACCAGCCCGGCGACGTCGAACTCGGCGGCAGTATCGAGGTGTTCCAGACCGAAGCGGACGCCAAAGCACGTCACGACTACATCCAGGCCGTGACCAAGGGAATGCCCGCCCTCACCGAATACGACTACCTCCAAGGCGAAACCCTGATCCGCGTCAGCAGGCTCCTCACCCCGGCACAGGCAACCGACTACGAGAAGGCCGCCGCCCATCTCCCCTAGGACCCGTCTTCAACTTGATCTTGCCCAGGTCCGGAGGGATGCGGGTGTAACTGCTGCTTCGAGGTCACGGGCGGATCGTCCCGGGAAATGAGCGGCAGGGTCCTCCTGCCACTCGGTCGGTGCGCCGATTTCAGCGATCAAGAAGTTCCGAGTGACCTCTGGCTGCGCGGAACCCTCGCGCCGTACACGCTTCTGGTGTGAAGCGCCGGGGTACGTCATACCGCCGCCACCGGAGGGGTTCACCACGTGGGACGACTTCCCCCCTGACTTCCCCCCCCTGCCTCCGGAGGGGCAGGGGTCATGGTTCGCCTGCAGCGCCGTCGGGCGTGGGCCCGCGCCTGTATGTCCAGCGCGTCCCCGAGGGGAAAGCCGCCGACAAGAACCGGGGGCATCTCGACGTCGGGGTGGCACCGGCTCGTGAGGGATGAGCGCCTCGCCACGCTCGAAGCCGAGTGCACACGACTGGTCGCGCTCGACGCGACCCATGTGCGAACGCCGTAGCCGATGAGGAAAGCGAGTACGTGCATCCCGATGCTGGACATCGGGGGCAACGAGTTCTGTATCGACTGAGCACTGTCCGAGCCGGGGAGGTTGGAACCACTCCCCGGGCTCTCTGATCTGGCAGGTACAGCGGACAGGTACGTCATCACGGGCCCTCACGAACCCCGCCGCACCCCGCACCACACGCCACTTCCGTACGGCCGAACCGGGCGCCGGCGCCGCCGCCCTGCAGGGCGGCGGCGGACCCGGCACGCTCGAATGGGCGGCGTCTGCCGGCAGCGGCTCAGGACCCCGTGGAGCGGAGCGAACCGGTGCTCGCGCCCCTGCTGTCGCCCAGGAAGCAAGTGACCTCGCGGTCGCCGAAGGTCCAGGACGTCAGCTGGGGATAGTAGTAGTACACGTCCAGCGTCTCCGAGAGCTTGGCGCTCCTGCCCACGTAGTCGGCCAGCTTCGTCCCGGCGCACTTCTCCTCGGCGATCGAGACGACCTTGTCCGTGCCCGGGTACGCCCCGTCCTCCAGGTTGAAGACGGCGTACGCCTCCCCCTTGTGGGGCTGGTCGCAGGACACGATGCGCACCGAGCGGCGGGCCTGGCCGCCCTCCTTCTCCTGGTAGGACGCCAGATCGTCGTCCGTGTTGAAGCAGTCGCCGGTGCGGATGTCGTTCACCGGGCTGCTGGGTCCCGAGCCGGTGACCTGGCCGCCGGTGTCGCGCTTCGGCGAGGATGCGTCGCCGGCGTGGCCCAGCGATCCGGTGAGCCCGAGGATCACGAAGATCGCATAGAAGGCGATGGTCGCACCGTGGATGGCAATGGCCGCGATGGCCAGGCCCTTGCCCTTCTCGCCCCGATTGCGGATCTGGGACAGGGCGACGATGCCGAGGACCAGGGGGACGAGCGGAATCGCGCAGACGAGCGACATGACGAACGCAACGATGGCCAGCGCGTTGGTCTTCTGCGACACCGGCGGCGGGTACCAGCCCTGCGGCGCGCCATGCTGCCCCGGTTGTCCGTACGGTCCGTGCGGCGGGTACGGCCCGGGGGACGACATCGGTTGCGGCGGTACGGACATGCGGCGGGGAACTCCTTGATCAGGGGGTGAAACGCAACCCGCAGTCACGGACTGCGCGCTGTGCAGCGCCACGGAGGGCAGCCTCGGCGGGTTGGCGGCCAAGGGGAGACCGGGGAAACGACCGATGCGGCGCCGCTGTCGAGCAGGGACCGCACCTCAAGTCGCTGCAACGGAGGCCACTTGCCGGATGCGCTCGTCCGGGGTGCCCTCGAAGCGCATGCGTCGGGCCGAACGTGGACGGAGGCGCCTGTGTGAGCAGGCGGACGCGCCGATGATCGTCTCCAACCCTACTATCCATCATGCACACCACAAGCTCCAAACCGCCGAGTGCATGACCGGGGAGGACGGGGCGCTCACGCCGGGGCGCTCACGCCAGGGCGCAAAGCTGCCGGCGGCCGCACGCCTGGAGGTGCTGCAGCCTCATCTGCCATCGGCGACTCGCCCGCCGACGTGAACTTGCGGCAGCTGCACCGCCATGCCTGCCAGCGGCTGGCTCTGCCGACAGTCGCGACGTGAGACCGTCGGCTGCAGCTATCAGGGTCCGGGGACGCGCCGGCACTCCTCCTGTCGGCAGGAGTCGTTTTGCCGGTGGAGTCGCCGAAGGTCATGCAGGGCGGCGACCGGGAAGGGGTGGGCGTCCCATTTCTTCCGGTATCCGGCCTCGCCGTGAGTCCGCAGCACCTCCTCAGCAGCCTCCATCACCGCGTGGCACAGCACGCTGCGGGGCTGAGTGGTGCTCCAGGAGAGGGACCCCGCGTCGTCGGGCTGGTCCCAGCTCGTCATGCTGTCCGGGAACCGGTAGATGTCGATGGTGACGTCCGCACCACGGCGCCGAAGTCGCCATCTTGCTTCGGCCGGTTCGAGCTCGAAGGAAATGCGCTCGACATCCGAGGCTCCGTAGAGCCCGACCATCGCATGCAACGTGTCGGCCAAGGCGTCGCTGAGGTAGCTGACGATGTCCTTCCACTCGGAAGTGCCATCGGCAATCCGGCACGTAGCCCACCCGGAACCGCCCAGTTCCCAGCTGAACCGGAGATCACCCGCCATTCCTGCCCTCCCCATTCGGTCTTACCCTCCCCATTCGGTCAAAACAGCGCATCAGCGGTTGACGCGGACCTCGTAGATGATCTCGCACAAGGCGGAGGAAATGACCGCGCCCGCCGTCTCCACCGGCTGCCCTGGTCCGAACAGTAGGAGTAGGCCCGCCTGATGCTGACCCTGCCGCCCCACGGGCCGGCGGGGGGTCAGTTCCCGTCCTCGTACCTGGAGCCGAGGTTGTTCCACATGAAGGCGTCTTTCCAGTCCGGGCGTCCCTTGGACCAGCCGTTGAGCGCGACGATCACCTTTTCCTGGGAGATCGTCCGGGTCTCGTAGTGCTCTGCGGGTGTCCCGTCACGGAACTCCAGCTGATAGGTGTTGTCGTTCCTCAGCCATGCCTGGACATACCAATCGCCAATCGTCGCATCATCGACGCGCTCGACGATCACGAAGGCGTTCCCCCGGCCGAGGTTGGCCACCATCCGGCTCAAAGCCGTGGGCCCCGGGTTCTTCACCTGACGACCGTGCTCGTCTCTCGCTTGCAGCATGGCCCGATCATCTCCTTGAAATCAGGGGCCTCGGGATTGCCGGAAATGGGGTCAGGCGCGGTCTCCACGGGCCTCCGGCAGCCGTCCGGCAGCGGTGCGCGACCCCAGCGCCGACCTCCTCCGAGCAGGCGCCCACCCGCCCGTCCACGCCCTCGACGAACAGGGCCTGACCTGGTGTTTTCCCTGGATCCACCTAGGCTTGAGGCTTCGCTGGAGACACCATTGGGGGACTTCATGAGTGACGCCGCCAACCCGTACGACGCCAGCCACATTCAGATGCTGGAGGGATGGGAAGCCATCCGGAGGCGGCCCGGGATGTACATCGGCTCGACCAGCCAACGCGGCCTGCACCAGGTGGTGTTCGAGGTCGTCGGCCGAGCGGTGAACGAGATCGTGGCCGGCCGCGCCGGCAGCGTCGACGTCACCCTCACGCCCGACGGTGGCGTACGTGTCGCCGACGACGGTCCTGGTGTCCCCGTCGAGACCTCCGGGGACGCCGGCAGTCCCGGCCTCGAAGCCCTGCTGACCCAAATGCAGTTCGGGGCCGAGCCAAGGGGCCGCCACGCTGTGGCAACGAGCCTCTTCGGCATAGGGCCCTGCGTCACCAACGCCCTGTCGAGCCGCCTGAGAGCCGAAGTGCGGCGCCAGGGGATCGGCTGGGTCCAGGAGTACACGCGCGGCGTCGCGCTCACCCCGCCCACCAGTACGGGACCGACGACCAGAAGCGGCACCACCATCGCTTTCTGGCCCGACACCGACATCTTCGAGACGACGGATTGCTCGTTCGCGACGCTTACGGAGCGGTTCCAGGAACTGGCCTTCCTCAACCAGGGCCTGGACATCTCGCTGACCGACCAACGCCCCCCGGACGGCCCCCGATCGGTGCGGTGCCGGTTCCCGGGCGGGGCTCGGGACTTCGTCATCTTCCTCGACGCGCAGAGGGGAGCGTCCGTTCACCCGGACGTCATCGGCTTCGAGCGGGAGGACCCACGGATGGCCGGGACGGTCGAGGTGGCCCTGCGGTGGCAGGACTCCCACGGGGAGCGGCTCCAGAGCTACGCCAACAGCGCGCCCACACCCTGCGGCGGCACGCACACGGCAGGATTCCGCGAAGGGGTGGCGGCCGCCGTCAACGCACACCTGCGCGAGCGGCGACTCCTGGCGGAAGCAGCGCCCGATCTCAGCGCCGACCAGATCGGCGACGGTCTCACGGCGGTCGTGTCGGTGAAGCTGGACCGGCCCGAGTTCTCGGGCTCTACGCACGGCGCCCTGGGCGGCGCCACGGTACGCGCCGGCGTCGCCAAGGCCGCACGGGAGCACGTCGGCACGTGGCTGGAGAGGCACCCGGAGCAGGCCTCGGCCATCATCGGCCGGATCATCCAGGGCACCGGCCAGAACTGACCAGCCGCAAACCGCCCCTGCCAGTGCCCGGAAAGTTCGCCGCCAGGGGCGGTCGGGTTGGAAGCGGTCCCAGGCCGCACGTTTGCGCAGTGCATCGATCGGGTGTCCGTGCTTACGGCCGTCTGGGCGGCCGCGAGAGGGCGACGCAGCCGTACAACCAGCCGTCCGTCGACAGCTCTGCCTGGCTGCGTGGGCGGTCGGTGCGGCGCGCACTCGTATCCGAGCCCCGTCGGCCTCAGGGCCGGCGCACGGCTCCGTGAGAGGCTGAGCGGCATGGGTGCTGAACTGGACGATCGCGCTGCAAGGGAGTTTTTGGCATCGATCCGCGTCGGTGACCTCTGCCGCGGGACGGTTACAGAGGTCACCCGGTCGCGAGGGCTGGCGGTGACCCTGGACGGGTTCCCGGCGCGCCCGCTGGGGATGGTCGGCCCCTTGGAGATGTCATGGCGGCCGTACCCGGCGAGTCCTCTGCAGGCTGGTCAGAGCATCACGGGTGAGGTGACCTGCGTCGATCTGGAGGAGGGCATCGCCTGGTTGTCGTTGGCCGCCGCCGAGAATCCTGAACTCTGGGCGTTCCTGCAACCCCTTCGCCCGGGCGAGATGCTCTCCGGGACAGTCGCTGCCATCGAGCCGTTCGGCGTGTTCGTGGCGCTGGATGAGGGCCCCGAGCATCCGGTCTTCCCGGGCGTCGGATTCATCTCGATCCCCGAGTTGTCCTGGCGGCGTTTCGACGCGATTGCGGACGTCGTCAAGGTCGGGGAACGCGTCTCGTGCGCGTTCCTCTACTTCGATACGTGGAACGGGGAAGCCAGGCTGTCCCTGCGAGAGACTCAGCCCGACCCGTTCCAGACTTTCGCGGACAGCCACTCGGTGGGTGAGACCCTGCGTGGACAAGTCATCAAGCTGGTCCCGATCGGCGCTTTCGTTCAGGTCGCGGACGGTATTGAGGGTCTGGTCCCGCTTCATGAGCTGGCGTCGCCGGCAGTGGATGATCCGGAGGAGGCCGTCCAGGTCGGCGAGGAGGTCTCGGTCGTCGTCATCGAAGTCGACCGACAGTGGCGCAAGGTGTCCCTGTCTCGAGGTCGAGTCGCTCCCCCAGACGTCCGCTGAGCCCTTCGTCGGACTCCGCTCCGGGATGCGCGGCGACGTTGCCGCCTCACGGTGCGGTCTTCGGGAGGACCGGCTCCTGGCCGCGGACGGAAGTCCCGGCCAGCGTCGCGGTAATTGCGGCTGCAATGTTCGGGGTATCCGTCAGGATGACCGGACGCGACCAGCCGATGGTGGGGCCGGCGGCCTGCGGGATGGGGAGACTGGGAGATGGGGGGCGGGGGGACGGTGCAGTCGTTGTCGGCCGAGGTGGAACGGGGCGCGATCGACCGGTTTCTGTCGGCTGTCGACGTGGTGATGAACAGCAACACCTTGCTGCTGAAGGCCGACGCCGGCCGGCCGCTGACCGTCGACAACCGGCAGGGGCTGCTGGACGCGTACCTGCGGAGCGACCTGTTCGAGCGGATGATGCGCGCAGCCGACCGACAGCGTGAGTGGTACAACCTCAGCGACTTCCTCGACGATCCGGACGAGATCGGGAATCCCGCAGGCGATGGCGCCCGGGTCGGACTGCTGCGCGAAGGATGCCGCGCAACAGTCACTGCCCTCCGGGAGGAGGAGTTCATCGAGCGGCTGCACTGGATGCTGACCGAGGCGCCGTCCCCGTACAGGCATCGGCTGCCGGTGGACGAGGCTGCCGGGATCGTCGGGGGCTTCCTTCGCGAGGTGCTGGGTCCGGCGGGGAGCGGTGGTCGGGCCGCCGGGCAGGGGTGGCAGTTCGCCTCCGTGGAGCCCGACTTCCTGCGCTCGACGGAGTACTACACGGACGAGCCCCCGCTCCACCCCGCCTACTTCGACGGGTCCGTGAGCGACACCGCCGCGCTCTTCCACTGCGGGCCGGTGTTCTACCTGCTGCTGACGAACGGCTCACCGTAGCCGTCGCCCCGCCCGTCTTCCTTCCGTGGATGGTCCACGGATGATCCACGGATGAAATCCCGCCCCTCGTTCCGGTCCGCATGGCAGCATGTGCCGCATGACGACGACCAGAAAGGTCCATGCCGCGTAGACGGCCGGGACACCTGCGTGCTGTGTTCCCACCGCAGCGCCGGACCCATGCATCGAGGCCGGGCATCGACGGTCTCTCCGGGCGGGCGGTGGCGGAGGTCGCCCGCCTCGAACACAGCCGGAACCACCTGGAGCCAGGAGACGTCATCCTGGCCCTGGACCGCTGGAAGCAGTACGTACGCGGCCCCGGGAACCGACTGTGGGACGAGTGCGAGTGGGGCGACGTGCACTGGTACTGCTGCGGCAATCCCCTGGAAGGCCGGGCGCTCCTCGACCGCGTGCTCCTGGCCATGACACCTCGCAGCGCCCGCGAACTCCGGGCAGTGCTTGCCGAGTACGACGCGCTTTGGGTCCCCCTGTCCCCCCTGTCCTGGCTAACGCGTCACGGCTGAGGCGGCACTCCCCGCGGCGGCCCCAAATTTCTGTCCGCGGACAAGAGTCTGAGTCTGCCGACCTTCCTCACCGCCACTCCCCCGCCTATAGGAGGAGATGCCGCGCCCCGTCCAGTGCCCCGGCGCCACTCGTGGCGATCTCGAAGCTGAGCTGGAAGCCCAGCTCCTCGAAGCCCAACGCGGCGGCGACGCGGCGGGAGGCGGCAGGGCGTGCACGCCACTGCGGCAGCAGCCCGGCCGCGAGTGCGTGGGAGACCGCCGCCGAGGCCGTCACCCGCGCGAGTCCGCGCCCTCGGACTTCCAGCGCCGTCAGGACGCTGATGTGGGCCGTTCGCCGTGGCCACATCTGGTATCCCGCGACGGAAACCACCCGGCCCTGCGCGCGGACGACGAAGGCGGGCGAGGTGATCTCGTCCAGAGCGGCCTCACCGGCGTCCTCCTGGCCGGCCGCCTGCTCCAGGCTCCGCACATCCGGATGGGCGGCCGGCAGCTGCTGCACCGCGGGCGCGTCGGCTCCCGCCGGCCGGAAACCCGCCGGGGATGCGTAGGACAGCGTCGCCGGCCCGAGCATCCGCGAGACCGCAAAGGCCTCGCGGATCAGAGCGCTGCCCCGGGCACCGTCCCTGAGGGCCTGCAGCGACAGTTCTCCCAGTACGTCACGAACGACCGCGGCGGCGCCGTCACTCGGTGCGGTCACGACCGCCGATCCACCCAGGGCCACCACTCCCACCCAGCCGGGCGGGCACAGCCCGGATTTCGGGGAGACCACCACGTTCACACCGCCCGGCGGTGCGAACGACACCGGTACGCGGGCCAGGTCCTCCCAGAGCCCGCGGGCCCTGGCGACCAACAGATCGATCGGCATGGCGTCGATCCTGCCAGTCGGGGCAGGCTGTCGAGCCGCGTATCGACGAGGGACATCGCCGGCTGCGGTATACGGGGCGGGACGACTGCGGCCGTCGGCCTCTCGCCGCGTTGATCCGGCGGACGCACCCCGCCATCATCGAGGAGTGTTCGACGTGCTGCCCGGAACGGGCCTCGCTCTGCCGCACCGTGCCGGCGTGCTGCGCTTCGGCATGTCCGAGCGGGAGTCCCAGTGGGCCGTATCGACACTGGCGGATGTGCGCGAGACCTGGATCTGTCAGACCGGCTGGGCGTTCACGGCCCGCTACGAGGGATTGGAACTGCTCGCGTACGGGGACTGCACGGACCGCTTCGGCCGGACCGGCCGCGACGTCCCCGGTCTCGCGGCCGTGCACCTGTGCCGGTCCCGGTCGGGTCCGACGGGGCCGACCGGGCCTTCCGCCGTACCGGTGGTTCTGCACGGCATCGACCTGTTTGGGTATCCGGCCGCCGAGGTGTTGGCCGCTCTGCAACCGGGCCCGCCAGCCGGGGTGAAGGCGGAGCCCGCCCGGTCTCCGAGCGGTTATCTACCGGAAGTCCGGCTCTCGGCGGGGTGACAGCCGAACCCCGGATGGAGCACTTGCACGTGCCGGGGCCGCCCCGGCCCGGAACGACCGAGGCCGGCGGGTCCTCCTCAGGTGGCGCCTTCGCAGGTGGTGCCGTGGTCCCCGTGGTGCCGTGGTCCTCGTGATCCCGCCGTCCCTGTCGTCCCCGTGGTCCCTGTGGTTCCCGTGATCCCGTGGTCCCGGGTGGTCAGGGGAGGAACTTCACTGCCGGGAAGGCCGGGGACGGGCCGTCGAGCAGGTGGCCCCGGCGGTGGCGCAGGTGCTCGTCGAAGAACGCGAGCGGGTACGCCTGCTGGATCTTCACCGCCTGGTCGGGATCGAGGGTGCCGATCACGTCCCGGAGCTGCTGCGCGCTCCATCCGTACACCTTCGCCACCTGGGGGAACAGCGCCTCGTTGTCGCCGTACGAGATGTGGACGGCGCCCTGGGCCCGGATGTCCAGCCGCCAGCCCCGCAGGTGCGACCAGAACGCGGCGGCCTCGGGGTCCGTGGCCCGGGTGAACGCGGCGGACATCATCATGAACGGCCGGTCCAAGTCGCCGGCCAGTGGCGGGTTCATCTGCATCGGGCCGTCGAGGCTGAGCCCGGCCCGGATGCGCTCGTCGGCGAGCGTGGCGCAGGCGGTGGCCGTTCCGCCCTTCGACCAGCCGAACGCACCCATGCGCCGCGGGTCGAGGGAGCCGAGCAGCCCGGCCGGCAGCTCCCTGCAGTCGACGTCGGGGTTGCGTCCGGCGGCGAGCTGCTCGACGCAGTCGAGGACGAAGCGCAGGTCGGCGGCGAAGTCCCCGGGCAGCGTCGGCCCCTGCCGGTCGCGGAGCGGGACGGCGATCCGGCCGTCGGGGTACTCGGTGTACGTGTCGTACTGGTGGGCCACCGTCACGGCCGCGTACCCGTGGCTGGCGAGTTCCTGGACCATGACGGTGTGGTCGCCCTGGTGGCTGCGCGCGCCGTGGGAGAAGACGACGACGGGCAGCCGTCGGCCCGTTCGCAGCACCGGAGCGCCCACGTGGCCAGCGGTGAGCGGACCCAGGGAGGCCAGATCGCTGAATCCGACGTCGGCGAGGAACGCCTGGAACGCGCCGGCCGGCATCCAGGGCGCCACCGGGTACCGCCCGACGTCGCGGGCGGGGTACCAGACGGTGGCCATCAGCTCGCGGAAGTGCCCGGGGCCCGCGATGTCGTCCGGACGTGACCGGTCGACGAGGTGCAGCTGGACCGTGCCCACCGGGTGCGGCCCGGTCGGCGCGGGCAGCATGAGCCTCGTCGCGGTGGGGGCGGGGGCCGGCGCGGGCGCGGCGGGGGCGGGCGACGCGGCCGGGGCGGCGGGATGGGCCCACGCAGGACCGGCAGTGACGGCGAGCGGCACGGCGGCGCCGGCGGCCAGCGCGGCTCCCAGCATGCCGCGGCGCGTGATGCCCTTCCGGCTGATGAACGGCGTGGTGGTCATGGGCCCTCCCGTGGTGACGGATCGTCAACCGTGCCGCGACGGATACTCCGTGGGCACAGTGGAACGCTGTCACGTGTGCCTGTCGGGCAGCATCGGTCCACGGGTGTACGCCCTGGGGCTGATGCGGTCTGGTCACGAGGGCGGGTCGTGATGCAGATGCTCTCCGGCCGGCCGGAGCGCGGTTCGCGCGGCGGCTCGCGCGGCGGCTCGGGCGGTCGGTACGCCCTGAGCAGCGCGTCCAGGGCCGCGTCACGGCTGCGAAGCTCCTGCTCGGCGGCCCGCTGTCGCATGTAGGGAGAGCCGCCCGCCGCCGGGGCGGCCCTCACCAGTACGGAGGCCGCCGGATACGACCGGCTCACCTACGGAAAGGCACCCTCGGGCAAGCGCTGGTTCTACGACGGTCCGGGCGAGAGGCCGATGGGCGCAGTGCTTCAGGTCAACGCCGTCGAGTGGGACGCGCGGCTGGCCGCGGAGAAGCGCACCTGACGCGCCTCGCGCGCCTTCCCCGGGCCGGGCCGAGCCGCCCGCGACGGGGCTGTCAGCGCCCACGGTTACAGTGCCGTTCGATTGTTCGTGCAGTGCCGGGGGTGGGGAGACATGAGCGCACGGCTGAGGGAGACCGCGGCGGAACTGGCCGTTCTGTTGTGGCGGGAGCACACCGTGTACCGGGAGAGATCGGGCGGGGTGGTCATCCGCGGGGACCACGTCGGGCGGTGGATCAGCCTGGCCCCGACGGGCGTCGACGGCGAACTGCTCGTCCGGGCCGGCCGGATCCTGCCCGGCGGGACCACGGCACCGGCCCGATGCGAGGCCGTGGCGGACCCGGCCTCGGGCACGCCCGGCCTCGCGGCCCTGTGCCGCCGCCTCCTCGCCGAGACCGCGGCCCCGGCCGTCCCCCGGCAGCGCGGCGGACACCCCGCCGGAGCCGGCCGCCGACGTGTGCGCGGCCGGCGTGACGCCCGCCGGACCGGACGTCACACGGGCGCCGCCTCCTGGGCGGTCCTCCTGGGCATCACGGGCCTGTTCGTGTACCTGTACCTCGCCACCCGCAGCGGATAGGACCACGAGGGGCCCGCAACCGGTCCGCAACCGGGTGGCTCCCACTAAGCCCAGGCCTACCGTCCGGGCCGTCCCACCCGGCCCGTTGCGGACGGCCGGGGTTGCCGGGGCGGCCGGGGCTACCGGGCCGGACCGGGTTGCCGGGACGGCCGGGGTTGCCAGCACGGACCGGGTTGCCGGCACGGACCGGGTTACCGGCACGGACCGGCTTACCGGCACGGACGGGGTTGCCGGACCGCGCAGTCGCCTGCCCACGGCCTGCTGCGCCGCGGGCGGGCGGTGACCCCGCGCCCGGTCACTCGCGGAGGACCGCGGCGCCCGGACCGCCTTCACCACCCGTGCCCGAACACCCATACCCGCCCCTCCCCTTGTGGCCGCCCCGCACATGGCGGGCGGTCACGGGCGGTCCTAGCCTCCCGGGAAATCCCCACCCACCGAGGAGGCCCCCGTGAAGCACAAGCCCCGCTTCCCGTGGCTGCGCCGGACGGCTGTGATGCTGCTGCTCACCGCCGCGGCTGCGGCCCAGGTCCCGACCGCGGCCGCAGCCCGTGCCGCGGCGTCGGCCCCCACCCCCGGCGAGCTGAAACCGCACCCCATCAGTGCCGCCTACACCGCCGGGGTCTCCTCCGGCGGCTACATGGCGACGCAGCTCCACGTGGCGTACTCCGGCACGTTCGCCGGATCCGCCGTCTTCGCGGCCGGACCGTACGGCTGCGCACAGGGCGACCTCTACCGCGCCCAGTACGCGTGCATGAAGACGTACCAGGACCTGCGGCTGGACGCCCTCGAACGCACCACCCGCGACTGGTCCGCCCAAGGGCTGGTCGACCCCGTCGCCAACCTGTCCGGCGACCCCGTCTACCTCTTCAGCGGGTCGGGGGACGCGACCGTGGAGCGGCCCGTGGCCGACGCCCTGGCCTCGTACTACGGCCGCTTCGGCGCGCGCGTGCGCTACGACGACACGACCGGCGCCGGACACGCGTGGATCAGCCCCCTCGGGCCGAACCCGTGCACCGTCACCCGGAGCCCGTACGTCAACGCCTGCGGCATCGACGCCGAGCGCGACCTGCTCGGCCACCTCACCGGGCCGGTGAACGACCCCGCCCCGGCCCCCACCGGCACGCTCGTGCGCTTCGACCAGAACCGCCACGTCCCCGGCGGCTCCGCGTCCGCCGTCTCCATGGACGACAGCGGCTTCCTCTACGAGCCGGCCGCCTGCGCCGACGGCGCCACCCCCTGCCGCCTGCTCGTCGCCCTGCACGGCTGCAAGCAGGGGTACTCGTACCAGGGCTTCGGCACGCGGTTCATGGAGACCGCCCACCTCGACGAGTACGCGGACACCAACCACCTGCTCGTCCTCTATCCGCAGGCCGCACCGACCGCCACCCCCGACAACCCCAACGGGTGCTGGAACTGGTGGGGGTACCTCGGCGACTCCGCGTACGCCCGGCACGGCGGCAAGCAGATCGAGGCCATCATGAACATGGTCCGCGCCCTCGGCGGCGCGGGCGGCGGCGGTACGGAGCCGCCGGCCCCGACGACCACCCTCACCCTCCCCTCCCTCGACGACCAGGACGGCTACGTGAAGGCCGCCCCCGACGGCTCCGGTGCGGAGGTGGGCACCCTGGAGGCCTTTTCGGGCCTGGCCCTCGGCCGCGGCGGCGACGCCAAGGACAACCGCACGCTGCTCTCGTTCGACACCTCCCGCATCCCCGCCGGGAAGGAGGTGGCCCGGGCGTACCTGACGGTCACCCGCGCCGGCGGCTCCGGCGACCCGTGGGCCTCCCCGGCCGGCAACCGCCTCCTGCTGGACCTCCGTACGGGCTGCTTCGGCGCCTCCTGCACCACCGAAGCGGGCGACTGGTCCGCCCCCGCGTCCGTCCCCGCCGTCGCCGAGCTGCCGGCGTTCTCCTCCGGCACCCGGAGTTCCACGGACCTGTCCCCCGCCGCCCTGTCCGCCCTGTCCGCGCCCGATCGCCCCACCACCATCCAGCTCCGGCTCCGCTTCGCCTCCCCGCAACCGTCGACCGCGTACGTCTTCCTGGCCACCTCACCCCGCCCCGCCCTCACGGTGGAGTACCGCTAGCTCAGGTCCACCGGCCCGGACCCGACCCGACCGGGCCCCTGCGGGGCCCCTGTCAGCGGCGGCCGGTACGGTCGGCACACCTGATCCGCGGAGGAGAACGACCCATGCGAGCGCCGGCCGAGCTGGACCGCGTCCAGTGGCACACCCTGACCCACGCGTACGGCTCCGCCGAGGACGTACCCGAGCTGATCGCGGCGCTCTACGAGGACGACGAGGAGACGGTCAGCGAGGCCCTCTACGAGCTGTACGGCACCATCCACCACCAGGGGACGGTCTACGCCGCGTCGGCGCCCGCCGTGCCGTTCCTCGCCCACGCCGCGCGGCACGCACCCGCCAAGCGCGACGAACTCCTGATGCTGCTCGCCGTGCTCGCCGACCACGACCCGGCGGACGTCGCACTGCCGCACTGGGCGGACACCCCGGTCGCCGCGATCTGCGCCGAACTGGCCCGGGTCCTCCCGGAGCTGCTGCCGTGCCTCGGTGACCCCGACCGAGCCGTGCGCCGGGCGGCGCTGCGGGTGGTCGCGGCCCCGGCCGGACAGCTCACGGCGCAGCAGCGGGCCACGGCCGTGGCGCGGGTCGCGGAGGTGTACGCCGGTGACCCCGTTGCGGCGGTACGGGCGGACGCCCTGGTGGCCCTGTCCCGGTACGGGCAGGAGGAGCAGGCGGCACTCGACAGCCCGCTGCCCGAGGTCAGACTGGCGGCCGCCGCTCTCGCCCTCGCCCGGTCCGGACCGCCCTACCCGGCCGGCCTGGTGGACGTGATCGCCGAGGACGGCGCCGACCCCGACCCGGGCGAGGACGCGTTCCCCTGGCCGGGCACGGACACCAACGGCCCGGACGATCACCTGCGGGACCTGCTCACCGAAGACCCGGATGCCGCGCTCGCCGTGGCCGCCCGCTGGATCGGGGCCGGAGACCTGGGCGCACGGGGATCCTGGCTGGCCGAGGGGGTCGCCGAAACCTGGCGGGACCGGGAACCGGCGGTCGTGGCCCTCATGGCGGCGGCCCTGCCCCATCAGCGGACCGCCACGGAACTCAACGCCCGCCTGCGCACCATCGGCCACTGGATCGACCACCTCCCGGAGCCGGACGCGGGACTGCGCGACACCCTCTTCCGGTACGCGGACACCGACGGCGAGACCGCCGCGCCCGCCCTCCTGGCGCTGGTGCCCTCCCGCGACCCCCGCGCACTGGAACTCGTACTGCGCCGCACCGCCGCCGGGCCCGCCGCCGGGGTCGGCGTGGCGGGGCGGCTGCTCGCCGCGGCGGCGCGCGCCTTCCCCGAGGCCGCCGACCGGCTGGTACCCGAGATCCGCCGCCTGCTGGCGGCCGGCGCCACCGGCAACGAGGCCATCGCCCTGGTCGGCGCCCTCGCCGAGTTCGGCACCACCGCCCGCCAGGCCCGGCCGGAGCTGGTCGGCTGCCTGCGCACCCGCCGCGCGGCCATCGTCGCCGCCCGCCGGCTGGGAGCGGACGGCGTCGCGACGCGCGAGGTCACCGACGTACTGCACGAAGCCACCGGCTCCTCCGACGCCTCGCTGCGTGCCGCCGCGGCGGCGGCCCACTGCCGGCTAACCGGGGACCCCGGGCCCGCTCTGCGCACCTTCGAGGAGCTGCTCACCGGTGGGGGCCAGGCCTCCTGGTACCTGGGCTCCCTGGCACCGATGGGCGACGCCGCCGCGCCCCTGCTGCCACTCGTCGAGCGGCACCTGGGGTCCGGGGACGCGTGGACCCGGCTGGCGGCGGCCGAAGCCCTGCACCGGATATCCGGCTCAGCGGACCGCAGCGTCCAAGTCCTCGCCGAGCTGGTCGGCCCCACGCCGGTGGGCCTGCGCGCGCTCGAGGCGCTCGCCGCCGTCGGCCGCGCCCCGGAGGAGGTCCGCCCCGTCCTCCACACCCTCGCCTCCTCCCCGCGCCGCCTGCTCAGCGACGCACCGCATTCCGGCACCGGCCACCCGGACGCCGAACTGCGCGCGTCGGCCCGGCGATTGCTCGAAGCCGGCCGGCCTCGGGAGTCGGCCTGACCTTCTCCCCCCAGCCGAACGCATGGCGGTGATGTCGCGCGGTCGCTGGACATCTACGCGCAGGGCGAGACGGCTGATCAGCCCCTGGAGTCCGAGCTCGCCGCAGGGTTCGCGAAGGCCGCCGGAACGGCGGTCCTCTTCCCTGCCGAGGAAGCACCCCCGAGTGCCTACTGGGTCGTGACGCCGGAAGGTCTCCTCACCCGTGCCCGGCTCGAACCTTCCGACGACGAGCCGCCGCTCTACTCGGTCACTGCCGTCGAGGCGCCGGTGCCTCACCTGCCCCGGGCAGCTGTCACGAGATTCGCCGAGATCGTAAGGGAACAGAGGCGTGACACCCCCCTGGCCCATGCCTTCGCGGCATCGGTGGAGAAGAGGAGGCGGGCCGCCTCGGACCTTGTGAGACCTTCCCCCGACGATGACGTCAGCAGCGCCCTCCGGTCCGCGAAGAGCAACCTCGTCGTGTGGGAGCGGGTGATCCGGGAGATGGAGTCAGGGTGGGCTCCAACAGGCTGGTATCCAGCCGCCCTCTACCGAGAGAGGCTGGAGGCCCGTGACGAACTCTCCGGCATCGGCGCCCGCCTCCCGCGTGAGGTCTCCGAGCTGCTTGGCGAGGTGCTGGAGGAATTGGATCGGCGGTTTGCCGCAGCAACGGAGGCCGACCCGTCCGGAGGCCTGCGCAGGGAACTGACGGGCGAGTCCGCAGCCCGGACCCCGGTCGGCGGCCGGTGGTGGCGGCGCCGCCCGGATCCCACGCCTTGGGAACAGGACTGACGGCGCGCACAGCATGCAGTGCATGCGGGAGAAACCGGATCCGACGGCTTCTGAACTACCTGCCGGGGGACGATGGTACGAGCAGAGGCGGGACGGGCCTGCCCGGCTTAGGAGCGGGACTTGGCGCGGCCGCCGTGCGGGCCGTACGGACGGCGCTGCCGTGCTGACGGGCCCCGCCTGGGCCGGCCCGGGTGGGGATCCGCATCATGGTCGCCATGGCACTGACATC
This sequence comes from Streptomyces sp. NPDC086989, assembly GCF_044745505.1. Classification (NCBI taxonomy): domain Bacteria; kingdom Bacillati; phylum Actinomycetota; class Actinomycetes; order Kitasatosporales; family Streptomycetaceae; genus Streptomyces; species Streptomyces sp. NPDC086989. The sequence continues at coordinate 85,385 of NZ_JBIVAL010000018.1, forward strand.
GACACCGATCACGGACATGGACCTCACCGGCTTCACCGAGCGCGAGCAGGGGGTCTGGACCGACGAGCAGGGTCTCGTGTTGTCGGTCCACTTCTTTCCGCTGGTGCCGGACCTGCCGGCGCCGCTGCACGAGACCGACCGGCTGCGGCACGGCCTCGCCCGGTCCGTCGCCCGGGCGGGCGGGGGTCTGATCGAGGCCGTACCGGGCGAGGTGGACTCCGTCCCGGCCGTCCGTCAACTGGTCAAGATCCGGCGGCCGAACACCGAACACGGACTGGTCTTCCTCGCCTCCTGGACCGTGCCGAGGGCGAGCTGCAGCACCGTGATCAAGGTGCAGGCGGCCGAGCGCGGCACGACCGGGATGCGCGAGGCCCTCGTCGGCGCCCGGGTGGGCCACGAGAACTACTTCCGCCCGCACCCGTACGGGCCGGACGTCCAGGGTGGGCTGCCGTACCACGTCGCCGACTTCGAGGAGTGGGACGCGCAGTTCCCGGACCACCCGCTGACGCTCGTCCGCGGCGCGCTGCGGCGGATCGTGCCCACGGTGGCGCTGGAGGAGGGTTTCAAGGCCCTCCCGTCGTTCGGCCCGCCGGCCGCCCCTCGGCGCCGCTGGTTCCGCCGCGCCTGACCCGGAGCAGCGCGAAGGAGTCGGGGGGGCCGTCACCGATCGGGTGCGGGAGCCGAGCAGCGGGCCGCATAGCGTCTGTGGCCGGATGCAAGAGCTGGGAGTGAGGGGTGGGGGCATGAGGGCTCATCGTCCGGGGCGGCCGCAGGACCTTCCGGAGGCGGGCGTGTTGTGGGCGCGCTGGACGGCGTTCGCCGTGGCGACCTGGGACGCCGAGGAGGAGAACGAGCGCTTCCGGCACGGCTACTGGCTCGACGAAAGCGACGGTGACGGCGGCCACGGCAGCCACGGCGGCAGCCGGTTGCGCTTCGACGACGGCGCGTGCAGCCGGTGGGCGTTGGTCCGGGCCGGTGGCGGCAGGGCGGTTCTCTTCGGGCAGGACGATTCCGGCAGGGTCGGGCGGTACGAGCCGCCGATCGACCTCCTCGACGGGGCGCCCGACTGGGTGCGCCATGAGCTGCGCAACGATGTCGCGGGGCTGGGCAGGGTCGAGTGCGTCTACTGGTCCGAGGGCGGTTCCTGGCACCGCGCGCCGTACCCCGACGACCTCGGTGACGACGGACTCGACTGCGGAATGGGCCATCTGACCTCGCGTGAACACGCCCTCGGCGCGCTCTGTGCGCTGTTCGAGTTCGACGAGGACTGCGAGGGCGCCGTGGAGGCCTGCGAGCGGCTCATCGAGCACGCGGAGCGGGGCACGGTCGCGGATGCGGATGCGGATGCGGATGCGGATGCGGATGCGGTCGTACGGTCCTTCGCCGCTGATGTCTTCCGCATCCAGGCCGAGTACGAACTGCTCTGGCCGAAGGCTCCGATCCCCAGGTCGGAAGCGGACCTCGCCGCGATGGCCGCCCTGATCCGTCGGGTCTAGAGCGGGGCTACAGCGGGTCTGTCGGGTCGGGGCGGTGCGGTCCGCCTGATCCGTCGGACGCCGGCTGGGCCGATCGCAGCGCGGCCAGGAGACGGGTGTGCAGGAGGCGTACGGCCGGGGAGTGCTCGTCGGGGCGGGTGACGAGGCCGAGTCGGGCGTGCGTGGCGGCGTCGGTGAGCGGGACGGCCCGCAGGCCGGCGCCCTGCGCGGAGGAGGCGCTGAGGACGGCGACGCCCGCGCCGCGCTCGGCGAGGCGGAGCAGGGCGACGGGGGAGCTGGCGTCCAGGTCCACGTGCGGGTCGAGGCCGAGCCGGCGGCAGGAGTCCTCGTAGGCGGCGCGGATGCCGGTGCCCCGGGGCAGGCAGAGGATCTTCTCGCCCCGGAGGGCGGTGAGGGTCAGTTCCGCCCGGTCGAGGGGGTGCCCGGCCGGAACGACGGCGGCGATCGGCTCGTCGATGACGACGCTCGCCTCGAGACCAGTGGCGGCCTGGCCTGCGTAGCCGATCAGGGCCAGGTCGAGGGAGCCGGAGAGGACCTGGGTCTGCAGGTCGCCGGAGTCGCCCTCGTGCAGGCTGAGTTCGATGCCGGGGTGGGTGCGGCCCAGGTCGGCGAGGGTGTCCAGGAAGGGCGGGATCGAGCAGCCCGTGATCATGCCGATCCGGACGCGGCCGCGGACGGCGTCGGCGAACTCGGCGGCGGTGTGCCGGATGGCGTCGAGGGTGGCGAGCGCGTTCTTCGCGAGGGGAAGGACGGCCTCGCCGGCCGGGGTGAGGCGCACGTGCCGGCTGGAGCGGTCGAAGAGCCGCTGGCCCAGCTCGTGTTCCAGCTTCGCCACCTGGGTGCTGATGCCGGACTGGCTGATGTGCAGGCGCTGGGCGGCGCCGGTGAAGGTGCCTTCGTCCACCACGGCGGCGAAGTAGCGCAGCTGATGCATCTCCATGCCTACCGATGATAGCTGGAATCGGATTCATCTGTTGGACGGATGGAACGGCGGTGGGGAGGATGGAGGCATGACGACGACGAAGAGCGCACGCGAGCTTGCCGAGACCTACTTCTCCGCCTGGGAGGCGGGCGACTTCGAGACGATGCGCGGGCTGCTGGCCGAGGACGTCGACTTCGTCGGGGCGCTGGGAACGGCGCGCGGGACGGAGGAGGCCCTGGCCGGGCTGAAGGGCCTCGGGCAGGTGCTGGAGAAGATCGACGTGAAGGTGCGGGTCTCGGAGGGCGACGAGGTGATCACCTGGTTCGACCTGTGCACCGCCGTCGCGCCGCCCGCGCCGACGGCGAACTGGATGCACGTGGAGGACGGGAAGATCGTCCGGATCCGGGTGACCTTCGACCCGCGAGGGCTGCTGGAGGGGTTCGCGAAGTCGAGCTGACGCATTTCCGACGTCTGACATCCGACGTACTCCGACGTACGACGTCCGACGTCCGACGTCCGAATTCCCGGAAGGCGGCAGTTTCCCGACGGGTGCTGAAATGCGCATTTCCGGCCGAGCTGCCTGCTTCGGAGCACGGGTACCGAGCGCCGGCCGGCACCTTGCCGTGGTCACCGACGACTGCGGGTGGGTTCCGTGCGGCCGGGCGCGGTCACGTGCCGTCTGGACCGCCCCGCCTGCGGCCGGGCGCCGACCGCGGGGAGATTGTCCTATTGGATCGATCCGGAAGACTGCCTACTATGCGCCATAGTCGATCACTGGGAAGTGCGGGCGGTGTCCGGTTCGGGGTTCGGTCCCGGGCCGGCACAGGTATGCCTGCGCCATTTTGAGAGGGGGGCCGATGGGGCCTGACCTGCTGATTCCGCCGATATTTTCGCCCATCCAGCCTGAGATCCATCCCGCTCATGCGGAGATCGATGTTCAGACGGCGGCCTGGGCTGAAACGTTTCGCATCGGGTCCGAGGAGTTGCGGGGACGGCTCGTAAGGCAGGACATCGGCACGTTCGCGGCGAGGATCCTTCCGTCGGCGGGGCAGGCGTCGGTCTCCCTCCTCGCGGACTTCGTCTTCTGGCTGTTCGGCGTCGACGACGGGCACTGCGAGGAAGGTGAGCTGGGACAACGTCCGGGAGAGCTGGCCGGCGTACTCTCACGGCTCCTGCGCGTCGCCCAGAATCCGGATGCCCCGATGCTGCTGGACGACCCACTCGCCGCCGGGCTCCGCGACCTTCGTTACCGCGTGTGCAGCCACGGGACGGCAGGGCAGGCCGCGCGCTGGGTGGACTCGTTGAGGGAGTACTTTCTCTCCGTCGTCTGGGAGGCGTCTCACCGGAGGTCGGGAACGGTGCCCGATCTCAACGATTACACGCTGATGCGTCTCTATTCGGGTGCCACGTCCGTCGTCTTCCCGATGCTGGAGATGGGTGGCGGCTACGAGCTTCAGCCGCACGAGCGGGACCACACCCCGGTGAGGGCCATCGGCGAAATGGCGTCTTTCATCATCACCTGGGACAACGACATCTTCTCGCACCACAAGGAACGGAACGGGCTGAACTATTACGTGAATGCCCTCCGCGTGCTGGAGGAGCAGGGTCACAGCGCCGATCAGGCCCTGCGCATCGCGATTTCCCAAAGGGACCGTGTGATGTGCCTGTTCATGCGGCTGAGTTCAGCCCTTGCCCGCCAGGGCAGTCCACAGCTTCGCCGGTACCTGGACAGCCTGGCGTGTTTCATTCGTGGCGCACAGGACTGGGGAATCAGCTCCCTCCGGTACAGCTCCCCCGAATGCCCGGCCGGCAACCCCTCCGCGTTCTGCGACGTGCCGACCGATGCCCGCCACGAGCCCCTCGGCATAGCTGCCGTCGACTGGTGGTGGGAGCTCCTTCCGTCTTCCGGGGGCCGGCTCTCCCCCGAGATGGCTGTGCAGGGCGCGTAGCACGCGATCGCTCGGATCACCGAGCCGAAGCCCGCCTCGTGAACCTGATCGGCCTTCGAGACCGCAGAAGACACGTGGCGGGCGCCCGGTAGCGCCGGTCGGCGGGTCAGCCCTGACGGGGTTGCACGATCATGCGGATGCAGTCGGCGCGTGCCACGGCGGATGCCACTTCCCTGGGCTCGTGTCCCGCAACCGGCCTCAGCTGCCACCGGGAGAGCAGGGTCGCGATGGCGATCGTCGCTTCGGCCCATACGAAGCTGTCGCCGATGCATTTGCGGTTGCCCGCGCCGAACGGGACGTAGGCCTCGCGTCCGAGTCCGGCCTCGGCCTGCCGGTGCGGCAGCCAGCGATCGGGGTCGAAGGCGGCGGGGTTCTCGTACAGGTCGGGGTCGCGGTGGATGGCGTAGAGGCTGAAGGCGACCTCCGTCCCCGGCGGCAGCGTGAACCCTCCCAGCTCGACGGGGGCGGTGTTCCGGCGCATGAGCAGTGTCACGCCGTGCAGCCGGATCACCTCGTCGATGACCCGCCGCAGGCATTCGAGGCGAGGTACGTCCGCGATGCCGACGGGCCCGTCGCCCACGACGTCCCGGATCTCTGCGAGCACCTGCTCTTCGACCGCGGGGTGGGCGGCCAGCTCGTGGAAGGTCCAGGCGAGTGTCGCAGCAGTCGTCTCGGCGCCCGCGAAGAGGATGGTGCTGAGCTCATCGCGCACCTCGACGTCCGAGAGGCGCTGGCCGCTCTCGGTGTCCTGCGCGCGCAACAGCAGCGACAGGAGGTCGTCGCGGTCGGCATGCCCCGAGCGGCGGGCGGTGAGGATCACCTCGTCGATCACCTGGCGAAGGCTGGCCGACGCCTCGTCGAAATCGCGGTTGGCGCGGATGGGGATGCGGTCCAGGAACTTGGGGGAGGCCGCTCGTATCAGCAGGTTCTTCAGCAGGACGGGGAGGTTCCTGCGTACGGCTTCCACGGCCGGCAGGCCGATGTCCGCCGAGAACAGTGTCGACGCCAGGGTCTCGATGGCGTACTCGGCCATCACCTGTTCCAGGTCGACCTCTTGTCCCGGTCGCCAGGAGTCGGCCAGCGACCGTGCGTTGTCGCTCATGGTGGCGGAGTAGGCGGCGATGCGCTCCTTGGAGAACATCGGCTGGATGAGGTGACGGTGCTTCCGGTGGATCTCACCGTCGGAATTCGCCAGGCCGTTCCCGGCCAAGGGCCGCAGCCGGTCGAAGAAGCGGCCCTTCTCGAAATCCCGCGCTTTGGTCACCGTCACTTCACGAACCAGGGAAGCCGAGGTCGCGACGTACATGGGCATCGTCCCCAGGTCCACACGGACCAGGTCGCCGTGCTGCCGCAGGGAGGTGAGGAAGCCGAAGGGGTCACGCCACAGGCGCAGGGCGTGCCCCAGCACCGGTATCGCCCCTGGTGCGCGCGGCACGGACCGCAACTGAACATCTGTCACTCTGGGTTCCTCCAACCGGGTGTACGTGCGACAACTGCACCACAGCGTTCCGCCGGGGGTCCGGCGGGGTGGCGAGCCCGCGGGTGCCGGCGCGCCGCCAATGGGGGCATCCACGGTCCAATCCGTACCGACCGTCCCGCAGTTGATGGCACGACCGCCGTCCTGCGCGTACACCACCCCCCGTTATGCTGCGTGTCGCTGCTGTGACGTCATACCTCCTGTGAGGCACACCTCACGGACGTGGCGCTACTGCTGACCCGGCGGGCGCCGATGAGACGGTCGGCCCGACGGCCCGTCAATTCGGCGATGGGGGCTGCCCGGTCACCAGACAGCAGCACCGCTGATCCGGCCCGACCCAGGCCCGGCCCGGTGGTGGCTTGACCTGACGCCCATCCGTTCGTTCCCTCACCGCGCCTTTCGGAGGACTCGTGACCACCCCCTACCAAGACGCACCGGCCGCTTCGCCCGTGCCGCTCCCCCCTCCCGGCTGTCCCGCGCACGCGCCGGGCGGGGCCGGGACGGCCGGTGTGCAGCGGCTGTACGGCCCGGACGCGGAGGGCTCGCACTATGCCATGTACCAGGCCCTCCGCAAGGAGCACGGCCCGGTGGCGCCCGTCCTCCTGCAGGGCGACGTTCCGGCGTGGCTGGTGCTGGGGCACCGCGAGAACCTGGAGGTCATGCGCAACTCCAAGCTGTTCTCGAACGACTCGCGCATATGGACCGTCAAGCTCGGCCCGGATTCCCCGCTGCTGCCCGTGACCGCATGGCAGCCGCTGCTGGTCTTCGCGGACGGCAGTGAGCATGCGAGGCTGCGCTCGGCGATCACGGACAGCCTGGGTCGATTCCGCCGCCGTGGCATCCGCAGCTACGTCGTGCGCTACACCGAGCAGCTGATCAACCAGTTCTCCGCGAACGGCAACGCCGATCTCGTGGCCGACTTCTCCGAGAAGCTGCCCGCTCTGGTGGTGGCACGCATCTACGGGGTGCCGGAGGCGGATGCGCTCGCCGTGGGCGCGGCCGTGCGCGACATGGTCAAGGGGACCCCCACCGCTCTGGAGAGCAACGACTTCGTCGTCGGCGTGCTCACCGAACTGGTCAAGCACAAGAAGGAGAGCCCCGGTGACGACTTCGCGAGCTGGCTGCTGAGCCACGAGTCGCAGCTGTCCGACGCCGAGGTGATGGAGCACCTGCGGCACGCCCTGGTGGCGGCCATCGAGAACACCTGCAACCTGATCGCCAACACCCTGCGGATGGTCCTGACCGACCACCGCTTCCGCGCCAGCCTGTCCGGGGGTTCCATGACCCTGCCGGACGCGCTCGACCAGGTCTTCTGGGACGCCCCTCCGCTCGCCAGGGTCCCGACCCGGTGGGCGACGGCCGACACCCGGCTCGGGACGCAGGAAATCCGGGCGGGCGACATGGTGATCCTGGACCTGGCCGCCGGAAACGTCGACCCCGACATCCGCCCCGACCTGAGCAAGCCGGTGCACGGCAACCGGTCGCACCTCGCGTTCAGCAGCGGGCCGCACGAGTGCCCGGGTGAGGACATCGGCCGCGCGATCGCGGACACGGGCATCGACACGCTGCTGGCGAGGCTGCCCGACATCCAGCTGGTCGGCGGTGAGGACGAGCTGCGCGTGACCACCTCCCTGATCTCCAGTCGCCTGGACAACCTGCCCGTCGCGTTCGCTCCCCGCCGGGCCCAGAGGAGGAGCTCCGCCGAAGTGGCCGACGCGACCTCCGCCGACGTGACCTCCACGGGCGCGGCAGGCCGCCCGGCGGCGCCCGGGCAGCCGAGGACGGCGTCGCCGGCGTCGGCCGCCGGCTCCGCCGGCGGGACGCGGCAGCCCTGGTGGCGCCGTCTGCTCTCCGGCGGCCGATAGGAGCAGCCGTCAGACGGCAGGAAGCCCGGGCCAGGCGCTGTGCGCCGTGGTCCGGGCTTCGTGCCCGGCGCTCACCTGCCGGTGGGACCGAGACGGACCGGCAGCGCCTGGAGGCCCTGGAGCGCGATGGACCGCATGGAGGGGACCTCGTCACCGGCAAGACCGATCCGCGGGAAACGCGAGAACAGCATCTCCAGAGCCACCTCTGCTTCGAGTCTGGCCAGGGTCGCGCCGAGACAGAAGTGCGCGCCGTGACCGAACGCCAGGTGCTGGCGGGTGGAGCGTCCGAGGTCGAAGCGGTGTGCGCCGTCATGGACTTCGCCGTCGCGGCCGGCCGCGAAGAGCGCCGCGAGCACAGCATCCCCCCTGCGTATCGCGGTACCGCCGATTTCGATGTCCTCGGTGGCATAGCGCATGAGTGCGTAGCGCACCGGTGAGGAATGGCGCAGTCCCTCTTCCACGACGTCGCTCCAGGTGAAGGCACCTGCGCGCACGGCATCGAGCTGTTGCGGGTCGTTCAGGAGGCTGTGGACCGTCCCGGTGATCAGGAGGACGGTCGTCTCCTGGCCGGCGATCAGCAGCAGGAACATCGTCTGGAGGAGTTCTGCGTCGGTGAGGGAGCCGTCGTCCGCGTCACGCGCCGTGATCAGTTCCGTGGCGAGGTCGGCGCCGGGGGCCGTGCGCTTCAGGGCGATCAGTTGGGTGAGCTCTTCGGCGATCACCGCCTGCGCTTCCAGAATCCCCTGCCCGCTCTCGTCCAGCGGGTCGGGTGTCACCAGGCGGTCGAACGCTCCGCGCAGTCGGGTGATCGCCGAGGCGGGTACGCCGAGCAGCTCGCAGATGACGGTCAGCGGCAGTTGCCACGCGAACTCGTGACGCAGGTCCACCACCGGATCACGTGTGGCGGCGGTCTCGAGCTGATCGAGCAAGGTGGCTGCGATGTCCTCGATCCGGGGCCGCCAGGATTCGATGGACGCCCGCCGGAACGCGGAGCTGACGAGTCCTCGTAGTCTCGTGTGCGCCTCGCCGCCTGCGTGCAGCATCCCGGCGCCTTGCACGAGTGGGATGAGTTCCCAGTCGTCGGGTATCCGGCCGTCCGTCAGGGCGGGCCAGTGGGCCGGGTCCTTGGTCAGCTTCGGGTGTCCCAGTACCGCTTTCGCGCTCTCGTAGTCGAGGGCGGCCACTGCGGGCACGGCCCCCGGCAGCAGTACGTGCCGGACGGGGCAACCCTGTGCGAGCAGCTCGTGCGCTTCGGCCACGGGGTCGGCGGCCGGGTCGAGCGGGAAGGGGAGGGTATCGGGTTGCTCCACATGCACTCCTTCGGAAGTCGGCACACCGAGTGGCCGTTGATCCAATTCTGCCTGCCGGGTCACCCCCGTTCGGGCTGTTCACGGGCCGGGACCGACGGCGGCGAGCCACGAGGACTCCGCTGGTAGGGTTCGCGGCTGCGGGCGGGGAGCTGGGTGCCGCCGCCCGCAGCCGTACGTGACGCAGGTCACGGGAACCCCTCCGACCGTGCCGGACAGCCAGCAAGCGTGACGACAGAAATGCGAACCCGGATACGGTCCGGGGATCCGGACGCCTATGCGGAGCTGTTCGACGGCTACGCCCGCGCCGTCTACAACCATGCCTTCCGGATGACCGGGGACTGGGCCGTCGCGGAGGACGTCATGTCGGCGGCCTTCCTCGAAGCGTGGCGGCTGCGCGGCTCGGTCGACCCCGAGGGCGGGTCACTGCGGCCGTGGCTGCTGGGCATCGCCACCAACCTCGCCCGCAACCACTGCCGCAGCAACCGGCGCTACCGGGCCGTCGCCGCTGCCGCCGCGGCCGCGGCAGGTGCCGCGTCCGTGCCCGACCACGCCGAAGAGGTGGCCGGCCGGCTCGACGACCGGCAGCAGATCGCGGCCACGCTGAAGCAGTTGAGCGCACTGCGCGCACCCGAGCGCGAAGTCCTCCTGCTGTGCCTGTGCGAGGGACTGGAGTACGCGGAGGCCGCAAGGGTCCTCGGCATTCCGGTCGGCACCGTCCGCTCCCGGCTGTCACGGGCCCGTACGAAGCTGCGCAAGCTGGCCGACGCGGAACTGAGGAAGAACAGGCGGGAACTCGTGGCCCGGTCACGACAGACATATGGAGACCGCGACACGAAGGCGGTCCGGTCCGCACAGGAGGGAACCCGATGAACGCCGACCTTTCCCGACCCTCGTTCGTCGAACGCGAACTGCCCGCGGGCCGCCACCAGTTCCACAAGGAGCGCCTGATGACCCAGATCCACGACGACCTCCGAGCCTCCGGCGCCGGCCCCGCCGCCGCGCCGTCCCGTACCGGCACGAGGCGCAACCCGTTCCTGCGCCGTGCCGTCCTCGTGCCCGTCGCGGGCTTCGCCCTGGCCGGCGCGCTCGCCGCCGGGTTCTTCGGCTACGTGCAGCTGGGCGCCGCGGACGGCCCGCGCTCCACGATGGCCACGGGCCCGGCGATGACCACCCGCATCGGCGCCGCCGACGCCAAGGGAGCGCCGCAGCTCCTGGACCGCATCTCGCTGGCCGCCTCCGCTTCCTCGGCCGCGCACTCCGGGGTGCGCGCGGACCAGTACGTCTACATCGGGAGCAAGACGGCGAACACGTACGTGAAGACCGAGGGCGACAAGCACACGCTGGTCAGCGAGAAGCTGCACGAGCGCCACCAGTGGAACTCCCCGGACGGCATCAAGGGCTGGCTGATCGAGCCCGGCAACACCGGCCCGGAGGGCGTGACCCTGGAGGGGCCCGACGAGACGGGCCACACCCCGACGGCGCACCTCAACGCGCCCAGCTACAACTACCTCGCCCAGCTACCCACCGACCCCGACGTGCTGCTGCGCAAGATCTACGAGGAGACCAAGGGCAAGGGCCGCGGCCCCGACCAGGAGGCCTTCACCACGATCGGCGACCTGCTGCGCGCCAGCTACCCGCCGCCGGCCCTGACGGCCGCGCTCTACAAGGCAGCGGCGAAGATCCCCGGCGTGGTGTCGTTGGACGACGCGGTCGACGCCGCCGGCCGCCACGGCATCGCCGTGGCACGCCTGGACGAGCAGTCGGGCCAGCGGGAAGAGTGGATCTTCGACCGGCAGTCCCTCGCCTTCCTCGGCGAACGCACCGTCCAGGTGGAGGGCGAGTCCGGTGAGCAGGGCCTGATCAAGCCCGGCACGGTCGTGTTCACCAGCGCCGTCATGACCCGGACCGTCGTCGACCACATCAAGGAACGGCCGGCCACCTCGGGCTGACGGCGGCCGTCGCCGCGCCGGGCGGCCCAGCCCGGACACGTGGCCGCCCGGGTTCTGCCCGCCGGCGCGTGCGCCGGGTACTCGGCGGCGGTGTGCCGTGCGTCCGCTCACCCCAGGGTGAACAGGAAATTGACGGAGTTGTAGTAGTTGGGCAGCTGCACCAGGTCCGAACCCCTGCGCGGCGGGTCCGCCTTCGGCCAGTTCCGGGGGCCCAGCAGGTGGTCGGAGTAGTCGCTCTTCGGGACCGGCGGCACGAACCAGAGCCTGAAGGCGCCGGACCCTCCGGCCGGAGCGGACCTCCAGAGCTGCGTCGTACGGCCGCTGCCGGAGCGGCAGGTGCGCAGGACGACGTCGACGGCGTTTCCGCCGGAGGCGGTTCCGTCGAGGCAGGTGCCCGTGCCCGTGTTCCGGAACTGGTACGTGCCCTGGCCGGCCGGCAGGCGCTGCCAGCCCTGGGACGGGTCGCCGGTGCACGGCTGGAGCTCCAACGACCCCTCGGAGCCGCTGCCGGCGAGGCCGACGCACAGCCCCGAGGCCGTGTTGACCAGGGGCCGGCCGGTGGTGGGTGTGGGGTCCGGCGAAGGCGGCGCGGCGGACGCCGTGGGAACGACGGGTGCCGACGGGGCGCCGACGGGGGCGGTGGCCGACATCGCGACGCCGATGGACACGATCGGTGGCGCCGAGTCCGTCGGGGACGGGAACAGGAACGGGTCCCGTTCCTCTTTCGGGGCGGGGCTGGGTATCGCCACCTCGGGCGCGGGTGCGGCCCGCTCCGGCCGGTCCTCGGCCGGCAGCAGGACGAACGCGGTGAGCGTCGTACCCGCGACGGCCGCCGCCGCGGTCCACTTCCCCGCGCCGAACCGCGCCGCCGCCAGCTTGAACCCCACCGCCTTGCCCGCCGCCACGTGGTGGGCGCCGTGCACACCGGCGGACAGCGCGGACGAGGCCGGATGCCACAGCAGGATCCCGGCCGGCAACAGCGCACCGAGCCGGTTGTTGACGGCCCTCAGGTCGCGCTCGGCCCGCCCGCAGTCGGCGCACGCCTGCAGGTGCCGTCCCAGGTCCCGGCTGATGCGCTTGCCCGGTCGGCGCAGCGCGGCGGCGAGCTGGCTGCCGTAGTGCCGGCACTCGTCGCTCGCACTCTGGTCCAGGTGGGCGCGCAGGTACGCCTCGCGCAGGCCCTCCCGGGCGCGCGCCGCCAGGGAGTTGACGCCCCCCGCGGAAATCCCGAGGCGCCGGGCGGTCTCGGCCGCGGGCTCGGGTTCGACGACCGCGTGCCACAGCACGGACTGCCAGCGCTCCGGCAGCGACCGGTACGCCCGCAGGACCAGCGAGCCCTCCTCCGCCAGCAGGGCGGCGCCCTCGACGTCCTGGTCTGCGGAGAGTTCGGCGGCCCAGGTGTCGAAGTCGTCCGACAGCTGGGTGCGGGCACCGCGTCGTGCCCATTCGGTCGCCACCCGGCGCACACAGGTCAGCAGGTACGGCCGCCAGGCGTACTCGGGTCCGGCGCCCCAGGCGACCGCCCGGTAGGTGCGGGCGAAGGCCTCGGCCGCGAGGTCACTGGCGGTGGCCAGGTCCCGGCAGCAGGTGCGGGCGTAGGCGCGTACGGCGTCGTGGTGACGGGCGAACACCTCGCCCATCACGTCGCTGAGATCGGAGTCCGGCGCCGAGTCGCGCTCGCGGAGCAGCGCGCAGAGCTCTGCGTCGCTGAGGTCGTGGAGGTCCTGCCGGCGTGCAGTTCCCGATGTGCTCAACCTTGCTCCCGTTGACTTGCTGATGGCCGGCACGGCGAATGCCAGGCAGGTGGGCAGTGGGGGTGCGACGCTGCGCCCGGCCGGAATTCGCGCAAGTGTGCACGTTCCGGGGGCCTGTGGGCAACCAGGCTCCTCGCTACCGCGTGAGCCGACGCGAGTTCGGCAAAGGCCTGGCAAAGTCGCGGGACGCCGCCCCGCCCACGCCGTCTCCCCCGTACCGACGACCAGGCCTGGAGGCGCACATGCGGCACAGCGGAACCACCCCGCACGGGGGACGTGTCCCCCGCCGAAGAAGCCTTGAAATGCAGGGGCTTGGTCCGCCAAAAAGATTCGTGAGGTCCTTGCCGTGCTGGTAGGAAACGGGGATGGATACCGAGACCCTTGATCCCATGGACCGTCTGATCGCCGAGCGGGCCTGCGAACGCCTGATCGTGCAGTTCGTCCACGAGCTCGATCTGGGTGACCCGGGGGCGGTGGCCGACCTCTTCACCGAGGACGGGGTCTGGGAGTGGGCTCTTGACGACCGCAGGGTCCAGGGCCGTGCGGCACTTCGGGCCTACTTCGGCGCTCGGCCCGCGGACCGGCTCTCGCGCCGCATCTGCACGAACGTCCTGGTGACCCTCACCTCTGCCGCCACGGCCACCGCGGCCACGTACTTCACGACGTACCGGGTCGACGGACACACCGGCGACGGCTACGCGACCCCCCGGATCCCCACGCAAGTGGGGCACTACGAGGACGCGTTCCGCAGGGTCGACGGACGGTGGCTGCTCAGCCGGCGTTCCCTGTTCCTGGCCTTCGCCGGTCCGACCGAGCGCCTCGGACCGGCGGGCCTGCGGTAGTCCGAGGTCAGTCCTCCGCCTCCGCCAGGGGCTCGTCCGGGTCCGCGGCCATGACCAGCTGGGTGATGTCGTGACCGTCCGGGGTGCGGACGTCGATGCGGTACACGCCCGGGCGCGGGGCGGTTGCCGTTGCGGTGGCCAGGCCGTCCTCCCAGGTCAGGGTGAGGGGGGTCGGGCTGTCGGGGTGTTCCAGGTCGGTGAGGCGGCAGATCAGCCCCGAGAGGGTGTCGACGTCGGTGAGGTGGAGCTTCCACGGACGGCCCGCCCCGACCAGGTCGGGTGCGCTCAGCCCGCAGCCGGCTTCGCCCTGGGGTGCTCCGGGGTGGATGTCGTCGCGGACGATCTCGGTGACGGCTTCGAGGGCGGTCTTCGCCTTGGCGACGTCCCCGTGCTGGAGCGGCAGCGGGGTGACGATGTCGGTGAGGACCGCCGACTCCTTGTAGACGGTGCCGTCCCCGTACACCTGGAAGTAGCGGATGCGGTCGTGCCGGTCGAGGATGAAGGTCCCGTCGGAGTTCTGCCGGGCGCCGTCGAAGTGCGCCTCGACCTCGCCGCCGGTGATCGTCAGGTTCTGCCAGGTGGGCTGGTTGACACCGACGACCGAACGGTGGCCGGGCAGGGCGATGCCCTTCTGGACGTGGTGGAAGCGGGCCGCCCGGCGCGCCAGCTCCGCGTCGCCGCCGATGGCCGCGACGTCGCTCGGCGTGAGGTGGCGTACGTCGTCCCCCGCGCGCAGGCTGCGGTACTGCGGCAGCAGGTCGTGCAGGCCGGGCATCGTGGCGCAGATCGCCCGGAGTTTGCGGTGGGGCAGCCGTACGGGGGCGCCCCGGCCGGTGGCGAGGATGACGGCCGCCTTGACCGAGCCCTGGAACGGGGTGCCGAGGGTGATCACGCCCCGGGTGTCGGCCTGGAGGTCGCCGTCGTAGCCGGGGTCGAGGGCCGCACGGGTGACGAGGCCGCCCATGGAGTGGGCGACGAAGACGAGCCGGCCCTCCCGCTGGTCCTTCCGGTGGCGGCGGGCCTGGGCGTGGGCGGGGTGACGGCGCCAGGCGGTCAGGTGCAGGCGCGCGGCGTCGGCCAGGAGGCGGCCGTTGACCGCGACGGGCAGGCGCCAGTCGTAGGCGAACTCCAGGACCGCGGCGTCGTCGGCGACACTGGTGCGGATCGTGTCGACGAGATCGGTGTACGGCTCGCTGCCCGCGAGGTAGGGGGTCCAGGCGGAGTGTTTCAGGAGGCCGGTCGCCTCGATGCGGCCGGTCTTCCCGGCCAGCTCGTCCTCGGTCATCGCCAGGGACTTCAGGCCGGAGGGCGTGGTCCAGGCCTTCAGCAGCCAGGAGACGCCGCCGAGGCCCCAGACGTCCTTGCCCGTGCTCGTGTCACGAAGGGTGCTGCCCATGATCCCCGGTACGACGACCACCGCGTCCTGCGTGACGTGGTCGGGTAAGTCGTCGGTGCGGGACGGGCGTTGCTGCTGCGTGTTCATGGCAGTGAAGAATAGGGACCGTGGACGGGCAGCGGGGCGAGATCGGCTTAGCCGATGCGGTGCAGGAGGCTGCGCTGCCGGCGGAGGCCGAGCGGCGCGCCGGCACGTTGTACGTCCTGGTGATGGAGGACGGCACCACGGCACTGCGCGAGGCCCTCGACGAGCAGCTGGAGGCGGTCGCGCTGTGGTGGGAGCGGCCCCCTCCCGACGGCCCCGGGTTCGTGAAGGTCGCGCCCACGGGTTCGGTGACCAGCCGCCATGACGTGGAGTGCTTCCTGGAGTCGTCGAGGATCCGGGAGGCGGAGCCGGACGTGCCGGTGGTGCTGTACGTGTCGGGCCACGGGCTCACCTCGGGCGCGGCCAGGCACTTCGCGGTCCTGCAGCGGACCGAACGCCACCGGCTCCTGGGCACGGGGATGCGTACGACGGAGATCGTGACGGCCGCGCTCGACTCGCACGCCCGGGACGTCCTGGTGATCGTGAACATGTGCGAGTCGGCCGACGCGGCGGGGGAGCTGCTGGAACTCCTGCGGAGCCTGGACTCCGCGCGCACCGCGCGCGCCACCCTGAACGTCCTGACCACCGCGGCGCCCAAGATGCAGGTGCGGGGACGGGAGTTCGCGCTCGTCCTGAGCCGGGCCCACGAGTGGCTGCGTACGGCCGGCGGGATCACCCGCCCCTACCTGTCGATGGAGGAGTTCAGCCGGGCCCTGTACCAGGCGGCGCAGACGGTCGGCGCGGAGCTCGGCCGCAGTCTGTCCCTCGACTGCCGCGCACTGTCGACCGGCAAGCTGCACGTGCCGACCACCGCGCTGCCGAACCCGGGCCACCGGCCGGAGCAGGCCGCGGTGGAGGAGAGCCGGCAGGAGGTGGCGGCGACGCTGGAGGACCTGGACTACTGGCTGGAGAAGGCCAGCGGCCGCACCGGCGCCGACGACACCGGCTGGTACTTCTCGGGTCGCAGGCGCCTGAACGCCTCGCTGGTGTCGTTCCTGAAGGGCCCGCCGGGGGTCCTCGTCGTCACGGGCATCACCGCGAGCGGGAAGTCGGCGATCCTGGGACGCGCGGTGACCTTGAGCGACGCGAAGTTCAGGAACTCGGCGCTGTTCGGGGCAGCCGTCGGCC
Organism: Streptomyces sp. NPDC086989; assembly: GCF_044745505.1. Taxonomy (NCBI): domain Bacteria; kingdom Bacillati; phylum Actinomycetota; class Actinomycetes; order Kitasatosporales; family Streptomycetaceae; genus Streptomyces; species Streptomyces sp. NPDC086989. The sequence continues at coordinate 101,557 of NZ_JBIVAL010000018.1, forward strand.
ACTGCCCGCAGGACACCGTCCCGGACGAGGGCGCGGTGACCATCGCGGTCACGGCGCACCACCGGGAGCCGCTGGGGCTGCTGAAGGTCATCGCGAAGAAGCTGGGGGCGGCGGCCGACCCCTCGGGCAGGGACCAGCTGAGCCGCTGGCAGCTGGGCCTGCGCAGGTTCCTCGACTCGCCCGGCCCCATGGTGACGATCGTCGTCGACGCACTGGACGAGGCGACCGACCCGGCGGCGGTGGTCCACCAGGTCCTGGTGCCGCTGGCCGGACACCTGTACGGCCACCGGTCCGGACCGCCGACCGGGCCGGCATCCGGGCCGGCGTCCGGGCCGGCGGATCCCGTACGGCGCGGGGTTCGGCTGGTCGTCGCCGTCCGCAGCAGCGACGGCGCCGACCGCCCCGCCGCGGGCACCGGCGGCCGGGAGTTGCCGGGCCGGCTACGGGAGGCGTTCCCGGGGGCGGCCGTGCTGCGTACCGACGACGGGGACATGGGCGGGGACGTCGAGGGATACGTACGGGCGCTGCTGGCCGGCGAGGCCGACTGGGCGGAACACGACCTGACCGGCATCTCGCGCACGGTGGCCGCGGCGGTCGGGCGGTCCTTCCTCGACGCCCGCGTGGCGGCGCACCAACTGCGCACCGAGGGACCGCGGCTGTCGGCCGACGACGGCTGGCTCGCGCGGCTGGGCGGGGGCACGGCGGGACTGCTGGAGGACGATCTGGCGCGGTCGGCGGAGGACGGCCTGGGGGCGCAGGAGGCGCTGGCGCTGCTGCGCGCGACGGCGTTCGCGCAGGGGCGCGGCACGGCCTGGGGCGAGGTGTGGCCGGCGGTCGCGTCCGCCGTGCACGGGGAGGCCCTGCCGGACGCCGATGCCAAGATCCGGGTGCTGCTGGAAGGCCGCCTGGCTGGGTATCTCACCCGTGACGTGGAGGAGGACCAGCGGGTGTACCGGCCGGCGCACGAGCGGCTGGCCGCTGTCCTGCGCGCCTGGCCCGCGGGCGGCGCGGCACCTGGTGGGGGGATCGGGATGGGAATGACGGACGGTCAGGACGAGCCTGTCGACAGGGATGGTGGGACCGACGGGACTGATGAGGTCGAGGGGGACTACGAGGGCGGGAGAAGGGGCACGGGCACCGACCCGGGCGCAGCCACGGACACGCGCGCGGGCGCGGACCCGGGCACGCGCGCGGGCGTAGCCACGGACGCGGAAACGGCCACGGGCACGCGCACAGCCCCGGGCGCGGGCACGGACGCGGGCACACGCACGGACGCGGGCGCGGGCACGGGCACGGCCACGGACCCGGACGCGGACGCGGACGCAGCCGTGCACGCCCGTATCGCGCAGGCGCTCGCCGGTCTGGCCGCGCCGCACACCGGCCGCCACACCACCGGCACCGCCCCGCACCCGTACGTACGGCGGTACCTCGCGCGCCACGCCCGCCTGGGCGGGGTGCTGGACGACGCGCACGTGCCGGCCGACGTCCTGCCGTGGCTGACCGGCAGCCCCATCCGCGGGCTGCTGGGCCCGGGCCGGGGGCAGGAGGGCCGGCTCTGGCTGGAGGCGTGGGCCGCGGTCGAGCCGTACCTGCACCGGGCGGACGGTGACGACCACCCCTCGCGCCTGGCCAGCCTGCACCTGGCGTACACGGCGCTGCGCCACCCCGGTCTGCCGCGCCCGCGCACCCCCGAAGAGGCGGCGGGACCGCTGGCGGTGCTGTGGTCCCGGTGGATGCCGCCCGTGAACGTCCTGGCCACCCTCGACGTCACCGTACGGTCCCTGACGGCGGTGCCGGCACCCGACGGGCGCCCCGCGCTCGCGGCGGGCGACGACGACGGCGGCATCGAGCTGATCGACGCGGTCGAGGGAACGCCGGTCCGCGAACGGATCGCCGCCCACGAGGGATCCGTACGCCGACTGGTCCTCGCGCCGCGCCCCGCGCAGTCGCCGCTGCTCGTGTCCGGCAGCACGGACGGCACCGTCCGCGTCTGGGACCCTGCGACCGGGCGCCTCGTCGACCAGGTCCACCGGCCCGGCGGGATGTGGATCGCCGACGTGTGCGCGTACCGCGACGGCGGGCACGAACTCGCGGTGGTCAGCGTCAACGGGGACGGGGCGGTGGTCTGGTGGAACGAGCGGATGGGCCCGCTGGACCTGCTGACCCTGCCCGGCGACACACCCCGGACGGGGACCACGGCGCTGGCGGCGGTGGAGCACCCGCCCGGCCGGCCGCTGCTGGCGATCGCCGACTGCGCGTTCCTGATCTTCCGGGACACCGCGGCCGAGACGGAGGTGGCGCGGTTCGAATTCCCGGCCGAGGTGCGCGCGCTGGCTCCCACCACGCGGCCGGGGACGGTCGCGGCCGGGCACGCGGACGGGAGCGTCACCGTCTGGGGCGTGGGCGGCCCGCTCGCCACGCTTACCGGCGCCGACGGCCCGGTGAGCAGCCTGACCGCGCTCACCGTGGGCGCACGCCACCTCGTGGCCGCCGGGACGGGCAGCCGCATCGCCGTGTGGGACGTCTCCCGGTGGGACACCGCCGCGAAGGAGCCCGCGACGCTGCTCGGCGGGCACACCGGTGCCGTGACCGCGCTCGGCCCCGTCGACTCCCCCGGTTCCGGGATCCTCGCGTCGGCCTCCACCGACGGCACGCTGCGCCTGTGGAACCGGGAGGTGCTGGAGCGCGCACTGGCCGGCGCCCGTACCCGTACGGCGGCCGCCGAGCAGGCGCCGACGGGCGGGGTGCTGCTGCTGCCGGAACCGGGTGAACTGCACGGTCCGTCCTGGTTCGCACTCAGCGGCAGCGGCGGGCACGTCGAGGTGCGGGACATCGGCACGGGGGACACGGCCGCCCGCGTCGACACCGGACGGCCGCCGTCGGCGATGGCCTGGGCACGCCGCCGGGCGGGGCACGTGCTGGCGTATGCCGGGTCCCGGGACGCGTCGGCCGGGTCCCCGGCCCACGGCATCCGGCTGTGGGACGCGGGAACCCGGCAGGCGTTACCGGACGTTCTGCAGGGGCATTTCCTGCCCGTGCGCGCCCTGGCCGGCTGTGCGACGGCGGACGGACGGCACCTGCTGCTGAGCGGCGGGGACGACGAAACGGTCCGGCTGTGGGACCTGGACCGCATGGCCCCGCTGCGGAAGTGGACCGGGCACGGCCTGCGGATCCTGGCGGTGGCCGCGGCCTCGTGCGAGGAGAGCGTGGACTGGTTCGCCTCCGCAGGCTCCGACGGCACCGTACGGCTGTGGGACGCGGAACGCGGTGGTGCCGCGGGTGCGCCCCTGCGCTGCGACCAGGGGCTCCTGCACGCCGTCGCCGTCAACCCCGGCCCGTTGGACGGCCTTCCGCCGCATCTGGCCAGCGGCGGCGACACGGGGACGGTGCGGCTGTGGGACCTGCGCGAACGCCGCCCCCTGGGCGAGCCGCTGAGGGGCCACACCGGGGCCGTGCACGCCCTGGCCCTGTGGAACACGGAGGGCCACGGCAGCTTCGTCGCCTCTGGCTCGGCCGACGGGACCATCCGCGTCCGGGACGCCGCCACCGGGCGGTGCCGGCTGCTGCTCGCGGTGGGAAGCCCCGTACGCAGCCTCGACGCGCACCCGGCGGCGGCCGGCGGGCGCGTCGTGCTCTCCTTCACCGGTGACGCCGGAGCCGCCGCGGTGGAGATCGACCTCGCACAGTGCCGCGCGGGCGGGACCTGATCGCCGCCATGCGCCCCCCGCGTTCCCTCGTGCGCCCCCGGTGGCCACCGCAACCCGGTCGCATCGGTCGTACGAGAGCATGAAAATGATCGTTCGGCATGTGCCCCGGACCGATACGCCGCAGGGCCCGCGCCATCCGCTCCTGAGCGCCCCTCATGAGCACCACACCGTCACGGACCGGCTCTCCCGGCGGCCGGGCCGCTCCGCCGGCCCGGCCGCCGCCACGAGCCACGAGCATCATCGGCCCCGCGCCTGGCGGCGGGCGGCCGGAGCAAGGAGAGCGGCCGCATGAGCCGGGACACCGTACAGCAGGACGTCGTCCTCATCCCCGCGCCCGAACGCGGCGTCTGGCGCCTGGGAAAGGCCAAGAACCCGTTCACGTACGAGCGGATCAGCCAGGAGGACGCGTCCCGGACGGGCGGAAACCGCTGGAGTCTGGTCAGCTACGACACCCTCTACTGCGCCTCCCAGCACGACGGGTGCTTCGCGGAGGCCTTGGCACCCTTCCGCGTGGCCCCCAAGATGCTGGAGGTCATCGGGGACGAGTGGACGAAATCGTCCTTAATGGCTCCCGGCATGATCCCCCGTGACTGGATCACGCGCCACATCCTGGTCCGCGTGCAGCCTCCCAAGGAGGCCCGCTTCCTCGACGTGGACGACGAGCGGACCCTGGAGACACTCTCCAGGGAACTCAAGGACGAGCTGGCGGAACAGGGCGTGGACGCGCTCACCGTGGAACACATCCAGGGGTTCAACCGCCGGATCACCCGGCTGATCTCGGCCTGGGCCATCACCCAGCGGACCGGCCCCTCCCGGCAGGAGCGCCTCATCCACGGCATCGCCTACCGCTCCCGCTTCGGGATGCGCCAGTGCTGGGCCGTCTTCAACGACGTGGAGCTCAAGCAGGAGGAGACCAGCCTGATCTTCCCCGAGTCCGAGGCGCTGCGGCGGGTGGCGCAGGAGTACGACCTGACGATCCTGTGAGGCGGGGGGAGCCTCCCCCTCCCCCCTGAAGCCCCTCCCCCAACCCACCTGAAAACACGACTGAAGCCCACCCGTAAGCCGCTACACCACTGTCGTCCAAAAGAGCGAAACAACCCGCCGCCCACCGTTCCGACAGGACTTCATCTGCGCAGGTCAGAGGCCAAGTTCCGGTCCAAACGCGCTACTTGACGCGCCGTCGACAACGAGCCGGATTCTGCCTAAAAGGTGGAGTTGGAGGATGATAATGGGTAACCTAACCGGTACATCGACCAACGTGGAGCATGTGGGGGATCTCATGAGCAACACCCGTTGCACCGTAAGTGCGTTCTTAGCCGTGGGGCTCGTGCCGTGCATCGCAGCCCCACCACCTCTCCAGGGCTCAGCACCCTCGGATCACCGCAGGCATTCATGCGCCGGATCCCCACGGACCGGAATACATCGATGCTGAGCGCCGACCGCTAGTCGGCACGCCCAACCACCCGCGCTGGTACACGCTTCCCGGCGGGTCGGGGACACACCACGAAGCGTTCGCAGCTCGCCGAGACCGAGCATCCCTTCCGTCTGCCCCCGCGGCAGCACGCGACAGCCAGGTCTTGCGGGCACACCCCGACACCCGTCGCCTGAACACGCGACCCGTCAATGCACGGGCGCGCAGTCAGGGCAACGAGGGAGACCTGACCATGCCTTCTGACACCACCACGCCCCCCGGGTCCGCAGCCGTCGCCAAGAGCGTCGCGAGCGCCGAAAGGGCCCATGTCGCGACGGTGCGCATGCACATCAGCGAGATCGCCCGCTTCCTCCAGGAGACCCTGGGGCAGCGCCTGACCGCACGCATCGCCAACATCAGCGACCCCAAGCAGGTCGGCAAGTGGGCGTCGGGCGACACCACGCCCCGCCCCGAATCGGAGCAGCGCCTGCGCGCCGCCCTCCAGGTCTTCCAGCTCATCCAGGACGCCGAAAGCCTCTACACGGCCCGCGCATGGATGATCGGCATGAACCCGCAGCTCGAAGACGAGGCGCCGGCACAGTGCATCGCCGACGGCAGGATGCGCGACGTGATGGTCGCGGCCCGCGCCTACGTCGACGGCGGCTGACCCCACGTACCGCCTCGGGACAGGAGGGCTACGGCACCAACCGTGCCGTAGCCCTCAGACCGCTGACCGCTGACCGCTGACCGCGCGCAAACGCCCCGGATCCTCAGGCCTTCGACCGGCTGTACGCCGAGGGTCCCCGCCGCCGTCTGACCGGCGCTGCGGACAAAGCCCCCGCCTATACCCGGCTCGAAGCGCTCACACTCCCGGGGCCGCTACCCGGCGGCCACCACCTGGCCGGCCGTGACCTGGGGAGGGTTGGGCAGCAGGGAGGCGAGGCTGTCCCGTACGAACTCCGCCGCCCTCTTGATCGATTCTTCGGCCCCGGCCTGGTCTTCGAAGACGCTGGTGGAGACCATCACTCCACCGCCCGCGTCGATCCAGTAGTAGGCCACGAATCCGGGCACCTGGCGCAGGAGGGGGACGAATCCCTCGTCCACCCGGCGTCCCGCCTCGGCGGGATCAGTCACCCCTGCATACCGTCGAACCACTGCGTACACCGCTGTCTCCTCGTTAGGCCCAAGGCAACCTCGCGCGAACGACATACCCCCACTGCCCGTTCCTCGCTCGCAGGACGCCCGGAGGGCACTCGGACAGACGCATCGGCGACGAGAACCACAATGGGCGCCGGCGAACGCCTCACCCCCCAGCCCGCGCAGAACGACGCTCAACCCCGCCCCTTCGGCCACACCCACTACACACCGCCCAAGCCGGCCGGTGGAATGCAGTCGGTGTCATGGCCCTCCAACCGCACTGCCGCTCCGGTGCTTCGCCCCGGCGAAAGGATCGGCCCGGCTGTGCGGGCAGCGATGGCGCAAGACCACGGCGTCTCCGAGGCGCGAAGGTGTGGGCCCGCGGATCGACCTGCGCCGGATGCCATGGGTGGCAGGGCGATGACATCAGGGATGATGAGTGGATGTTCGTCCGTACGGAACCCCTGCTGCACGCCTCGCGGCAACCCGTGCCGGTTCGGGTGCACACCCCCATCGGGTCCGCCGTGGTGCTCTGGCGTGGTGATCCCCGAGAGGCAGACGGCCGGCACCTCGTCGAATGGACCGTCGACGAGGACATCCAGTGGGGTCGCAACACCCTGGCGGCCTCTGTCACCGGGCCGGAACTCCGGCAGGAGGGCGACCAGGTGATCATGAGCGGCCGCCTCCACCTGACCGACGACGGCGTAGCCCGCCTCCAGATGGGCCACTGGTCCGTGCTGTTCGATCTGGCCTCACCCCTCCCCGGCACCCGGGACGGTTCCTGGGTACGGATCAGCGTCGAATGGGACAGTGTCGCCCTGTACCCCTACCGCACCTGATCTCCGAGGAACCCGGATGCCGACGGCTGCCTTGGCGAAGGCCTCCGCCGCTTCGGGCTTGGGGCGGGCCGGCTGCTAGAATGGACGTGTCGGCCTTCGGCGCCCCTCTTGGGTGCGCGCGGAGGCTTTTTTCATGCCTTCTAACACCTCCGTCCCCAGCCCGCTCCCCACCACCGGCTACCGCGCACTGCTCCGCAACCGTGAATTCGCCGGGCTGTACGCCAGTTTCACCCTGACCACCGCCGCCGGCACTCTGTCGGGCTTCGCCCTCGGAACGCTGGTCAGCCACCAGACCCGGTCCCCGTTCCTGACAGCCGTGAGCATGTACGGCGCCACGTTCGCAACGGTGCTCGGTGCGTTGACGCTGATGTCGGTCGCGGACGGACGCCGTCCGCGCCGGACCCTCGTCGGGCTCCAGTGCGTCTCGCTCGCGGGTGTTGCCGCGCAGGCGGTCCCGGGGCTGCCCCTGGGTGCCCGGTTCGGACTGCTCCTCGTACTCGGGTTCTTCCAGTCCCTGGGGACGGGAACCCGGATGGGGCTGCTCGCCGAGGTGGTGCCGGTCTCCGCGTACGCACTGGCCCGTTCGCTGATGAACATCACCTCGGGCGGCATGGCCGTCCTCGGCTACGCCATCGGCGCCGTACTCCTGCGGTATCTGACCCCGCAAGGGGTGTTCGTCGCCGCGACGGCGCTGACCGGAGTCGGAACGGTCATCGTGGCGGCGACCGTGCGGGACCGGTCGATCCGGCTGACCCGTCGCCCCGGACTGCGTCAGACCTGGACGACGAACACCGCCCTCCTCTCCCACTCCGGCCAGCGCGCCCTGCTGCTGAACCTGTGGATCCCCAACGGCCTGATCGTCGGCTGCGAGGCCCTGTTCATCTCCTATGCCCCCCAGCACGCCGGCGCCTTCCTGGCCGCCGGATCCGCGGGCATGCTCCTCGGTGACCTGACCGTCGGGCGGCTGCTCAGCGCCGGACAGCGACGGCGCCGGGCATTCGCCCTGCGGTTGCTGCTCGCCGTCCCCTACCTGCTGTTTGCCGTCCACCCGCCGCTGCTCGTGGCGACGGCCGCGGTGTTCGTCGCCAGTACCGGGTTCGCCGCCACCCTGCCGCTCCAGGAACAGCTTCTCGCGTTGACCCCCGACCCGGTCCGGGGCCAGGTCCAGGGAGTCGAGTCCGCAGGTCGGATGACGTGGCAGGGCATCGGCGCGGCGATCGCCGGCGGCCTCGCCGAGCACTTCACCCCCGGTACGGCCATCACTGCCGTGGCCGCGGTCTCCGTCGCCGTCACCGTCCTCTCCCGGCCCCACGTGATCCGCGCCCGGGCCGTGCGCGTCGAGACGACCGGCGCATAGGTCAGACCTTGTCGTACGTTCCGGTGTTCCAGAGGGCGCCGCCCTTGCCGGGTCCGCCGGTCTTCTTGTAGACGACGAAGTTTCCATCGTCCTGGAGCAGGGCCCAGGCATCCGGGTTCCCGCCGGTGCGGGTGCGCCAGCGGACCAAACCGTTGGCGTCCCCCTGGGTCAGGGTCAGGTCGCCCTGGTCCTTGTAGGCCATCTGCAGGGTCACCCGGGAGCCGCCCCCGTACGTACCGCTGTTCCAGACGGCCTTGCCGTCGCTCTTGCGGTACATGACCAGGTTGTTGTCCTTCTGGAGCACCAGCCACACGGTGGCGGACTGGGCCCAGGCACCCGTCCACCAGCCTTCCACGGCCGTCGCGAACCCTGAGCACAGCTGGTTCTGGCGCTCCCGGCTGCCCGTGGACCACATCTGGGTGGCGGCGCTGCTCCCACGACCCTCGACGACGAACTCGCCTTCGAGGAGGGATGCCTTGGGGGTGAAGGCGGTGCTGGTGCCGTAGGTCGCGGTGTGCCAGAGGCCGCCCCCCGTCTGGGGGCCGCCGCCCTGCTTGTAGACGACGAAGTTGCCGTCCTCCTGCATGGTGGCGTACGCACCCGGGTTCCCGTAGGTGCCGCTGCTCCACAGCGGGAGCCGGTAGCCACCGGGGGTGCCGAGGGCGTAGAGCACCAGGTTGCCGTCGGGCTGCATGACGAGCTCGGTCGTGCTCACCTTGTCCACGAGACGTGAGCCCGGCTCCAGCCGCTGGCCCGGATAGATCGTCGCGAGAGTGCCGCCCCTGGAGGAGCGGCACTCGGCCGGACCGGCCGCAGCGGCCGGGGTGGCAATCGCCGGGACCAGGACGGTCACTGCCGAAACGGCGAGCACGGATACGAGCGCTCTGCGGAGCGCGCGGGCACGCATGATCGAATTCCCCCCAAAGGAACCTGTGTGCCCTGTCGACCGAATCGGGCACGTGAGGGGCTCTTTCTACACGGCTGCGCCACGGGGTCGTCGACCGGCCCGCGCGAGTGGGTGTTCGAGTGATCCGAAACAGCAGTTCGGGGCTGAGCCCGGTGCGCCGTCGCCCGTGGAGGAGCCTGGTACCTAGCCTGGTACCTAGTCGGCGTCGAGGGGCGCGGCTTCGCCCGGTCGGCCGCGGGTGGCGTCGGCCGTCTGCCGGCTCGTGGGGCGGGTTCGCTCCGCCCACGCGGCCACCGGTGGGCCGGCCGACCCCACAGCCGCGAAGAACGCGCCGAGCAGCAGCCAGCCCGCGTGCCCGAGTCCGAGGACCGCTCCCGTGAGGATCACCGGAGCCAGGGCCTGTCCGGCGTCGAACCCGATCCCGAACAGGCCCTGGTACTGCCCCTGTGCGTGGTCGGGGGCGAGACCGAAACCGAGCGCGAAGCCGGCCGAGGACTCCCACACCTCTCCGAGACTGTGCACGCAGACGGCGAGGACGGCGAGCACCGGCGCGATCCAGACCGGAACGTCCGCGGTCAGCGCCATCAGGGGGCAACTGACCAGGAAGAGCAGCCCGGCGAACCGGAACGCCCGGCCACCCTGGCGCACGGTCTCCACCCGGGAGCCGATCCTGCTCTGGAGCAGTACGCACACCCCGCTGTTGACCGCGTACACGGCCGCCACGGTCCACCGGGGCGCGTCGGTGTGGGCGGACAGCCAGATCGGCAGCAGCAGGGAGACGGTCTGGTACTGCAGGCCCATGGAGCTGTAGAGCGCGACGAAGGACACGAAGGGCCGGTCGGCCAGCACGGCCCGGCCGTGGTGGTCCGGGGGACGGGGCAGGGGCCGGTAGTCCGGGACGGCGATCAGGGCGATCAGGCCGGCGCAGGCGAAGCTGGCGGCGTTGGCGAGGATGAGCGCCGTGTACGCCGGGCGGGTGTTGACGCAGACGGCAACGGCGGCACCCAGGGTGCCCAGGACCACGCCGAGGTTGACGAACGTGCGGAGCTTCGCCCTGAATGCGGCCGGGCGCTCGCCACCGGCGCGGGCGATGAGCGCACCGCCTGCGGCGGCGCCCGCCGTCGCTGCCAGCCGGTCCAGGGTGGCGATGAGCGTGAACGTGGCCCAACTGCGGATGAAGACGAAAGCCGCCATCGTCACGGCTTGCAGCGCGATGGACGTCAGCCAGACCGTGCGCGGCCCGTACCGGTCGGCCAGATTCCCTGCCGGGATCCCGGCCAGCAGCCCGGTCAGCCCGGCGATGGTGAGGCCGACACCGACCTGCGCGGCGGGCAGGTGCACGACCAGCGTGAAGTAGAGCGCCGAAGCGGTGTTGAACAGCCCGTTGCCCACCCGGCTGACGAAGCTCGCGACGATGAGGGCGCGCTGCGGACCGTCCGGCGCCGGCAGGCTCGATATCCGCTCTTCGGGGCCCTTCTCGATCATGCGGAGCAGGCTAGCAGCGCCCCTTGCAGGACCCTGCGGGTGAAGGCGACGGCGGAATCCGACACCATGGCACGGCCCCGGCCCGGGCCCTGGCACCGGCCGCGCGCCTACCCCGACCGGACCCCGGCCCCGGCCCCGCGCCGGGCGCCGACCCCGGCAGCGCGGCGTGCCCGGGTGAGGCCCGAGCCTTCGGTGTCACTGACGTGGCAGCCTGGAGGCGTCCGCCGTGCATACCCGCCGGGGCGACGGGTACGACGCCGGTCGTACAGGAAGGTCGCGGAAGCGACCGAGGCGAGGAGGGGTGCCGGAAGTGATTCGAAAGCTGCAGGCGATCGCGCTGGACTGTGCCGATCCCGAACGGCTCGCGGCGTTCTACGCGGATCTGCTCGGCGGCCGGGTGGTCCCGGATCCGGAGGATCCCGACTGGATCGAGGTGCACGGGTTCGAGGGAACACCGTTGGCCTGCCAGCGGGTCGACGGCTACCGGCCGCCGCAATGGCCCGGCCAGGAGCGTCCGCAACAGCTGCATCTGGACTTTGACGTGGACGACCTCGACGCGGAGGAGGAGCGGGCGCTCGCCCTCGGCGCAACCGTGCTGGAGCGGACGGACCAGCTTCGCCCGGAGGCCAATTGGCGGGTCTACGCGGACCCGGCCGGCCATCCGTTCTGCCTCTGCCTCCACTGATCCACCAACGCGTGACGGGTGGGCGGCCGACACCGCAGGCGTGCCCCATGCGGCCGCACCGATGACGGGGTCGATCGCGGCGGCCACGTCCTCGGCGACAGGGGCGGGCCGGTAAGCGTCCCGGGGCCACGGCCGTCCGTTCGACACCCCACGGTCCTGCCGGCCGGGCGGGCTTCCCCGGAGACCGGCTTGCTGCCATCGCCTGTCAAGGGGACGCGAGCGGGTGGGGGTGATGCTGGCCGGCCAACTGGTCGCCAAGAGGGCTGCGGCGGTACAGAACCTGCCGTCCGTCGCGAGCCCGGGTCAGAAGGCCCGTGGCGTGCAGCACGCGCAGGTGCTGGGATACGGCACTCGGGGTGACCCTGAAGCGACGAGCGATCTCGCTCGTGGGCAGTGGCTCGTCGAGGAGGGCGAGGAGTCTCGCCCTGGGGGCGCCGAGCAGCGACACCAGGGCAGTTGCGTCAGGGGTGGGCGCCGGGGTCCACAGCGTCGCCACTCCACGGCTTGGGTAGGACAGCGCCGGCGGCTCCTCCGGACTGACCGGAGGTGCGGGCTTGTGAGCGAACACCGACGGCAGGAGCAGCAGGCCCCGACCGGACGCCGCGACGCGGTACCTGCTGATCATTTTTTCGATGTGCAGGGCACCGTCCTGCCAACGGAGGTTCGGGTGCATGTCCGCGAACAGAAGGCGGGCGCCTCCCACGGCCAGTTGCCGTGCGCGGTAGGTCATGTCGGCTTCCAGCAACAGTCGGATCTGCGCCCACATCGGCTCGACGGCGATCTCCCAGTACTGCCGCAGGAGCTCGCAGAGGGCATCGCGGAGTGCGATGACAGCTTCGTCGGCGGCGGCTGTGGCATCGCGCAGGGCTTCGGGAAGCGGGTCCGGCGCGTGCGTGGCCAGCAGATCGCGGCGCACCGTCCGGGGAGGGGTCCGGCGGACGACGGCCAGTTCTTCTTCGAAGGCCGGGGCGAAGCTGGTGGGCCGCGGGGTGAGGAAGTCAGGGAGGGTGCGCCTGGCCGAGACCAGGGACATCAACAGACCGGTGTCGAGGACTCCGAGTCGGCCGAGAACGGATCTGCGCCACGGGAGGTGCAGCGCGGACAGGCCCGGATCCTGCAGCACCCGTAGGCTGACCACGGTCTCGTGCAGGGGCGAAACGGCGAACCTGGTGTCCGCGAGATCCTCGACGTCGAGCACAAAGCTGATCATTAAGCCGTACGCTACATCGATTGGCAACGGCAAGCAGGTGCCGTGGACTTCGCTCCATGGCGCACACAACTCCTCAGCGGCACACGGCAATCGTCACAGGCGCGGCACGCGGCATCGGCGCCGCGGTGGCCCGACGGCTGGCGCACGACGGCCTGGCCGTCGGCGTGATCGACCTGGACGAGGCGGACTGCGTCGGCACCGTCGAAGCCATCACCAGCAGCGGCGGATCAGCGACAGCCGTCGCCGCCGACGTCTGCGACGAGACCGCGGTGACGGCCGCCGTCGCCCGGATCGCCGCCGTCTTGGGGCCGCCGACGGTACTGGTCAACAACGCCGGCATCGGTCCCCGCGCCGAGCTCGTCGAGATGAGCACGCAGCAGTGGGACACCGTCACCGGGGTCAATCTGCGCGGCCCGTTCCTTCTCGCCCGGAGCGTCTGCCCGCACATGATCGCGGCTGGGTGGGGGCGGATCGTGAACATGTCCAGCATTTCCGCAGTCGGTGATGCCGCCCGCGTCGACTACAGCAGCGCGAAGGCCGGTCTGATCGGCTTCACCAAGTCACTGGCCCTGCAACTCGGGCGGCACGGCATCACCGCCAACGCCATCGCTCCGGGCTTTGTCGTGAGTGACATGACCCGGGCGTCCGCCCGGAGGCTCGGCCGCGACTTCGAGGAGTTCCGGCGCAGCGCGGCGCAGTCCATCCCGGTCGGACGGGTCGGCGAACCGGAGGACATCGCACACACGGCCTCCTTTCTGGTGAGCCGCGGGGCGGGATTCGTCTCCGGCCAGGTGGTCTACGTCGCCGGCGGACCGGTGGACTGAGGATGAACCGTCGGATGACCCTGCTCCTGGCCGTGACCTGTGCGGTGGCCGTGGGCAATATCTACTTCCCGCAGGCGATCATCCCGCTGGTTGCCGCAGGGTTGCATGCTTCACCCGATGAAGCCTCCTTGGCCGTGACCGCCACCCAAGCCGGTTACACGGGCGGAATGTTCCTGCTGGTGCCCCTCGGCGACCGGCTCCCCCACCGCTCCTTCCTTGTCACACTGCTCGCCCTGACGGGCCTGGGCCTGCTTGCCGCGGGATGCGCCCCGAGCCTGCCGTTCCTCCTCGTCGCCAGCGCCCTCATCGGCATCACCACCGTGGCCGCTCAGGTCGTCGGCCCGCTGGCAGCCGGACTGGTGGCCGCCGATCGCCGGGGAGCGGTGATCGGCACTCTGCTCAGCGGCTCGATCGGCGGCATGCTGCTCGCCCGGGCCTTCAGCGGTTGGCTGGGCGAAGGGCTCGGATGGCGAGTGCCCTACCTGGCGACCGCGGTCCTGACCCTGCTGCTCGCCGGCATTCTGGCCCTCACCGTGCCCGTCGCGACCCCGCCCTCACGTCAGCCGTATCCAGCGCTCCTGGCTGAGTCCCTGCGCCTGCTGCGCACCGAGCCGGACCTGCGTCGCTCCTGCTTCTACCAGGCAATGGTCTTCGCCGGATTCTCGGCCGTGTGGACGTGCCTGGGGCTCCTCCTTGGCGGTCCGGTCTACGGCATGGGTGCCCAGGCCGTAGGACTGCTCGCCCTGGTCGGCGGCGCAACCATGCTCTGCACCCCGCTCGCCGGACGCCTGGTGGACCGTCACGGCCCGGACCCGGTGAACCTCGTCTGCATCCTCGCCGTCCTCGTCTCAGCCGCGGTCCTGGCTGCCGGCGCCTGGGGCGGCGTACCCGGGCTGACCGCTCTGGTCGTCGGAACGCTGCTGCTCGACATCGCGATGCAGTCCGGCATGGTCGCAAACCAGGCCCGGGTCTACGCCCTGCGTCCCGACGCCCGCAGCAGGCTCAACACCGCCTATATGACCTGTGCCTACCTGGGCGGCAGCGCGGGTTCCTGGCTCGGCGTACGCGTCTACGGCCAGGCCGGGTGGCGCGGCGTGTGCGCGCTCGTGGCGCTGCTCGCTGCACTGGCCATAGCCCGTCACCTCGTGGCGCTGTCCATGTCTTCGTCACCCTCGCGGAGGGGATCCGCGAACTCACCCTCGTCCGGGGGGACGTCCGGGATCACGACGTCCGAGATCACGACGTCCGAGATCACGACGTCCGAGATCACGACGTCCGGGATCACGGCCACGCCCACGCCGTCACAGAACAGGGGGGCCTGACACAGCCTGCCATGCAGTCCATCTCGTCCTCCGTCGTCGCCGCAGCGGGCGCGACCACCGCGGGCGCACGCCCCGCCGCCTCCGCCACTGTTCAACTCCCCCGGAGCCGTCCACCCTCACGCCGGGGCCGCGGTGATCTCGCCCTGCGGGCTGCGCGGGCCCGGCACCGTCCTGGCCATGGCGGTCGGATCCAGGTCCAGACGGCTGTTCACGTCCAGCTCGAAGCGGCCGTAGAGGGGTTCACATGCGTCCAGAACAGCGGTGACAACGCCCGTCGGTCCGCCTCGGTGAGCTTGTCCGCCCACTTCGGGCCGGCTTCCTGGCTCTCCTTGTCGGCCCCGGCCGGACCGCCGTCCTTGCCGGAGAAGAGGTCCGTGTTCGCGGAGTTCCAGCGCCGTGCGTGTCGTTGTACTGCCGGTCGACGACCACCAGGACAGGGCTCCGAGCCCGTGCGGAGCGCGGCGCGCGGTCGGGCGCCGACCGTTCCGGCGCTGCCTGCGGATCAGCCCGCGTAGTCCCGGATGACGCGGCCGGCCAAGGCGGCGCGGGCCGGGGCCAGTTCCTGGGCCACTGCCGCGGCACGCTCCTCGTCGTACGTGACCTGCGCCGGGTACGGGCCGGATGCCGCGGCACACCGGCGGCGCAGGTGGGTGGGCGGATGGGTGCTGTCCACGCTGTGGCCGCGCAGGGCCGCGACCCTGCGCAGGCGCTCGTACTCGTGCTCCGGTACCGCGCCCATGCGCTGCGCCAGCCGCTCCCACAGTCCCTGTTCCGCCCGCTCGCGGGCCTCGCGTCCGGCCGGGCCACCCCGCATTCCGGCGGCCACCGACTCGCGGAGCAGCTCCGGACCGACCGCCGGCATGAGCAGCATACGGTCCATCAGACCCGTCGCCGCTTGCGTGGAACCGGCCCGGGCCGCACTGGCGTCGGCCAGGTACTCGGCACGCTGCGAGGCGCGCAGCGTCAGGTGGTCGAGGAGTACGAGCAGTCCGTAGACCGCCCATCGGGGCAGGAACGTCACGGCGTTCACGAACCGGTCGAGGAGGCCGCACGGCGGGATCGGCGCCAGCATGTGGAACCAGGTGGCCAGCGCGTCCACCGCGCCTCCCGTGACGATGCCGCGCCGGGTGTCCCCGTGGGCGAAGTGCCCCAGCTCGTGGCCCAGCAGCGCCACCCGCTCCTGGGGCGGCAGGATCTCCCACAGGCCGAGGCCCAGGACCATCATGCGACGGGCACGCCAGCCGTACGTGGTCACCCCCGCGTTGGCTGCGGGAGTAACCACCACGGCATGCACGCCGGCCGTCCCGACGGCGGTTCCCACCTCGTCGATCAGCTCGAACAGCCGTGGCGCGTCGGCGCGGTACAGCACCGGCGCTTCCTTCGGCAGCCGCGGCGGCCGGGGCCGCAGCAGCGCCGCGAGGCCGAGCAGCAGCGCGCCCAGCACGGGCTGGATGCCGGTGTCCCAGCCCAGCACCACCAGCAGGACCCCGGCCACCGCCAGCATCACGGTCACCCCGTGCACCATCAGGGAGAGTACGAACGCCGACACGGTTGCGGCATCGCGGCCCACAGGCCGGCTCCGGCCCCCGCTCTGCTCCATCTCGGCGGCGAGCTGCTCCCCGTACGCGTGTGCCAGTCTGCGCCGCACGGCCGCGATCCGGCCCGGTTCGGGGTCCGGTGCACCCGGGTCCACGTTCCAGTCACACGCGGCGCACCAAGCGACGAACCGGTCGTCCACCGGTACCGCGGCCCCGCACTCCGGGCACCCCCGAACGGACGTCGTCTCTGCGGTCCTTCTGCTTTCCATGGCTCCCTCCCCGCCACGGGCCGGAGAGGTCCGCGGTCCGGGCAGGATAGGGCGCCCGCCCCGGCCCGCGAAACTCCGTTTGACCTGCAGCGTTCTCTCCGCGTGCGCATGATCGTCCGGTGCCCGGTCCTCGTCTCGGCCGAGTTGCGGGACCGGCCGGGTTGCGGGGCCGGTGCCGGGGATCGCGGGCGTCCGGGGGCGGGTTCCGGCGGGGCCCGAGGGCGTCGACAGTCTGCCTTAATACCCGTTCAGCAGATGATCACTTCTGCTGATGGCGGTGCGTGGCCAGGATGAGGGCATGCAAAGGATCTGCGTCATCGGCGGAAGCCGTTACTTCGGAAAGCTCCTGGTGGAACGTCTGCACGCAGCGGGCCACCAGGTCACTGTGATCAACCGCGGCTCCACCCGGCCGCCCGCCGGTGTGGAGCACCTGACCGTCGACCGCAACGACGAGGCCGCCCTGACGGCAGCGCTCGGCTCCCGGACCTTCGACGTGGTGGTCGATCAGATCTGCTACACCCCCGTGCAAGCCGCGATCGCCGCCCGCGCCTTCGCCGGCCGCACCCGGCGGTACGTCATGACGTCGACGATCGAGGTCTACGACCCGGCGACCGCCGCACTGCCGGCCGTACCGCCGGGCACGCCGGTGCCGGAGGAGACCGTCGATCCCGCCGCCTGGACCGTGGACCTCGGACTTCCCTGGGACGACGACGCCTACCTGGAGGCGCACTACGCGGAGGGCAAGCGCCAGGCGGAGGCCGTCCTCAGCCGCGCCACCGGCTTCGAGTTCGCCTCGGTGCGCAGCGCGCACGTACTCGGGGGTGGCGGACGGGAGTTCACCGGCCGGCTCGCTCACTACGTCGAGCGCATCACCCGGGGCGAGGAGATCGCCGTGCACGCGAACGCGCTGCCCACGGCGTTCGTCCACTACGAAGAGCTGGTGGACCTGCTGCTGTGGGCGGCTGCGGCCGAGTTCACCGGCCCGCTCAACGCCTGCTCCGAGGGCCCGCTCGACGTGTACGGGCTCACCGCGGTCATCGGTGCGTCGGTCGGACGGGAGCCCGTCCACCGGAGCGTCCCGGCAGGAGCGGAGGCGTCGCCGTTCTCCTTCGACCGCCACTACGCCATGAGCAACGCCCGCGCGACGCGGCTGGGCTTCGCCTTCTCCCGTACCTCCGACTGGCTGCCCGGCGCCGTCGCCGAAGCCGTTTCCGAAGTCGTCGCCGAAACAGTCGCCGAATCCGTCACCGAAGCGGTCGCCGAAGTGGTCGCCGAATCCGCCATCGAAGCCGTCATCGCCTGACGAACGGAGCCACCGCCATGCAGTACCGCACCATCGCAGACACCACCGTCAGCGCCATCGGCCTGGGCGCCATGCCGCTGTCCATCGAACACCGTCCGGACGAGACCCGGGCCGTCGCCACCCTGCACGCCGCCCTCGACGCGGGCGTCACGCTCATCGACACCGCCGACAGCTACCACTGGCACGCCGACGAGACCGGCCACAACGAGCTGCTGATCGCCCGCGCCCTGGCCCGCTACGGCGGCGACACCTCACGCGTCCTGGTCGCGACCAAGGGCGGCCGCGGCCGGCCCGGCGACGGCGGCTGGACCGTCGACGGCAGGCCGGAACACCTCAGGCGGGCCGCCGAGGCCTCCGCCCGGCGCCTGGCCGTCGACGCCATCGGCCTCTACCAGTTGCACAAGCCGGACCCCTCCGTGCCCTGGGCGGAGTCGGTCGGCGCGCTGCGCGAACTGCTCGACGC
This sequence comes from Streptomyces sp. NPDC086989, assembly GCF_044745505.1. Lineage (NCBI taxonomy): Bacteria > Bacillati > Actinomycetota > Actinomycetes > Kitasatosporales > Streptomycetaceae > Streptomyces > Streptomyces sp. NPDC086989. Next base: position 120,014 of record NZ_JBIVAL010000018.1, read on the forward strand.
CGGCACGATCCGCGCCGCCGGCATCTCCAACGTCACCACCGCGCAGATCCTCGAAGCGCACGCGGTCCTGGGCGACGGACTCGCATCCGTGCAGAACCAGTACTCGCCGGCCGTGCGCGACGGCGAGGCCGAACTGCAGCTGAGCACCCGGCTTGGCCTGGCGTTCCTGCCCTGGAGTCCCCTGGGCGGCATCTCGCGAAGCTCCCTCGACGGCCCCTCCGGCCCCACTTCGGCCGGCACCGCGTTCCATCGCGTCGCGGACGACCGCGGCGTCAGCCCGCAGCAGATCGCGCTGGCATGGCTGCTCGCGCGCTCCCCCGCGGTGATCCCGGTACCGGGGGCCGGCCGCCCGGCCTCCATCGCCGACTCGGCCAAGGCCGCGGACCTCGAGCTGACCGCGGAGGAACTGGCGCGGCTCGATGCCGCGCCGCCCGCTTGAGGCACGCGGTCCCGCCGTGCGTCCGGTCCGGGCCGGTCCGGGCGGGGAGGGCGGCGTACACGTCGACGGGAAGCATGGTGTTCACTCCTGCCGTGACGGAACACCAGGACGAGACCAGGGCCGCCTACGACGGGGTCGTCGACCTCTACGCCTCGATGTTCGCCGACGGGCTGGAAACACGGCCCTTCGCGCGGAACATGATCGCCACCTTCGCCGAACTGGTGCGCGGGGCGGGGAACCCGCGCGTGGCCGACGTCGGGTGCGGGCCCGGACATGTGACGGCCATGCTGCACGACCAGGGGCTGGACGCCTTCGGCCTCGACCTCTCACCGGGCATGGTCGACCACGCCCGTCGGGCCCATCCGGCGCTGCGGTTCGACGAGGCCCGGATGGAGGCCCTGCCGATCCAGGACGGCGCGCTCGGCGGAGTCCTGGCCCACTACTCGATGATCCACACCCCGCCCGGGGAACTGCCCGCGCTGCTCGCCGAGCAGGTACGCGTCCTGGCGCCCGGGGGCCTGCTCCTGGTCTCGTTCTTCGCGACCGACGGACCGGAGCCGGTCCGCTTCGACCACAAGGTGACTCCCGCCTACAGCTGGCCGGTGGACCGGTTCGCCGAGCTGCTGGCCGCAGCCGGCCTCGCACCGTTCGCCCGGCTGGTCCACGACCCGGCCTCCGAGCGGGGCTTCCTCGACGCCCACGTGCTGGCCCGCCGCCCGTAGCCACGGAGCGCTATCGCATAGCGGACCGCTCGACCGGTCGGGCAGGGTGCGCGGTGATGAGTCATCACGACGACACCCGCGGGCCGGCGCCGCCGCCTGGTACTGGCTCCGCCGCCCAGTCGGTTGGTGCGGGTCCCGGGCAGCGGCGTCCGGGACTTCCCCCGCCTGTGCCGCATCCCCCGCGGAGTTCCGGCAGCCCAGCGCCGGACGTACGCTGCGATCGTGACTCCTCCCCCTCATAAATGAGGGGGCTTCTCGCTATGCCGGTGCGGCTTCGCGACGGACCAGCCCGGCCCGTAGAACGTTGAGTGCCCCGACGTGGTCGGCGTGTGCCTGGTGGTCGCACGAGACGCAGTGGAACTTCTCCTGTGTGGGCCGGTTCTCCGCGCTGACGTGCCCGCATTCGGGGCAGGTCCGCGAGGTATTGCGGGGGTCCACTGCGATCACGGTCCGTCCGGCGCTTTCAGCCTTGGCGTGCAGAATCGTCAGGAACACCCCCCATCCGGCATCCGAGATCGAACGGTTCAGGCCCGACTTCGCAGCGGCCCCGTTGGGCAGGAAGGCGGCCGACGTCTCGGGGTCGGGCTTGGGCGCGGCCGTCTTGACCATGTTGCGGATCTTGAGATCCTCGTGCGCTATCAGGTCGTGGTCACGGACCAGTCCGAGCGCAGTCTTGTGCGCGTGGTCGAGGCGCTGGCGGCGGACCTTGCGGTGCAGGTCGGCACGCGCTGGACGGCCCGCTGGTGGTTTCCGGTTCGCTTGTCGCGGCGGACGCGCCCGAACCGGGACAGCTTCTGCTGGGCGGCTTCGAGCTTGGCGGCGGCCTTCCGGGCGTGGCGCGGGTTGGCGACGTGCTCATCGTTGGAGGTGGTCAGGAACGAGACGATTCCCATGTCGATGCCGACCACGCTGCCTGTCGCCGGAAGCGGTTCAGGCTGGGCCTGTTTGGCGGTCAGCACCACGTACCAGCGCTTGCCTTCACGCTTGACCGACACGGTCTTGACCTTGCCGACCACGGGCCGGTGCTGGTTGACCTTGACATGTCCGACACCCTGGAAGCGGACGCGGGTGACGGGGTCCTGCGGGGTGGAGTTCCAGCGGCATCCGTCGCCGTCCTTGGGGAATTCCACGGTGTCGAACCAGTTGGCCCCACGGAAGCGCGGGTAGCCCGGTGCGTCCCCGGACTTGATCCGCCGGAAGAACGCGGCGAACGCCTTGTCCAGCCGGCGGAGCGTCGCCTGCTGCGAGGAGAATGACCAACGCCCCTGACGCTCCGGATCGAACGCCCGGATCTCCTTGAGCTGAGCGGACTGCATCCCGTACTTCACGGACGTCTTCGACACGTGCCGGTAGGCGTCACGCCGTTCCTGCAGCGCACCGTTGTAGAGCGAGCAGTGATCCCGCAGCATCTCGCCGAGCGCGATCGCCTGGCCCACGGTGGGCCGCATGAGGAACTTGTACGCGCGGATCACCCGGCCCACCTCCTTTCAGTCAAGTTCGATTGAACATACTATAGTTGGCGTATGTCGCCACGCTGGGCACCAAATCCCGATGTACGTACGGGCCGTCACGTCACATACAACCTGCATGCTCATTTGGTGTTCGTCACGAAGTACCGGCGCAGTGTGTTCGATGACGACATGCTGAAACGCTGCGAAGAGGTCATGCGCGAGGTCTGCGGCAAGTTCGAGACCGAGCTGAGCGAGTTCAACGGCGAGGCCGACCACGTGCATCTGCTCGTGCACTACCCGCCGAAGATCGCCTTGTCGAAGCTGATCAACTCACTCAAGGGAGTCTCGTCCCGGTACCTGCGGGCCGAGTACACCGGCCGGATCAACCGCATCGGCGTGGGTTCGGTCTTCTGGTCCCGCTCGTACTTCGCAGGCTCATGTGGCGGCGCACCACTGACCATGATCCGTCAGTACATCGAGGGCCAGGCACGTCCGATCTGACCGTCACGGCGGAGGCGTAGTGAGCTCCGGCTCTTCGCGCCTCCGCCCCAAGGATGCATTCCCTCCCCGGCTAAAGCCGGGGATACCCTGCAAGATCAGGGATGGATGACCCCGTGCTGACCGCCCGCGAACTCGTGCAGGAACGTTTCCCCGCCGCACGCCCACGTCCGATCTGGGCATCGTGGTGCTGCTGGACGGGCCGCCCGCCCCCAGCCGGGAGAACCTGGTGTACCGCGGCTGGCCGGTGGAGCTGTTCGTGCAGACGGAGGCCGTCTGGCACGGCTTCGCCGACCAGGAGACCGCGAAGCGGAATTCACCGCTGCTCGCCATGTGCGCCGAGGGCATGCTGCTGGTGGACACGGACGGGCTCGGCGCTTCGCTCCAGGACGAGGCGCGCAAGCGTTGGGCGGCGGGCCCGCCGCCGCTCTCGGACCGGGAGCGCGACCATCAACGGTACGTCCTGACCGACCTGCTCGACGACCTGCGCGGCTGCACGGACCCCGCAGAGCGGGCGTACCTGGTCTCGCACATGCTCCAGCGCGCCTCGGAGCTGGCCCTCCAGGTCGGCGGGCACTGGCTCGGCGGAGGCAAATGGCTCTCGCGGCGGCTGGCCGCGGCCGACCCCGGGGTGCACCGCGCGTTGTCCGAAGCGGCCGGGCGGGCGCTCGCCGCCGGGGAGACGAAGGACTTCTCCGCGGCGGTGATACGGGTGCTGGACCTGGCCGGCGGTCCGCTGTGGGACGGATACGCCATCCCGTGAACCGGAAGACGTGCGCAGCCGGCCGGGCCGCCCCGGGAGGCGGCCCGGCCGGCTGCCGCACGGCGTGACCCCGCGGATCAGGGGCAGCCGGTGGTGATGTTGATGGAGACGACGGCGGAGCCGAGGCCGAAGCTCTGACCCGGGCGGATCTGGTCGGTGTAGCCGCTGGCGTACTGCAGGTACGCGCAGTCGTCGTGGCGGGCGTTGGTGACCCAGCGGGCGGTGCGGGTCTTGGCGCTGGTGGTCTGCCAGCCCGTGTCCTTGTACATCGTCAGGATGTTCTCGCTGGAGTCCTGGAAGCACACGTACGGCCACGGGCACGTCTGGGCGGCCGCGGCCGGGGACGCGGTGGCTGCGCTCAGGCCGGTGGCCGCGAGGACGCCGGTCAGTGCGACGGAGGCGAACTTCAGTCTCTTGAACATGATGGATCTGCCTAAGTTCAGGTGGAGTGGGTCGAGTCGGCGCCACGCGTCAGGCGCGACGGACAGGTCAGTCGAAGTCGCCGGGGAGGTAGTTCCAGCAGTAGCCGCGGCCCGACAGCGAAGAGCCGTTGTAGCCCTGGTCGCCCAACGTAAGCAGGCGCGAGCCGGTGGCCGGACCGACGACGCCGTCCTGGTCGACGCGGACCATCTTCTGGAACCAGCGGACGTTGGCATCCGTCTTGGGCCCCCACGCGCGGTCCTCGGCGAGGGTGCGGTAGGGCGGAGGCGTCGTGATGGTGCCCTGGGCGTAGAGCTGGTTCACGAGGAAGTTGATGTTGTGCTGCACGCACCACACTCCGTTGCCGGAGGTCGTGTAGCCGTATCCCAGATAGGGGGCACCCGGGGCGGCGCTCGCGGCGCTCGCCGTACCCAGCACCACGGCCCCCGCCGCCGCGAGAGCGGCGGCGTTCCTGACAAGCCTGGTCCCGATGGACATGAAGGACAATCTCCTTAGCTACGCGCCCTATTCAGGTCACGTGGCCTGATTGTATAGGTCTCCAGTTCGACGGGGCGCAGCCCTTGACGGCTGCTCAGGAGCGCGCTGCGAAAGACGACTCGTGGTGCGGTGCGCATGGCTGTCGGCGCCGCCAAGTAAGGTTCAGTTAACGTGTGCGCACCTTACGGGAGGATCTGGATGGACGCCGGACTCGTACGTTCGTGGGTGGAGGGCTGGGTCGTCTCACGGGGAGCCGCGCCGCCGGTCGCCGAGCCCTGGGGCTTCACCGTCGACGTGGGCCTGAGCGGCCACGTCACCCGGCACGTGCTCGCCGACGCCGACGAGGCGCTGGTCCGCAAGCTGACGGAGACGGCCACCGCCCCGGGCACCTGGCTCAAGGTCTTCCTCCCGCCGCAGACCGTCGCCCCGTGGGTGGCGCCCGGCTGGGGCTTCGACGACGACGGCTTCCTGATGTCCGCGCCGCTGCGACCGACCGCCGCGACGGCCCCCGAGGGGTACCGGGTGCGCACCTGGACGCGGGGCGGTGTCACGCGGGTGCTCGTCGCGACTCGGGACGGCGCGTTGGCCGCCCGGGGGCAGGTCGCCGTGCCGGGCCCCGGGGGGACCGCCGTCTTCGACCAGGTCGAGACCTCCGCGGCGCACCGCCGCAAGGGCCTCGGCCGCCTGGTCATGCGGACGTTGGGGAATGCCGCCGCCACCACGGGCTCCCCGGCCGCCGTACTGGCCGCGACGACCGAGGGACGGGCGCTGTACGAGTCCCTGGGCTGGCGCACCCACGGCCCGCTGACCAGCCTTTCCCGCGAAGATCCGGCACGGCCGCCGGGGACTTGAGCCGTGCAGCCGCGGAGCTGATCCGCGTGGCGCCCGGCTTCCGTCCGCCTGCCGACGGAGGTCGGGCCGTTCCGCCGGAACACCGCGCCGGCCGGATATCGAATGCATGTCGGCCGTGTCCCATGTCCTTGCCGGGGTAGTCGAAGTCATCGACGATGCTCGCAGGCTCCCCCGGCCGGGACGTCTTCGGGCGGCCCGGCCGGGGCATCGCAGAACTGAGGAAGCATGAAGAGACACCGTGTGGTGAAGGCGTTCCCCATACCGGCGGCGGCGTCGGCGCTCCTGCCGGTCCTCGTGGTGGCCGGGCTGCTGCTGGGCCCTGCGGCGACCGCCGCGGCGGCCGAGCCCGTCGTCCGGCAGGCGCCGTCGACGGCGGCGCTCGCGCCGGGCGGACTTCCCGCGGCGGGTACCGGCTCGGCAACGCTCTCCGCGGCGTCGGTGTCGTCCCCGGTACAGGTCGTCACCGGAAACAAGAAGCCCAAGAAGAAGAGCAAGAAGAAGAGCGGCGGGTTCATCAAGACGCTCGTGATCATCGCGATCGTCGTCGTCCTGCTGATCGTGGTCGCCTACGCTGTCGTCCGTCTCCTCCGCCGCAGGTCCGCGTAGCCGTGTGAGCGACGGAGGCCGTACGGGCGAACGGCCGCCCCGGTCCTGGCGTGAAACCCCGGGCTACTCCGCCGGGTCCGCGAGTTCGCCCAGGACCCGGGCGGCTGCCGCCGGGGCGACCAGCCACTTCAGGTGGCTGCCGTCGAGGGTGCGGACGTCATAGGGGTTGTCCGGCGTCAGCGCATCGCCCTCGCGGATCAGCCGGTCCTGCATGGCGGGCGGCAGGCTCGTGTCGTCGGCCAGGCGGACGTAGGTCTTCGGGATACGGCCCCAGGTCTCGGCCCGGGCCCGGTCTGCGGAGGTGCCGACGTCGAGGTTCTCGTCGGGCTGGAAGGTGTTCAGGAAGGTCAGGAACTCCTCGTCGGTGCCATCGGCGAGGAAGGCCGCCTTGAAGGCCGCGAGGGCGTCCTGGTTCGCGGTGCGGAAGTTGACCCGGAGCAGACCGAGTTCGGCCGGGTCCCCGGCCAGCGCCAGCCCCAGGGAGGCGGCGTCGACGGTGGCCATCTCCGGCTCGCCGTAGTAGTCGTTGACGTCGAGATCGACCGGGCACCAGGCCGATACGTACACGATGCGGTCGATCAGGTCCGGGCGTATGTTCGCCGCCGCGGTGGCCGTGATGCCGCCGCGGCTGTGGGAGACGAGGATCACCGGCCCGTTCCGCTTGGCCCGTTCGAGAATCCCGATCAGGTGCGCGGCGTTGTCGGCGAGCGTGACGCCCTTGATGGTGCCGGGCGTGGTGGCGAGACCTTCGGCATCCTGCGGCGCCTGGTAGGCGCGCGTGAAGGTGGCCCCGAAACCGTGGCCGGGCAGGTCGACGGCCACCGAACGGTGCCCGAGGAGCCCGAGCTCGGCCTGGAGCGGTGCGAAGGAGAAGGAGTTCGAGAAGGCTCCGTGAACCAGTACGAACGTCGGCTGCGTGGGTGGCATGGGGCTGCTCGCCTTCCGGGGTGCTGGGGCATCAGACCTGATGATCATCAATGTTCGATGACACGGGGCTCCAATCACAACCGAACACCGAACACCGAACACCGAAACGCAGCGGTTCGGGCCCCCGCGAACGCGCGGCCGCTTCGTGGCCGGGCGATGTCCGGCAGCCGGCCGGGTGAGCGCACCCGGTCCTGCCGGCGCGTCCGGGTCCCGATCCCGGGCCCGGCCGTTACGCCCCCAGGGGCTTGGCGTGTGTGACCGGCGCCTCGGGCTGCGGCCGTTCGGCGGCCCGGTCGTGGCGTCGTGCCCAGCGGACCACGAGGGGGGCGGCCAGGCCCGTGAGGGCGAACAGGGCTCCCACGACGTACCAGCCGGGGCGGCCCCAGGTGATGCACAGGGAGATGAGCAGGGCCGGGCCGGCGGCCTCGGCCAGGCCGGCGCCGAGGCCGAAGACGCCGAGGTACTGGCCGGTGGCCTGCCGGGGCGCAAGGGCGAAGGAGATCTCGAACCCCGCGGCCGCATGCCACAGTTCACCGATCGTGTGCACGGCGACTGCGGCCAGCAGGAGGGCCGCCGCGGCCCAGCCGGGGATGCCCTGGGTCAGCGAGATCAGCACGCACGCCAGGAGGAAGGCGAATCCGGAGCGGCGGTAGGCGAGGGCGCCGGCCGTGGGGGTGTCGATGCTGCGGCTCGCCCGCATCTGACAGGTGACCACGACGACGGTGTTCAGCAGCATGGTGCCCGAGATCAGCCAGTGCGGGGCCGTGGTGGCTGCGATCAGCCAGAGCGGGACGGCGACGGTCAGCACCTTGAACTGGATGGCCATGATGCCGTCCAGGACGGTGAGCGCGAGGTACGGCCGGTCCCGTAGTGCGATCCAGCGGGGGCCGTCCGCGGCCGGCTCGGGCTTGACCGGCCGCAGGCGGAGCACGATCAGCGCGGAGGCCGCGAAGGCGATCGCGTTCCCGATGACCATGAGCTGGTAGGCGCTGTGGGTGCCGACCTGCACGGCCCACCCTGCCAGCACGGCGCCCAGCGAGATGCCGATGTTGGTCACCGCGCGCAGATAGGCGCGGAACTCCTGGGGCCGGTCCCCGCCGTGGTGACGGATGATCGGGCTGCGCGCGGCGAGACCGGCGCCCTTCGCGCCGGTGGCCGCGCACACCGCGACGACGAACGGCCAGAAGCTGTCCGCCAGCATGAAACCGGCCGTCGCCAGGGCCTGTACGACGAGGGTGCCGGCGTACACCCCGCGTGCACCGCGCCGGTCCGCGAGGTGGCCCACGGCGATCCCCACCGCGAGCGAGAGGATGCCGGCGATCCCGAGGCCGAGACCGACCTGGGCTGCCGGCAGGTGGACCGCCTGGGTGAAGTAGAGCACTCCCGCGGTCAGATAGAGGCCGCTGCCGACGGTGTAGACGAAGTTCGAGGCGGCGATGGTGCGCTGTGGCCCGGGGGCCGGTAACAGGTGGGACATGGGGGTGCTCCGCATCCTGGGGAGGCGCCAAGCGTAGGGCTTATTGCGAACTACTTGCAATAAGCCCTTGGGGGTTGGTCCTCCCGGAGCGCCCGCAGTACCCCGCGTACCACGTCGCGCAGCCACCGGTGTGCGCCGTCGGCGCCGCCGCGACCGGCTACGCCCGCGCCTACGGCCTGGAGACGGTGGCCACGCTCGCCACCTGATGCCCCTCCCCGACCGGGCGGTGCCGCCGCCCACCGGCGGGGGCTCCGGCCGACTTGCACCCGTCAGCGGCAAGTCGGGTGCAAGTCGGCTGCAACCGGGGTTCACAGACTGGGTGTCATGACTTCGAGCAACACTTCCGACTCCACCGTCCACCCCTACACCCGCGAGATGGCGATGATCCACCAGGTGTTCCGCCGTGAATCGCGCCTGCTGGCCGAACTCGTCCAGGACGTGAAACCGGCCGACACCGACCGGTCCCGGATCCTCGCCGAGCACTGGCGGCAGTACTCCATCGGCCTGCACGCCCACCACACCGGCGAGGACGAGATGCTCTGGCCGGTGCTGCTGCCCCACCTGGACCTCGACGCCGAGCAGGTCCTCGCGATGGAGGCGCAGCACCGCGAACTCGACGAGGGGATCGCCGAGGTCCAGCGGCTGATGGACCGCTGGCAGGCGCAGGCCCTGGCCGAGGACCGCGACGAGCTCGCCGACGCGCTGCGCCGGCACCACCGGCAGCTGTGCGCCCACCTCGACGAGGAGGAGCGGGAGGTGATGCCCCTGGTCGCGCTCCACGTGAACGAGGAGCAGTGGCACGCGGTGGGCGAGCGGGGCCTGGCCGAGACGCCCCGGAACCGGCTCATGATCGCCCTGGGCGCCATCCTGGAGGACACCTCGCTGCAGGAGCGTGCGGAGTTCATGGCCCGGCTGCCCCTCCCGGCCCGGGTGCTGTGGCGGCTCCTGGGGCAGCGGCAGTACCGCCGTGAGACCGACCGGATCCGCGGTGGCCGGCGTGCCACGGCCTGACCAGCCGCCGTCGGCGTCGGCGTTGCCGTCGGCGCCCCCGTCGCCGCCGCCGTCGTCGGCACCCCCGTCGCCGCCGCCGTCCGCGTGGGCGTCGGCGTCGGCGTCGGCGTTCCCGTCGTCGTTCCGTCCCGTACCAGCGAGGAAGTCCCACCGATGCGCATCGGATTCTCCGTCCCGCAGTTCGGCCCCTTCGCCGACCCCGACCGCACCGCCACGATGTGCACCGCACTCGAAGCCCTGGGGTGTCACAGCCTCTGGGTGGCCGACCGGCTCCTGGCACCGGTCGTTCCCGCCGAGGGATATCCCGGCGGGAAGCCGATGCCCCTCCGCTACGGCACCCACCTCGACCCGTTGCTCGCCCTGGGCGTGGCGGCCGGGGCCACCGAACGGGTCCGCCTCGGCAGCAGTACGCTCAACGCCCTGTGGCAGCCGCCCCTCGTGCTCGCCCGGGCGCTGACCACCCTCGACCTGATCAGCCACGGCCGTCTGGACGTGGGCATCGGGCTGGGCTGGATGCGCGAGGAGTACGCGGCCGCGGGGGTGCCCTGGCAGGGGCGCGGCGCGCGGCTGGAGGAGACCCTCGACGTCCTCGACGCCGTGTGGCGCTCCGAGCAGGTCGTCCACACCGGTCCGCTGTGGACGATCGCCGAGTCGACCGTACTGCCCAAGCCCCTCCAGAGCCCGGGGCCGCCGGTCCTGCTGGGCGGTTTCACCCCGCACGCCCTGGAACGCGTGGGCAGGCGTGCGGACGGCTGGCTCGCCGCGTCGATGCCGCTGCCCTATCTCGTCGGGCTCTGGGACGTCGCGACCGAGGCGGCCGAGCGGGCGGGGCGGGACCCGGCCGCGCTGCGCCGGGTGTTCCGCGTGAACCCGGACGTCACCACGGCCGAGACCGACCCGGCGGAGGCCCACCACCGCGGGACCGTGCGCCAGATCTGCGACCACCTCAAGGTGATGTGCTCGGCGGGGACCGACGAGGTGCTCGTGGACCTCCAGCTGACGACGGACTCGCCCGAGGAGTACCTCGACGTCGCGGCGCAGTTCATGGCCGAACTGGCCGAACCGGCCTAGGCCCTGTCGTCAAACTCCCGTCGTCGCCCGGAGGGCGGCCTCGCGGCGTCTGGTGCGTGCTCTCGGCGCGCCGGGCGGAAGACCGCGTACTGGACGTACTTGGCTTTCGCCCGGTGCGGCGAGAGCGCGTGCCAGGCGTCGCGGGGCAGACGGCAGTTTGACGACAGGGCCTAGAGGCCCACGACCGGCCGGGGGGTGGCGTTGCGCCGCACGGGTGGTCATGTGCACGGCAGAAACGATCTTGCATGTGCCGATGTCATAGTCCGGGATGGGCGGTGGGACGGTGGGGGCACCCCGCCGGAACCGCCGGCGGCGAGAGAGCGGAGTGAGCCATGAGCAGCACCAAGGGACTGCCGCCGGGCGTCGTCGAGATCACCCCCGAGGGATCGCCGTGCCCGCCGAAGACGCTGGGCCTGTGGCGCCATTACAACTGCGGCGGCGAGGGGTACGGCATCGGGGCCGGATTCGACGTCGACCTCAGCATGTTGCCCCTCCACGACGGCGGGAACATGTCCAAGAACGTGTCGTCCTGGGTGAACAACACGGACAGCGACGCGAAACTGATCAGCAGGAGCGGCACGCGGATCCTGCGGGCCGGCGACAAGCTGGAAGAGCCCAAGCAGCACAACGACACCGTGGAGCAGGTCAGCTGGGAACTCTGACCCGGCCGACAGACCCCCCGTCGGACCCGGCCGGCCGGCCCGCCGGCTGACCCGCTCGGCTGACCCGCTCGGCTGACCCGGGGCTCGAACGGCGGCCGGCCTACGCGGGCGCCGGTGGCAGGGCGGCCAGGCCGGACTGCGCGGCGTCCGCCCAGAGGGGTGAGTCCCAGGCGGCCGCCACCCGCACGGCTTCGAGGTAGTGGTTCCTGGCCTGTTCGGGGCGGTCCAGGAACCGGGCCAGTTCGCCGAGGGTCTGCGCGACGGGCCGCAGGACGAGGCTGAGGCTGCTCGCTCCACCCGCCAGCCCCTGCAGGGGCAGCAGGTCCTCGTACACCTCCGCGGCCGCAATCCCGTCGCGGAAGGCGATGGCGGCCATGCCGCGCAGCCCGGCCAGGACGGGGTAGGCGAAGTCCCGCCGCAGGGGCACGCGCTGCGCGAAGATCTCCCGGGCCTCTTCGGGGCGGCCGGCGGCCAGCAGCGCGAGGGCGGCGAGGGCTTCGTTGTGCGGCTTGTACTGCTCCCACACCGCGAGCAGTACGGGCAGCATCTCGGCGAGCCGGCCCTGCTGCAGGCGGATGCAGCCGACGCTCAGGGCGGCCAGCCCGCTGAGGTCCACCGCCCCGCGCGCCCGGAGCTCCGCCACCGCGGTCCCCAGGGCCTGCTCCGCTTCGTCGAAACGGCCCTGTGCCATGGCGAGCATGGGGTGGCGCAGCCTGGCCACCGCGAACGCGCCCTGGAGCTCGTACCTGCGGGCGATGCCGTCGGCTCGTAGGAGGCACCGCTCCATCTCCGCAGGGTCGTTGCGCCCGGCGGCGATCCGGGCGGCGACGTATGCGCTCATCCAGGAGTACTCGGGGCTGTCCTGGGCTTCGGCCACCTCGGCGAGTTCCCGGTGGAGCTCCTGGTAGGCGGCGGGTTCGAGTTCACCGTCGACCTTGCGCAGCAGCGACGTGAGGGTCAGGCCCAGCAGCCGGGGCTCGCCCACGGTCCGGGCGAGTTCCACGGCCCGGCGCGCCTCGGCGACGGCGCGGGGATCGGTGTCGTCGAGCGCGTCGGACAGCTGATCGAGGAGCAGGCACCGCTGTCGGTCGGTCAGCTCCGGGTCCTCGAGCAGCTTCCCGAGCTCCTCGACGGCCTCGGGATCGGAGGCCGCGTACGGGCGCACGCGCCAGGGCGTCGGCTCGGTCCACGTCGTGTAGGCGGCGGTCAGCAGGTCGGCCCGGCCCTCCGCGCGGGCCACCCGCACGGCCTGTTCCTGGGCCTCGCGGGCGGGTACCACGGCCCCCATCCGGATCCGGCAGTCCACCAGCTGCCCCAGCAGCATCACCCGCAGCAGGGCCGCATCCTGGTCGGCGAAGGCGGCCGGATGGTCGGTGAGGAGGCCGAGGGCCGCGTTCAGCAGGGCCTCGGCGTTCTGCGGGGCGTAGCGGCGCACCGCCTGCTCGCACGCCAGCCTGGCGTGCCGGACCGCCGGCGCGGCGTCGGCGGTCACGACCGCGGCCGCCTGCAGGAGGTGGTGGGCGGTCGCGGCGACGTCGTCCGAGCCGAGGGCGATCAGTCCCCTGCCCAGGCGGGAGTGCATCCGGGCCAGCCGCAGGCGCGTGAGGTCGCCCTCCAGGGCGTCCCGTACGAGGGCGTGGGTGAAGCGGACCGTGCCCGGACGCGGCTCGGTGAGCAGCCCGGCGGTGACGCCCGCGTCCAGGGCGTCGAGGAGCTGGTCGGTGTCGCTGTCCGCGGCGTGGACGAGGAGGGCGACCGGAGCCTCGCGCCCGGCGACGGCCGCCAGCCGCAGCCCGGCCGTGACGGTCGGCGCGAGCAGGGCCAGCCGTCGCCGCAGTACGTCCTGGACGCCCTGCGGGACGCGGGCGAGGGCCTGTTGCTCTCCCTCGCCGGCCAGCAGGAGCGAGCTCTCCCGGAGGTGGAAGGGATTGCCGCCGGCCCGGTCGGCCAGGGCCGTCGCCGCGTGCTCGCTCATGGCGGCCACCCCGCGCCGCAACAGCTCCTTCGCCTGGGTGACGGTCAGCCCGCCGAGCGCCAGCCGTACGGGCGAGCAGGCGGCCAGACGTCCCAGCGCACCGGTGAGATCGCCCTCGCCGGTGCGGTACGAGCCCACCAGCAGCAGCGGTACGTCGCGCAGCTGCTCCGCGCAGATCAGGAACAGCTCGATGCTCTCCTGGTCACCGCGGTGCAGATCGTCCAGCACGATCGCGAGCGGCCGCCGCAGTGCCGTGTCGCGGAGCCAGCCGAGCAGCGCCCTGTGCAGGTGGAAGCGCCGGGCCGGGCTGCCGTCCGGCGGCCCCGCGTCCCGCGCGGTGCCTGGGGCCAGGAGCGGAGCGAGCTCATCGGCGTACGGGCCCGGCGGGGCGGCCTCCGCCAGGCTCGGCAGCATGTCGAACCAGGCCCAGCCGGGCGGGGCGCCGTCGGTCTCCGGGCACTGCCCGGTCCCGACCAGCCAGCCCTGATCGGGCAGTTGACGGACGGCGGCCTCCAGGAGGCTCGACTTTCCGATGCCCGCCTCACCGGAGATCAGGACCACCTGCGCCCGGCCGCTCCGGGCCCGGTCCGCGGCAGCGGCGAGCGCGGCAAGGTCCTCGTCGCGGCCCAGGAGCCGGTCCGCCGTCAGCGACGTCGGCGTGGCGTCGGCGGCAGGGGCACCCGGCACCTGCGCCCGGTCCCGCAGGGGCGCCGCGGCGGTCGGGGCGAGGACCGCGCCGGGAGGGCGGGGGGTGCCGGTGGGTGTGCCGGGGGTGCCGGTGGGTGTCCCCGGGGCGGTCGCGGATGCCCCCGCAGTGGTTGCGGAAGTCCCGGGGGTGATGGGTGTCCCCGGGGTGGTGGCGGATGCCCCCGGGGTGGTGGCGGATGCCCCCGGGGTGATCGCGGAAGCCCCCGAGGTGGTGGCGGGTGTCTCCGCGGTGGTGGCGAGTGTTCCCGCGGTGGTGGCGGGTGTCCCGGGCGTCGTCCCGGTCGCCCGGTGGAGGACGTCCAGACGCTGGTGCAGCAGGGCCTGTTCCAGCTCCAGCAGGGTGGGCCCGGGCTCGACGCCGAGTTCCTCGCCGAGGACGTTCCGGGCCTGCCGCAGCGCGGCCAGGGCGTCTCCTTGACGGTCGCGGGCCCACAGGGCCAGGGCCAGCAGTCGCCAGCCCTCCTCGTGCAGCGGCTGTTCCCGGGTCAGCGCGCCCGCGTCGGCGAGGGCCTGGGCAACCTCCCCGCCGGCCAGCCGTGCCGCGGCGAGCCGCTCGCGGGCGGTGCGGTGCAACTCCTCCAGGCGGGCGCGCTCGCCGTCGGTCCGCTGCTCGTCCGAGAACTCGGCGTACGGCTGCCCGCCCCAGGACGCGAGCGCCTCGGCCAGACGCTGCGCGACGACCCGGGCCGGCAGCTCCGGCGCGGAGCAGGCCGTCACCCGTCCCTCGAACACCCAGGCATCCACCGCGTCGGGCTCCAGGGCGAGGGCGTAGCCGTAGGGCGCGCTGATCAGCAGCCGCGCGGGCGTGCGTGGCGCGCGTTCCGGTTCGAGGACGCGCCGCAGGCGCGCGATGTAGGCGTGGAGGGACGCCTGCGCGCTCGACGGGACACGGGTCGGCCACAACCGTTCGATGATCCGCTCCGTGGGCACGACCGCCCCTCGGGCGAGCAGCAGTTGGACCAGCACCATCCGTGCGAGCCGGCCGCCCGCATCGACCGGGCGACCGTCGACCTCGACCCGGAACGAGCCGAGCACCTTCATTGTGACCATGACAAGCACCATCGTAAGCGGCACACCGCGGCCCGCTGCTCTTGCCGGCCGGGTGGTCGAGCCGACGCGCCGTCGGCGGTGCCCACCCCCACGGAGACGGCGACCGGCAGGGCGAGCGCGACCGGCAGGGCGCGTACACACGTCGGATGTCGGATGTCGCGTGGCGATCAAATCCAGACATGCTCCGCGGCCCGCGCCGTTGGTGGCACGGTCCGGTTCGAGGGACGGGACGCGACTCGGAACGTCCACGGGACGTGCCCGGGACACCGTGGGACGGGTGCGGGACCCCCCGGGACGGGCCGGGCGCGAGGAGGTCCGGGGGTGGCGACGGGCCCCTCCGACCGGCCTGCGGCCTTACACCGCACCCCTCTCGCCGCCCTTCCCGGGATGCAGGACGCCCTCGGGACACTGCGCCGGAGGCGGAATCGGGGGTGGCCGGATCACGACTAGGTTTCTCGCCACCGGACGGCAACACGCCGACCACTCACATCCGTTCGCATCCGATCGCCTCAGCTCGCATCGGACCGCACCTCGGGGGTCGACCACCCATGAAGCTCAAGCGCACGCTCGCCACCATCGGCGCCACCGCCGCGATGACCGCCGGCCTGATCGGCTTCGGCACGACCGCGCACGCGGCCATCGCCGGCTGCACCGACTACGCGATCTACTACAGCGGCCCCGCCAACGCCTGGTACACGAAGGTCCCCACGATCGGCTCCCAGGGCACCAACTTCTGCACCCTGCGATCCGGCGCCAGCGGAATGCAGGTGTACTACCTCCAGGACACCCTGAACTACTGCTACGGCCAGGACCTCGGCGAGATCGACGGCAAGTTCGGCCCGAAGACGGCGGCCGCCCTCGCCCGCGTCCAGAAGAGCCTGGGCCTCGACCCCGACGGCGTCTACGGCCCGCAGACCCGCGACAAGCTGAAGTGGCACTGGATGACCCTGAACGCCAACAACACCTGCAACACCCTGTACGGCGCCGGCGCGCACTGACGCCCCTGCCCCGCTGTCCCCACGGGAGCCCGACGCGTCCGCCGTCGGGCTCCGCCGTGTCCCCGGGGCCCCTTCGGTGTGCCGACGCTCCTACCGGATGACCCGATCGCGCTCTACGCCGACGCCGGACCGGTACCGGCGCCGCCCCTGTCGGAGCTGGAGAGGTCCCGGGTCATTCGGTACCGAACGTAACCCGGCTCAGCCGCACCGGCCTCGATGCGGTTCTCGTCGAGTCCGTTGACGAGCCGCAGCCGGTCCCCGGCGAAGGCGAATTCCACCGCCACCGTCCCGGCCGCCAGGTCACGGTCCGTCGGCCGCCACTCGAGGAGCGCGACCTCGTCCAGTTCCAGGCCGAGGAACGGCTCGATGTGCTCGTCGCCGTTCGACCACCGGGGCGTCGGCTCCACCTCCTCCCACCCGGTGATGGGCGCCGCCGTGTCGATCGTGTCCCAGCCGATCGAGAGCTCGTCGAACTTCCAGTGGCACACCTCCACCTGTATGCCGTCGAAGTCCAGTACCACCGGGCAGTCGGCGTACCAGTCCCCGTCGGCGAAACGCACCAGGGCGAAGCCCGTCAACCGCCTGCCGGCGAGGGCCGCCAGGCGCGCTCCGTGCGCCTGCCGGACCGCCTCGATCCCCACCAGGAAGGACGGCTCGAAACCTGAGATCCCCATGTCCACAGCATCGGAGTCTGCCTGCGTACGGCCGACTGCCCAAAACGTGGCCTGTCGTGTCCGCCCGGCCCGCAGCAGCCGCCCCAGCGGCTCCGGATCTTCGTCGTCCCGACCAGGTCGCCCGGACTCAACAGCAGGTCCACCCCCGGCCCGTGCCCTGCCCGGGCCATGCCGAAGCCCTTGGGGAGCGCACCCCAGGTGGTGAGTCCCGGCTCGGCACGCTACCCGGCGCCGCGGCCACCGCGTTCGGGGGCCCTACCATCGGCTCATGCCCCCTACGCCGTCACGGGTTGAACTGTGCCCGCTCACCCTCGCCGACCAGGACGAGTTCTGCTCGCTGGTGAGGGCCAGCGCCGAGCTCCATTCCCCGTGGATGCAGCTGCCCGCGACCGCGCAGGAGTTCCAGGGCTGGATGAGCCGCTTCGGCGACGGCACCAACCTGGGCTTCCTGATCCGCGTCCTGGAGACCGGCGCGGCTGCCGGCATGGTCAACATCAACTCGATCATCCGTGGCCGCTACCAGGGCGCGTCCCTCGGTTATGCGGCCTTCACCCCGTCAGTGGGGCGGGGTTACATGGCAGAAGGGCTCACCGTCGCGCTGCGGCACGCCTTCGGCGACCTGCGGCTCCACAGGCTGGAGGCGAACATCCAGCCGGGGAACAGGGCGTCTTTGGCCTTGGTGCAACGCCTGGGGTTCCGCTACGAAGGCATCTCGCACGCCTATCTCTACATCGACGGAGCCTGGCGCGACCACGAGCGGTGGTCCCTCACCGCACCCCCTTCCTGGACGCCCGATCCCTCGCTGCCCGAGGTCTAGGCCCTGTCGTACGGCGGTGGCCTGGCGGAGGGTTACTTGGATTCGACCCGCCCCACCGGGGCGGCTCCGCTCGTCAGGGCCGCGCACGCGGTCTGCCACGCGGGGGAGCCGGGGTGGAGCCGGGTGTGGAGGTAGGCCGCGGTGAGCCGGGCCAGGGCGGCGACCCGTTCGGGGTTCTCGTCCGTGGTCTCGGCGGCGTCGTATCCGGCGATCCCGCCGAGTCCGTGCTCCGCCTCGAACAGGGTGAGCAGGGTCTTGGGGGCCGGGGCGAGGGTGTAGGGGTCGGCGTGCCAGTCCGGTCCCATGTCCGTGAAGTGCCGGGGGTCGTCCTGGTCGCCGACGACGACCAGTGCGGGTGTGGTCATCGTCGAGAAGTCGACGGCCCCGATGATCGGCCACTGCTCGGCCATGGGCCCGTTGAAGACCTCGCCGCCCCGCCCGGGCGCGGCGAGCAGCACGCCCGCCTTGATCCGGGGGTCGGCGAGGTGCACCACGTCCCCGGTGTCGGGGTCCTTGAGGCCGGCGCCCAGCAGCAGAGCGGCGGTGAAGCCGCCGAGGGAGTGGCCGGCGAGGGCGATTTTGGCGGGGTCGATGCGTCCCGCGAGCTGCGGCACGGCCTTCTCGATCTCGTCGAGCCGGTCGAGGACGTGGGTCATGTCCTCGGCGCGCGAGCGCCAGAAGTCGGGGGCGCCGGGTGCGTCGGCGACCAGGTGGCTCAGCGTCCGGGACGTGAGGTGGGTGGGCTGGACGACGGCGAAGCCGCGGGCCGCCCAGAAGTCGGCGAGCGGCGCGTATCCGTGGAGTGAGGAGAGGTGGTGCGAGGGGCCGTGGCCGTGGGAGAGGAGGATGACGGGGAGACCGGTTCCCGTCGCCGGTACGGAGACGCGTACCTGGAGGTCCACGGGACGGCCGGGTACGGAGAGGACCACGGGGCTGAAGGACAGGACGGGGACGGGACTGCTCAAGGTGTCGGCGCCGGTGGTGGGATCGGTGGTGGGGTCAGTGGTGGCATCGGCGCCGGTGGTGGCGCGGGTGGTGGCAGTGGAGGTGCTCACGGTAGGTGTTCCCTTTCGGTGGCACCTGCTGTCCGCCCTGTCTCCTGCGACGGGCGGACGGACAGGTGGAGAGGGTCAGGAGCGGCCGTTTCAGCCGCTTCAGCGTTGCCGCTAAACTGAAGCGGAGCGCCGCTCCATTTAGTATCCGGAGCACCGCTCCGTTTTGTCAATCGACGTGGAAGGACCATGCGATGGCCGCCGAGAGCCCCACAGGGCAGCAGTCGCCGTCCCGAGGAAAGCGGGCCGACGCCCAGCGCAACCGGCAGACGGTGCTGGATGCCGCCGCCGAGGTGTTCGCCACCTCCGGCGTCGATGCACCGATCCGCCAGATCGCCGCCGCGGCGGGCGTCGGGATGGCCACGATCTACCGCCACTTCCCGACCAGGGCGGATCTCGTCACCGCCGTCTACCGCCACCAGATCGAGGGGTGCGCCGAGGCGGGCCCGAACCTGCTGGCCGACGCCGGTTCCCCGTTCGACGCGCTGTGCCGCTGGATCGACCTGTTCGTCGACTTCCTGGTCACCAAGCACGGACTGGCCGACGCCCTGCAGTCCGACAGCGACCGCTTCGCCGCGCTGCACGCCTACTTCCTCGACCGCCTGCTGCCCGTCTGCGCCCGGCTGCTCGACGCCGCGGTCGACGCCGGGGACATCAGGCCCGGCACACAGCCCTACGAGCTGATGCGCGGCATCGGCAATCTCTGCATCGGCCGCGACGACGACCCCCGCTACGACCCCCGCCGACTGATCGCCCTCCTCCTCCAGGGGCTCAAGGAGCCTCACGCGTCCTGACGGGCAGTGGGGCGAGGCGAGGCCGCTCCGTTCCTTGGTGACGTTCTGTCGGAAACCGCATGGTTCCGGTGGAAGTAGGCTCTGGCGTCAACAAGACTTCAGACACGAGGAGTTGAACCTGATGAGCGACGACTCGGTGCGGATCGGTTCCAGGGCGAGCAAGCTCGCGAGAGCACAGGTCGCGGAGTGGCTGGGGCCGGTCGCCGAGCAGTTCCCCGGCGTCCGGTTCAAGCGGGAGACCATCCTCGAAGGCGGGGACCAGGACCGCAGCACGCCCACCCTCGCCGAGGTGGCGAAGACCGCCGGCGGGTCCGCGTTCTCCACGAACCAGGAAGAGGCCCTGGTCACGGGGAGGGTCGATGTGGTCGTGCACTCCCTCAAGGACCTCCCCACCACGGTCCGCGAAGGGACGACCCTGCTGGTCACCCCCGGTCCCCGCCAGGACGTCCGGGACGTACTGTGCGGGGCCACCCTCCAGGGCCTCCCCCGGGGCGCCCGCGTCGGCACCGGGGCCCCGCGCCGCGTCGCCCAGCTCCTCGCGCTCCGCCCGGACCTGGACGTCATCCCGATCCGCGGGAACGTGCCGGGGCGGCTCGCCCGCACCACCAAGGGCGGCCCCGACGCCGTCGTGCTCGCGGCAGCAGGGTTGAGCCGGCTGGACCTGATGCCGGAGGTCCACGAAATCCTGGACCCGGCCGTCTTTCCCCCCTCCCCCGGACAGGGTGCACTCGGCATTCAGGTCCGCACCGGCTCCGCGGCTGCCCGGCTCCTGGCCGGCACCGGTGATCCGCAGGTCGACGCTTGCGTACGCGCCGAACGCGCCCTGCTGGCCGAGCTGCACGGTGGCTGTTCCGTCCCCGTCGGGGCCTGGGCGCGGATCGGCCAGGACGGCATGCTGCACCTGTCCGCCGCCGTGACCTCCCTGAACGGCGCCCAACAGGTCACGGCTGCGGGGAGCGGGCCGGTGGACGCGCCGGAGAAGCTGGGTGCCTGCGTCGCCGCCGATCTCCTCGACCAGGGCGCGGCCGGCATCCTGGCGGAGATCAGGAAGCCCTGAACGCCCGAGGGGCGGCCGCGAGCCCCCTCCCTCGCCGGCGCGGGAGAGCGCCTCAGTGGCCGTCGCGGACCACCGCCAACCCGCCGACCCGGGTCGTGATGCCCGCCGGCCCGCGTCGGGCCGAAGCGAGCACGCTGGCCGGCCGGCCGAGCGTGTCGCCCTGCTCCACCTCGATCGCGACCGTCTGCGCCCCTGTCGTGTCGAGCAGGTGGGCGGCCAGGCAGCCGGTGCTGTTGGCGTTGGCGACGTCCTCGTCGACACCGATCGCCGGCGCGAACATCCGCGCCGCGCCCGGTCGGTCGTCCACCGGGGGTACGTACACGAAACAGCCGAGGAGCCCGTACCGCCGGCACGCCTCTGTCAGCCTGCCCAGGTGTGGGCGGACCCGGAGCAGTGCCGACCGGTCGTGGACCGGTACCAGCATGCGGGGTGCGCCGGGCGCGGCGATCCGTGGCGCGTCGGCCGGATGCGCATCGTCCGCGGTGAGCCCGAGCGCGGCGACGATCGCGGCGCGCTCCTCCGGTGCCGGGTGACGCAGCGCGACGAGGCCCTGGTCGAACCACACCTCGATGCCGGCGGGGCGGCGGATCGCGACGGTGTCGAACGTGCGGCCGCCGGTGTGCTGGCGGTCTTTCAGCTCACCGAGCGCGGTGCGGGCCAACCGGACGGCCTGCGCCGCAACGGTGCCGTGGCCGCAGCCGGACAGTTCGGCGGCGGCGGTGAAGAACCGGACCGGCCGGCCACCGTCCGGCGCCCGCCCCGGGCCGATGAACGCCGCGTGCGAGGTGCCGGCCGCAGCGGCGACCGCACGCCGGTCCGCGTCCGTCGCCGCCGGGTCTTCGTCGGTGACGGCCGTGGGGCTACCGCCCCGGCCGTCGCGCCGCACGCACGCATCGACCACCGTCACATCCGGCCAGGACATCGGCCCCCCTTCGACGCTCGACGAACCGGCAACCGCGAACGGCATCCGCCGCTGGCCGGACCTGGCCGCAACGGCCGACCGAACGCGTCCCGGAGCGTACCGGCCCGCCTCAGCCGGTGCCTTCCTGAACCGGATAGTGGATGACGACCGCACCGCCGGTGGCGTAGTTGGCGACATCGGCGGCCACCCGCCGGCCGTGCGGCGACGCCCGCGCCGCGGCCATGGCGGCGGCGTCAGCGAAGTCACCTTCGAAGACCGCGAAATACGGCGCTTCTCCCTCGGTCGCCGCCACGTCGAAGCTGTAGCGCCACGCAAGCAGGCCGGGCCAGTTCCTGACCAGCGGAAGGTGGTTGCTCACGTAGTAGTCGCGGAAGTGGTCGGGGTCGGCGGGCTCGGAATACAGGACAACCAACCTATGCATGGCGATCTCCGTCCCAGTTCGTTTCGAAATAAGAAACGTACGGGTTGATGCTAGTGTTTCGAATAAAGAAACACAAGGAGGGACATGCCGACGCCACGCCCAGGAACACCGGTTCGTGGATCAACGACCGGCCGTCCCCTCATGGCCGCGATGGACCTGTTCGGCCGTCGGTGGGCGCTGCGCATTCTCTGGGAGCTGCGTGCGGGTCCGCTCGGAGCCCGCGCGCTGCTGGCACGGTGCGAAGGGCTGTCATCCAGCGTCCTCTACCAGCGGCTCCGCGAACTCACATCGAGCGGGATCGTCGCGTCCTCGACCGATGGCTACGAGCTCACCCGGCTGGGCACCGCACTCGGTCACGCCCTCCGTCCGCTCGACGAATGGGCGACCACCTGGGCGCAGGAGCAAGAACACGACGATCAGGAGCCCACGCAGACGTGAGGATCCGCCCGGCGCTTCACCGCATGGGCCCCCGCGGGGCCGAGAGCGGCAGCGACCGCCGCTTCCCCATCCGCTGCGGTGATGTCCTGGCCCTCACCGTCAGTCGTGGCCGCCTAAGAACTCCTAACGAAATAATCTTCAAGATGGTTGGATCACTCCGGGACGGATTATCCGGGGGTGCGGGGTGGCGCGGCCGAAGCCATGGG
>NZ_JBIVAL010000019.1:0-9198 GCF_044745505.1 Streptomyces sp. NPDC086989
TCATCCACCGAAGTGGACGGGGTATCAACTTCTGGCGTTGATTTTTGGCACGCTGTTGAGTTCTCAAGGAACGGACGCTTCCTTTGTACTCACCCGCAGTAACACTTACTGGGGCTTTCCTCCGGGCTTTCGTTCTTTATTCTTGCGTTTCCGACTCTATCAGATTCGGTCCCGCTCGCTTTCCAGGTCCTTCGCTTTCGCGTTTTCCCTTTCCAGCGATTCCGACTCTATCAGGGCTTTTCCAGCTCCCTGACCACTCACCCGTTTTGCCGAATAGGCATACGAGAAGCAGCACGGATCAAGATCTGCACTGAAGAGGAGGATTCCCGTCCATCGGTTGTTCGCGAGAAGTTCACGCGGCACGTCCTGGCGGGACTCACGACAGTACAGGGCCCGTGGTGCCCAAGCAAATCGATTCAGGCGTATGGTCTAGTCCACTACGTCGTCGCGGTCGCGCGCCGGGGCTCCCAGCAGGGGGTTCATGTCGGGCGAACCGGGACGTGTCATGACATACCCTTCTGAAAGTACGTCGTTGCAGCGCAGGTTGTAACGGCGACACGAAGAAGCCCCACCCCTGGGAGGCCCCCCATGACCAGCGTGACGTCCCCACTTGCCGGGCGTGCCATCGGACTCGCGGCAGTGCCCGATCCGGTGTTCTCCGGCGCAATGGTGGGTCCGGGCACCGCTATCGATCCCGTGCGTGAGCCCTCGGAGGCGGTGTCCCCCGTCGACGGCGTGGTCGTCTCCCTGCACCCGCACGCGTACGTCGTCGTCGATGGCGAAGGACACGGCGTACTCACCCACCTCGGGATCGACACCGTTCAGCTCAACGGCGAGGGCTTCGAGCTGCTCGTCAACAAGGGCGACACCGTGACCCGTGGCCAGGCCGTCATCCGTTGGAACCCGCAGGCCGTCGAGGACGCCGGCAAGTCTCCGATCTGCCCCGTCGTGGCGCTGGAGGCGACCGCGGACGCCCTCGGCGACGTCGTCGAGACCGGTGACGTGAAGGCCGACGACGTCCTTTTCAGCTGGCAGTGACCTGGTCCGCCCTCAAGGGCGAGTCGGACATCCACCGCGGCGGCTGGGGCCGCCGCTCGACCGGAGACGGGTGAAATGGAGACAACGCTGCGAGGCGTCGGCGTGAGCCACGGTGTGGCGATCGGCGAGGTGCGGCACATGGGCACGGCGGTTCTGGAGCCGCCGGCCAAGCAGATCACCGCGGACGAGGCGGAGCGCGAACAGGGGCGCGCCCGCAAGGCCGTGGAGGCTGTGTCCGCCGACCTGATCGCGCGCGGCCAGCTGGCCGGTGGCGAGGCTCAGCACGTGCTGGAGGCCCAGGCGATGATCGCCACGGACCCCGAGCTGATGGCGGACGTCGACCGGCGCATCGCCGTCGGCAGCACGGCGGAGCGTGGGGTGTACGACGCGTTCGCCTCGTACCGCGACCTGCTCGCGGGTGCCGGGGAGTACATGGCCGGCCGGGTGGCCGACCTGGACGACGTCCGGAACCGGATCGTGGCGCGGCTGCTGGGCGTGCCGATGCCGGGTGTGCCGGACAGCGACGAGCCGTACGTGCTGATCGCGCGGGACCTGGCTCCGGCCGACACCGCGCTGCTCGACCCGGCGCTCGTCCTCGGTTTCGTGACCGAGGAGGGCGGGCCGACCAGTCACAGCGCGATCCTCGCGCGGGCGCTGGGCGTGCCGGCGATCGTGGCGCTCCCGGGTGCCGGGGAGATCGCCGAGGGTACGGTCATCGCCGTCGACGGCAGCACCGGCGACCTGTTCGTCGAGCCGACCCCGCAGAAGCGGGCCGAGCTGGAGGCCGCGGCCGCCGAGCGCAAGGCCGCTCTCGCGGCCTCGTCCGGTCCGGGAGCGACGTCTGACGGCCACAAGGTGCCGCTGCTGGCCAACGTGGGCGGTCCGGCGGACGTGCCGGCGGCCGTGGAGGCCGGGGCCGAGGGCGTGGGCCTGTTCCGCACCGAGTTCCTGTTCCTGGACGACAGCAAGAAGGCGCCGTCCGAGGAGAAGCAGATCGAGTCGTACCGCAAGGTGCTGGAGGCGTTCCCGGAGGGCCGTGTCGTCGTACGCGTCCTGGACGCGGGCGCCGACAAGCCGCTGGACTTCCTGACGCCGGCCGACGAGCCGAACCCGGCGCTGGGCGTGCGCGGTCTGCGGTCGCTGCTGGACCACCCGGACGTGCTGCGCACGCAGCTGACCGCGCTGGCCAAGGCTGCCGAGGGGCTGCCGGTCCACCTTGAGGTCATGGCGCCGATGGTGGCCGACCGTGCCGACGCGCGGGCCTTTGCGGACGCGTGCCGCGAGGCGGGGCTGAACGCGAAGTTCGGGGCGATGGTGGAGATCCCCTCCGCCGCGCTGCGGGCGCGCTCGATCCTCCAGGAGGTCGAGTTCCTTTCGCTGGGCACCAATGACCTGGCCCAGTACGCGTTCGCCGCGGACCGTCAGGTCGGTGCGGTGTCGCGGCTCCAGGACCCGTGGCAGCCGGCGCTGCTCGACCTGATCGCGATGTCGGCCGAGGCCGCCCGGGCGGAGGGCAAGAGCTGCGGCGTCTGCGGCGAGGCCGCTTCCGACCCGCTCCTGGCCTGCGTGCTGACGGGTCTGGGTGTCACCTCTCTGTCGATGGGTGCCGCTTCGATCCCCTACGTGCGGGCGACGCTCGCCAAGTACACACTGGCGCAGTGCGAGCGTGCCGCGGCCGCGGCGCGTGCGGTGGACAGCGCCGAGGAGGCCCGCGTGGCCGCACAGGCGGTGCTGTCCGGGGAGTAGCCGGGCAGGTGGTGTCGACCGAGGGGCCTTCGCCGGTGGCGGGGCCCCTCGGTCGTCTCTCGGGCCGGGCGGGACGGCCGGCACCCCCTAGTGGTGCGGGGTGGGGTCGTCCACGTCGTAGCCGGGGCAGTATTCGACGCCGGATTCTGGGGCCACGGGGTCCCCTGTGTCGGCGTCCGTGCAG
This sequence comes from Streptomyces sp. NPDC086989, assembly GCF_044745505.1. Classification (NCBI taxonomy): domain Bacteria; kingdom Bacillati; phylum Actinomycetota; class Actinomycetes; order Kitasatosporales; family Streptomycetaceae; genus Streptomyces; species Streptomyces sp. NPDC086989. Next base: position 2,969 of record NZ_JBIVAL010000019.1, read on the forward strand.
TAGGCGTTGAACACGGACGCCGCGGACAGCGGGACCAGGCGTCCGCGGTCCAGGCGCCAGCCGTGGACGCGGTCGGGCAGGCCCTCGGTGGTGCTGCGCAGTACCAGTCCTCCGGGGCCGCCGAGGGCGAGTCCGGCGGCGAGGACGCTCACGAAGTCGAGGCTTTCGCGGCCCTCGATGCGGGGCGGGCCGTCCCGGTCCGCGGTGACCTCGGCGTGCAGGACGGCGACGAGCTGTTCGTCCCGGGTGGGGACGCTGCACACGAGGTGGTGGTGGCCTGGGCCGGCCCCGTCGACGAGGCGGCTGAGCGTGCCGGTGGCCCGTGCGAAGGAGGCGTGGCCGATGTCCTCGCCGCAGTCGGCGCAGCTGCCGACGCCGGCGAGGAGGGTGGTCGCGTACTCCCAGGTGGCCTGGCGGACGGCCTCGTCGACGAGGAGCGGGACGAGTTCGTCGATGGGCTGGCCGGTGTAGGGCAGGACGACGCTGGTGCCGGCGAGTTCGGCGGTGAAGCGGGTGCGGCCTTCGGCGGTGTCCGGGTCGATGCCGTGTTCCGTGCAGAACTCGGCGTACTCGTCGGGGTCGAAGAGGGCGACGGTGGTGTGGATCCCCTGGGCCGCGAGGGACCGGAGCAGGCCGTCGACGTGCCGGAGGTAGTCGGTGTAGTCGTCGTGGTGGTCGAAGGTGAAGCTGCGGTAGCCGCGCATGGCCGCGAAGTCCCCGGCGTCGGCCAGGAGGCCTACGGTGCTGGGGACTTCGCGGCGCAGCATGCGGCGCCGGGTGGTGCGGCCGGCGGTGCGGCGCGTGTGGTGGCGTGTCCGTGGCATGGCTCCCCCTGAGTGGTGCGATCGAGCGCATTCGATTGCTCACTCACGGTAACCAATGCCACTGACAGTGACCTCAGTCGCGGGCGCGGGTGCGGCCCAGCTCCTCGTAGAAGGGGAGGAGGTCGACGTTGTCGACCGAGCCGGGGTTGACCGCCTTCGCCATGGGCGTGCCCTGGAGGAGCCGCTTGACCGGGACCTCGATGCGCTTGCCCGTCAGGGTGTGGGGGATGGCGGGGACCTCGATGACCTCGTCGGGGACGTGGCGCGGGGAGAGCTCCTCGCGGATGGTGGCCTTGATGCGTCCGCGCAGGTCGTCGTCGAGGGTCGCGCCGGGCGCGAGGTGGACGAACAGTGGCATCCAGTAGCCGCCGTTCGGTTCCTCCAGGCCGATGACCAGGGACTCCTTGATCTCGGGGAGGCGTTCTACGGCCTCGTAGATGTCGGCGGAGCCCATCCGGACGCCCTGCCGGTTCAGGGTGGAGTCGGAGCGTCCGTGGATCACGACGGAGCCGTGGTCGGTGATCGTGATCCAGTCACCGTGGCGCCAGACGCCGGGGAACATCTCGAAGTAGCTGTCGCGGTAGCGGCTGCCGTCCTCGTCGTTCCAGAACCGGATCGGCATGGACGGCATCGGGTTGGTGACGACCAGCTCGCCGACCTCCCCGGTCAGCGGCTTGCCGGACGGGTCCCAGGACTGGAGGTCGGTGCCGAGGCAGGCGGCCTGGAGCTCGCCGATGTGGACGGGGAGGGTGGGGACGGCGCCGGCGAAGCAGCTGCAGACGTCGGTGCCGCCGCTGACGGAGGCGATCCACAGGTCTTGCGCCACCTCGTCGTGGAGCCAGCGGAAGCCGTCGGGCGGCAGCGGCGAGCCCGTGGTGGCCACGCACTTCACGGCGGACAGGTCGAAGTCGCGCGCGGGGTGGACGCCGGCCTTGCGGCAGGCCATGACGTACGCGGCGGAGGTCCCGTACAGGGTGGCTCCGGTCCGCTCGGCGATCCGCCACTGGGCCGCGGTGTCGGGGTAGCCCGGGCTGCCGTCGTACAGGACGACCGTGGTGCCGGTGAGCAGGCCGGAGACGAGGAAGTTCCACATCATCCAGCCGGTGGAGGTGTACCAGAAGAACCGGTCCTCGGGGCCGAGGTCGCAGTGCAGGCCGAGCTGCTTGAGGTGCTCCAGGAGGATGCCGCCCTGGGACTGCACGATCGCCTTGGGCAGGCCCGTCGTACCGGAGGAGTAGAGCACCCAGAGGGGGTGGTCGAACGGGACCGGCTCGAAGACCGGCTCGACGTCGCCGGACGTGAGGTCGGCCCAGGCCAGGGCGCCTTCCGGGGCCGGAGTGCCGAGCAGCGGGATGTGGACGACGGCGCGCAGCGAGGGGAGCTCGGCGCGCAGTTCGGCGACGGTGTCGCGGCGGTCGTGCTCCTTGCCGCCGTAGCGGTAGCCGTCGACGGTGAACAGGACCACGGGCTCGACCTGCTGGAAGCGGTCGAGGACGCTGCGGGCGCCGAAGTCGGGGGCGCAGGAGGTCCACACGGCGCCGACGGCGGCGGTGGCGAGGAGCGCGGTGACGGCTTCGGGGATGTTGGGGAGGTAGCCGCTCACCCGGTCACCGGGGCGTACGCCGAGGGCGCGCAGCTCGGCGGCGAGCGCGCCGACCTGGCGGCGGAGCGCGGCCCAGGTGACGGGGGTGGCCTCATGGGTCTCGTCGACGTACAGGAGGGCGGCGTCCTCGGCGCGCGCCGGGTCCTCGCCGGCGCGCAGGGCGTGCTCGGCGTAGTTGAGGGTGGCTCCGGTGAACCAGTGCGCGCCGGGCATGGAGCGGTCCGTGAGGACGGACCGGTACGGGGTGGTGAACCGGACGTCGAACCATTCGGCGACGGCCTGCCAGAAGGTGTCCAGCTCGTCGACGGACCAGCTGTGCAGCGCGGGGTAGCCACCGTCCGCGGGGGCTCCGAAACGCTCCGCGGCCCAGGCCTGGAAGGCGGTGATGCGGGCTGCGGCGATCCGCTCGGGGCTCGGGGACCAGAGGGGTTCCGGCTGGGTGGCTGAGGTCATGGGTCGGCTCCCGGTCAAGTCTGCGGCGCGCGCATGGTGTGCGTGGGTGTGTGCGGTGCCGTTCGCGCGATGGGTGTGCGCGGCGGCTCACAGGGACCATGCCATGTGATCCACGTACGCACCAGGGGCCTCATGGACGAGTGAACGGAAGTTGAACGGTGCCCGCTCGGGGGGCGGCCGGTGGCAGGGTGAGCGGCATGAACGGTCGTGATCTGGTGCGTGCGGTGACAGAGCTCGGTACGGAGCGCGGGCGGCGCGCGTGGCGCTCGGCCTGGCGCAACCGGCGCGCGGACGCGGTGGGGCTCCCGCGCCGGGGCGCGGAGCGGGCCCGCGTGCCGGGCCTGCTGACCGGTACGCAGCCGCGGCCGGGCGGGGGCGTGCTGCGGTTCACCCGCTCGGAGCTGCTCGTACGGGTCACGGCGGGCGGCGCGGTGTTCTGGGGCTGGGACGGGGCCGGGCCCACGCCCTCGTACGCGTTGGTCGGCGACGGCCCGGAGCCCGACCCGCGGGCCGTGCTGGAACCGGACACCGGCGGCGGCTGGCGGGTGGTGTCGGAGCGGGTGACGGTGGCGGTGTCCCGGCACGGGGCGGTGGAGGTGCGGACGCCGGGCGGGACGGTGCTGCGCCGGGAGCTGCCGCCGCGCTGGTGGGAACCCGCGGAGCCGGCCACCGGGGAGCCGGTCGAGGCGCGGTGGCTCCAGCGGGCCGAGGTGCCGGCGGACGCCCGGTTCTTCGGGCTGGGCGGGCGGGCCGCCGGGCCGCGGCTGCGGGACGGGGTGTACCGGCTGTGGAACACGGACCCCAAGGGCGGCTTCGGTCCGGGTGACGACCCCCTTTACATCACGATGCCGGTGCAGATGGTGGTGGCGGACGCCGGAACGCACCTGGTGTTCCACGACAACTCCTGGGACGGCCGGGTGGCGCTGCGCGAGGGCGAGGAGGGCGCCGGGTCGGGGGCGGACCGGCCGGGGACGAGCGAGCTGCGCATGGAGGGCGGGCCGCTGCGGTGCTGGGTGCTGGTGGGGACGCCGGCCCGGGTGCTGCAGGGCTGGTCGGGACTGACCGGCGGGGCGGCCGTGCCGCCCGAGTGGGCGCTGGGGTACCAGCACGCGCGGTGGGGGTTCGGGAGCGCGCAGGAGGTGCGGCGGGTGGTGGCCGGCTACACCGCGCGCGGGCTTGCGCTGTCGGCGGTCCACCTCGACATCGACCACTACGACGGGCACCGTGTGTTCACGGTGGACGGGGAGCGGTTCCCGGATCTGCCGGGGCTGGCGCGGGAGCTGGCCGAGCAGGGCGTGCGGCTCGTCTCGATCGTCGACCCGGCGGTGAAGGCGGGCGACGCGGTCCACGAGTCGGGCCGTGCGGTGGGGGCGGGCGGGGCCTTCGTACGGGACGCGCGGGGGCAGGAGGTGCGGGGCGAGGTGTGGCCCGGCGAGTGCGTGTACCCGGACTTCACGGATCCGGCGGTGCGCGCCTGGTGGGGCGGGCTGTACGCGGAGCGGCTGGAGCAGGGCTTCGCGGGGGTGTGGCACGACATGAACGAGCCGGTGTCCTTCGCGCCGTTCGGAGACATGACGCTGCCCCGCTCGGCGCGGCACTCCATGGACGGCGCGGGCGGGGACCACCGGGCCGCGCACAACGTGTACGCGCTCGGGATGGCGCGGGCGGGCTGGGAGGGGCTGGTCCGGCTGCGGCCGGCGGAGCGGCCGTTCCTGTTCTCCCGGTCGGGGTGGGCGGGGATGCAGAGGTACGGGGGCACCTGGTCCGGGGACGTGGAGACCGGCTGGGAGGGGCTGCGGGCCTCGCTGTCGCTGGTGCTGGGGCTCGGCCTGTGCGGGGTGCCGTACTCGGGTCCGGACGTCGGCGGTTTCGGGGGCTCGCCCTCGCCGGAGCTGTATCTGCGCTGGCTCCAGCTGGGGTCGTACCTCCCGCTGTTCCGGACCCACTCGGCGATCTGGGCCGGGCGGCGGGAGCCGTGGGAGTTCGGGCCGGAGGCGGAGGAGGCGGCGCGGGGCGTGCTGGCGGAGCGGGAGCGGCTGCGGCCGTACTTCCTGACGCTGGCCCAGCTGGCGCGGCGGACGGGGGCGCCGTACGTGCGGCCGCTGTGGTGGGGTGCGCCGGAGGACCGGGCGCTGCGGGACTGCGAGGACGCGTTCCTGCTCGGCGATGCGCTGCTGGTGGCGCCGGTGCTGGAGTGCGGGGCGGACCGGCGGGCCGTCCGGCTGCCGCGCGGCCGGTGGTACGACACCGCGACCGGGACGGCGTACGAGGGACCCGGCCAGATCCTGCTGGACGCCCCGCCGGACCGGATCCCGGTACTGGCCCGGGCGGGGGCGGTGCTGCCGGTGCGGGGGCCGGGCGGGGAGGGGGTGTCCCTGGAGGCGTGGGCTCCGGCGCGGGGGCGTACGGGCGGCGGGCTGGTGATCCGGGACCCGGGACCGGGGTTCGGGGCGGGCGCGGTCGAGCGGTACACGGTGCGGTGGGTGGAGGACGCGGTGGTGGTGGAGAACGAGGCGGGCGAGCCGGTGCAGGGGGTGGAGGTCCGGGGCCTCGGCGCCGGGCCGGGCCCCGGCCTCCCGGAACGGGCCCCGGGCCGGCTTCCGGACCGGATCTAGGGCCTGGCCGGATCACGCCCCAGCCGGGCTCCAGAGCGGCGCGGGAGCATGCTCCTGCCGGGAGCCGTTCGAGCAGGGGGTCTGTGGTGGTGTGGGTGAGCCCGGTGGACCGGGGCGCGTCCGTGCGGGCGGCGTCGCGCGGTCCGCGCCGATGGGACGTGGCGCCGGGGGCCGAGGCCGTGGGCGCCTGCCAGTGGCTGATGGCCTGGGGACTGCTCGTTGCGGCGCATCCGGCGCCGGGGGCCGGAGCCCTGGTCGTGTTCGGGGTCGGGTCGGTCGCCGCGGTGGCGGTCGGCTTCCTGCACGGGCTGCTGCTCGTCAAACCCCTGGCGGTGCTGGGGCGGCTGACGGCTCGTCTGACGGCGTGGCCGGAGCCGGTGGCGGCTCTCGTGCTGACGGTGCCGGTGTCGGCGCCTCCGGCCCTGCTGGCCCACGCGTGGCTGAGCGGGCACGTGGCGGCGGCTCCCGGGCCGGGGGTGGTCTGGGCGGGTACGGCGGCCAGTGCGCTGCTGCCGATGGCGGCGGGTGGGTACCTGCGGGCGCGCCCGGTGCCGCTGCGGGCGCTGTGGACGCGCGGCCTGGCGGTGACGGCGGCCGTGGCGGTGGCGCTGGTGACGACGGCGGAGCTCGTCCTCACACCGACGGCCTGAGGACCGGGCCCTCAGTCCGGTCAGGCCGCACGGCCGGTCAAGCCGGTCAAGCCGCACGCCGATCAGGCCGGTCAGGCCGGTCAGG